>QIJE01000033.1 GCA_003232385.1 bacterium
AAAATGCAGACTTAATTAAAAATGTTAAAGTCGAGAGTAAATCCGAAGATACGAATAAAGACGAAGCGTTATCGGAATATTGGCATATTTCCATAAGGTTTAAAGAAAATACCTTTATAGATGGGATGGATCCCTTCTCTTTTATTTATTATCTAAATAAAATCGGTACTATAAAAAATAGTTATCCGATATCAGATAATATTCCGTCCTTCGACGAATTAAATCCCGAGTTGTGTTATCTTGGTTTCGAGATAAACCTTGAAACCGATTTGGGTCGTGAAGAAATAATAGATGTTTTTGAGTTTGTAACGGACGATTGTGATATTTATATTTTGCCTCCAAAATTTAAGCTTGTCGAATATATGAATTTAATAAAAGAGTTGCCGGAAGATGAGGTTAGGCTTGGAGAGATTTTAGTGGCTTCAGGCGCGCTGACCAAAACAGAACTCGAAAGGGCGTTACGCATTCAGATCGAAAAAGAAAAAGGGGATGATAAAAATCTTCTCGGCGAAAATAACGCCATGGATAAAAATGTTATAAACGGCGTAATTGAAAAACAGGAAAAAATTAAAAAGAAGAAGGGTAAAGAGTCTAAAACATTCCGAATAGATGCCGACAAACTCGACTTCGTCGTTAACATAGCAGGGGAACTTGTTACCGTAACGACAGGAATTGCCGAATTGTCAAAAACCATAAGCAATTCTATGCTTGAGGAATATACGTCTATGCTTATACGACTTGTTAACGATTTAAGGGACGGCTCTATAGAATTGAGGATGGTTCCCGTGGAAGAGGTGTTTAATAGAATTAGGCGTATAGTAAGGGATATAGGCAAGGATCTTGGTAAAATTATAACCTTGGAGGTTAAAGGGGCAGACACCGAATTCGACAGGACTTATATGGAAAAGATCGTCGATCCGCTTATTCATCTTATCAGAAATGCAATAGATCACGGTATCGAGATGCCTGATGAAAGAATTGCCAAAGGGAAACCAGAAAACGGCAAAATTACATTAAATGCTTATAATGATTCCGGAAGCATAGTTATAGAGGTTAGAGATGACGGAAACGGTTTGAATAAAGAAAAAATTCTAAAAAAAGCATTAGAAAAAGGCTTGATAGACGAAGACCGCGATAATTTAACGGATTCAAAAATATACAATCTTATATTCGAACCCGGTTTTTCTACCGCCGATGAAGTTACGAACATTTCCGGAAGAGGCGTAGGGATGGATATCGTAAAAAGAAATATTGCGGATTTAAGGGGTATTATTGAGATTAAAACTAAAGAATCGGAATACACCGCTATTGAGTTAAGACTCCCCCTTACCCTTGCAATCGTGGATGGATTTATGGTCGGTTACGACGGAAACAAATATGTCATTCCCCTTGAATTAATTTTAGAATGCATAGATTATAATGAGTCCGACAAAACCAATGATGAAGTCGATTGCATAAATTTAAGGGGAAAATTGCTTCCGTATATTAAGTTTTCCGATATTTTCGGCAGGCAAAAAGAAGAAATTAGTGAAAATAACATAATAGTAGTCAAATGTGCCGGTCAAGTCGTAGGGTTTGCCGTTGATAAAATATTCGGAGAGATACAGACCGTACTTAAACCGATGGGCAAAATCTATAAAGAGGCAAAATTTTTCAGTGGGGCCACTATACTCGGCAACGGCAGCATTGCTTTTGTACTTGATATACCGAAAATAATAAAGCATGCCGAATTGAAAAACATATAACAATAAATAGGCATACGAATTACCTATTATGAAATTAATATAGATCTTAATTTCACATTAATCACGCATAAAATCCTGTTTATTGCCAAGTTGTTATTAAGGGGAATATTATAGAAATGTCTTATTTACTGCGGTTTTAACTGGTCGGGATGACAGGATTTGAACCTGCGACCCCCTGCTCCCAAAGCAGGTGCGCTACCAACTGCGCCACATCCCGAAAAAATGACATTAGTCCTTTTTATTAATTTTAGCAATAATTGATCATGTTGGCAATAATTTTCTGTAAATTTTAAATTTTATGATTTTTCGCTTTTATTCATTAGCCAGTATACTATGCCGAGGACAAGGATAAGGAAGCCTAATATGGCCACTTCCTCTGATTTTTCGGGAATCAGAGAAAAAATCAAAATTTTCCTTAGCAGCGCCGCCATTGCAAGGCCTATAAAGGCGCTTAAAGCAAATTTATGTCCCCTTAGTTTTTTAACCTCTTCTTCCAACAATTCCCTTATTGCCCAAACTATCAGCATAACACCCAAGATATCCACTACTGTGGTTTCAAACGGGATACCACCGGAAGCAAACCTATAAACCTCGAATGCAAACAATAGAAATACCATAAGTGTCGCTACTATGAGCGATATTACCAACGTAAGGTCTAATGCATAGGCAAATTTAGAAGTAAATTTAATGATTTTGGTTTCTAATTTCGTGGATGCAACGTATAATTTTCCTTCATCTATGTAAGAACTGATAATAATATCCAAATTCATGTCTATAATCTTATTTACCGATGCAATAAGTTCATCTCTTTTGTCTGAAATTTGAAAATTTTCAAGAATAATATCATGTAAATAATTTCTTATATAATTCATTGTTGCACTGACATAATGAGATGGTAATTTTATGTCTGCATGTGCCTTGCCGATTCTTTTAAGTTTTCGAAAATACACATTATTGTATGTTCCCGAAAAAAGACCCATGAACCATTGTTTAAGTTCTTCCTGGTGCTTATCTCTTATTTCTTCATCAGGGAGAAATTTGCTGAAATCTTCTAAATTAGAAATAAAAGAATAAACATGGACGATAAAGTCATTTGTGCCGGATTTCATCAGGTTATTTAAATGCAATAAATTTGAAGCGTCATTATCCATAAAAGAATAAACCAATTTTATTTTTTCAAGAGTTTCCATATTTAGGTGATAAGCCGCGCGGGGATTTAATCCGCAAGTGCCTAATTAAAATCAGTATTATATTTGCCTTTATAAATATCCTTCGGAATTAACGTTTGTAAGCTCGCTGCGGTAATTTTAAAATTCAGCATGTTCGTTAAATCTAATTATACCCTTTTGTCGTCATGGGAGCAATATATAAAAATCTCCATAAAAGGTCTCGTCCGGAGTTAAGATATTAAATATAAATTGAGACGGCAATATAATAGGTTTACTTGATTCTATGCATCAACTGTTCAATTTTCGCTTTTAGATTTATTATAGTTTTTTTTAAAAAAACTTTTCTAACGGGTTGAAATTGATGTGTAGAATTTCTATAAGTAATTTTAGGCTTGACAAAAGAGAAAGAAAATACTATAAATTAGCTTATCAGGTTCAAAGGAAGCCCGGTGACAATCCGGCGCAGCCCCCGCTACTGTGATGCAGACGAACCCCGATTATGCCACTGGAATTTCCGGGAAGGCAGGGAAGTAGGATGAAGCTAAGCCAGAAGACTTATCTGATGATTTTTTTATGACGGGAGGTCAGTATTCATTTACCAATTCATAGTTAGTTTTCTATCTTGCCATAAAATATACTAATATTTTAAAGGATATCGCTTAATGTTTAAGCAGATAAAGAAAAGAGATGGGCGTATTGTTCCGTTTAATATTTCAAAAATCACCGATGCCATAATTGCCGCCGGTGCCGCAACCGGTGAATTTGAAAGGGAAGAAGCTAAAAGGATCGCATTACGTGTTGTTAGCCTTGCACTGTCCACTATAAATTCGGTGCCAACCGTAGAGGGGATACAAGATATTGTTGAGGAGGCACTGATCGGTTCGCCTTACAGGAAAACAGCAAAGTCATATATCATATACAGGGATCAGCACAAAAAGATGAGGGAGATATCAAATATTGCCAATGTCGATCTGGTTGATAGATACCTGTGTAAATCCGATTGGAAGGTGAAGGAAAACAGTAATATGAGTTTTTCCTTGCAGGGTCTGAATAATTATATTTCTTCACAAATAAATAAGGTATATTGGTTAAACAAGATTTATTCAAAAAAGATAAAAACGGCGCATATTGAAGGTGATTTTCATATACATGACCTTAATCTGCTTGCCGTTTATTGTGTCGGATGGGATCTTCAAGACATTCTCCTTAAAGGATTCAGGGGCGCAATAGGTAAGGTTGCAAGCGACCCTGCAAGGCATTTCAGAACTGCTCTCGGACAGATAGTCAATTTCTTTTTTACTCTTCAAGGAGAAGCAGCCGGAGCGCAGGCATTTTCCAATTTTGACACACTTCTTTCGCCGTTTATAGCATTTGATAAACTATCTTATAAAGAGGTCAAACAGGCGCTTCAAGAGTTTATATTTAATCTCAATGTGCCTACAAGAGTGGGTTTTCAGACGCCGTTTACTAATTTAACACTTGATTTGAAAGTTCCCGAATATCTAAAAAAACAGGCTGTAGTTATCGGCGGCAAACTTCAAAGTGCCGTCTACGGAGAATTTCAGAGAGAAATGGATATGCTAAACATGGCATTTATGGAGGTTATGTCGGGCGGTGATGCGGATGGACGTGTGTTTACATTTCCCATTCCTACCTATAATATTACCAAACAGTTCGATTGGGAAAATAAAAACCTTGTTCCCCTATGGGAAGCTACGGCAAAATACGGCATTCCTTATTTCACAAACTTTATAAATTCCGATATGTCTCCGGATGATGCTCGAAGCATGTGCTGCCGGTTGCGCCTTGAGACAAAGGGACTCAAGAAAAAAGGAGGCGGCTTATTCGGTGCCAACCCGCTGACCGGTTCAATAGGTGTTGTGACTATAAATATGCCAAGAATAGGGTACCTGTCGAAAGATGAGGATGAATTCTTTGCAAGGCTTGGCAATCTGATGAGTCTGGCGAAAGATAGTCTGGAGATAAAGAGAAAGGTTCTTGAAAGATACACCGAAGCCGGACTATACCCTTATTCAAAATTCTATCTTTCGGGCATCAAAGAGCATCTTGGCAGATACTGGGTAAATCATTTTTCAACGATAGGTCTTATCGGTATGAATGAGGCATGTCTAAATTTTATCGGGACAGATATAGCAGCTAAGACAGGGGTAAAATTTGCGAACAAGGTTTTGACCTTCATGAGAGACAGGTTGCAAGAATTCCAAAAGGAAACGGAAAATATTTATAACCTCGAGGCAACTCCTGCCGAAGGAACAAGCTATCGTCTGGCATTAAAGGATAAGAATAAATATCCGGATATCATTACGGCAGGCAAGGATCGGCCCTATTATACGAACTCAAGCCAACTGCCGGTAAACTGTACCGACGATATCTTTGAGGCGCTGGATTTGCAGGATGGCCTTCAGTCGAAATACACAGGCGGGACTGTGTTGCATCTGTTTTTAGGGGAAAAGGTATCAGATGGCAGGTCGGTTAGAAAATTGATAAAAACTATTTTTGAGAATTATAGATTACCTTACATAACTATAACTCCGACATTTTCCATATGTCCAATCCACGGCTATCTCACGGGGGAGCATTTTTATTGTCCGAAATGCAAGGAAGAGGCGCTTTAAATAAAATGAAATTCAAAAAGCAAGAGCTATAGCAATTAATCCGCAAAGCTGTTGCAGATAAGTAAAAACACTAAATATAGGAGGGATAAAATGAAGATATTAAAAATTGATAGACCGGAACGGGAAAAACAGAACACAGAGGGAACGAAATGCGAGGTTTACTCAAGAGCGGTCGGGTATTTGAGACCGGTTAGTCAGTGGAATCCCGGCAAAAAAGAGGAGTTTAGTGAAAGAAAATGCTTTAAACCCGACGTCAGAAACTGAAAAAGCGACAAAACATGTTCATCGGCGGACTTCAAAGATTCTCATTAATCGATTATCCGGGTGAAATCTCGGCAACGGTTTTTACATCGGGATGCAATTTTAGGTGCCCGTACTGTCATAATCCGGAGCTAGTAAACATGAGCTTGCCTGCACTCAGCGAGGAAAAAATATTGAGCTTCTTGGAAAAACGCAAGGGCAAGTTTACTGCCGTTACGATTACCGGTGGCGAACCAATGCTTCATGAAGATATTTCAGGGTTTATTAAAAAAATAAAAAAGATGTGTTTTCTAGTGAAACTTGATACTAACGGCAGCAATCCTGATGTGTTGGAAAAATTAATTAAAGATGGACTGATCAACTATGTGGCAATGGATGTAAAAGCACCTCTTAGTCGATATAAGGAACTGGCCTTTAGTGATTATAGCGAACAGATTAAAAAGAGTATAAAGATCATCATATCATCGGCTATAGACTATGAGTTTAGAACGACTATTGTAAAATCGCTTCTCTCAAAAGAGGATATTATAGAGATAGGAAAGATGATCACGGGAGCCACAAACTACTATTTGCAAAAATTTGTACCATCGAAAACTCTGGATCCGCTATTTATTAATGAAAGCACATATCGGGAATCCGAGCTTAAAAAACTGGTTCTAAAATTGGAGGAACATTATGTACGCAGATGCGACATCAGGTAAGAGTGCCGATACGGAAGATAAAGCCGTCACCAATGTTTTGGGCTATCCGGGAATTGGAGATAAAAGAGAATTGAAATGGGCAATTGAATCATTCTGGCAAGGTCAGTCTACAGAAGAAGAATTGCTGAGCGTTGCCGGTGATATTAAAAGGAAAAATTGGAAGATGCTTAAGGATAGCGGAATAGACTTAATTCCAAGCAATGATTTCACCCTATATGACCGGGTGCTCGATATGAGCTGTATGGTAGGCGCTATTCCTGAGCGATTTGGCGGAAAAACGGTTGATATTGAGCTTTATTTTAGGATGATAGGCAGAAGCATAGCCGGAGAAGCCGACGTAAAACCGTGTGAGATGACAAAATGGTTTAACACCAACTATCACTATATTGTTCCGGAACTTGATGAAAATATAAATTTCAGGTTGTCACCGGCTAAAATATTCGATGAATTTACTGAGGCGCTTGATATCGGCATCCTTACGAAGCCGGTTTTAATAGGCCCGGTCACCTACCTCATGTTGAGCAAAAGCTATTCCGAGGGCTCGTTCGATGTCATGCAGCTTATAGACAAACTTATTCCTGTTTATGAAGAAATTATTGAACAATTGGGCAAGCTCGGTGCCAAGTGGATTCAAATTGACGAACCGGTTTTCTCGTTTGATCTTTCCGAAAAGATATTAAATAAATTGAAATATACATATGATATTCTCGGCAACTCGTCAAAAGTCAGACTCATGGTGGCAAACTATTTTGGAGATCTGGGGAGTAATCTTAGCACATTTGTAAATTTACCGGTTGATGCCGTTCATATCGATGCGGTAGCCTGTCCGAATGAGGTTTTTAAGGTGGCCGATGCCATAAAAGGAACAATGCGGTTGCTTTCGGTCGGGATTATTGATGGAAAGAATATATGGTCAAACGACCTTGGGACATCTATAAAGATGCTCTCGGATATTGCCGATGTCATAGGAAAGACCAACATGATGGTAGGAACATCTTCTTCGCTGGAGCATGTTCCTGTAAGTATCAAGTATGAAGAAAATATGGATGGGGCGATAAAAAACCAACTTTCATTTGCGAAGGAAAAGATAGTCGAATTATCCGTACTATCCGAAGCAATCAATGGCAACTTAGGCAACAAAGTACTGCAAGATAAAATTATCGGATCGAAGATTGATTTTCAGGTTGACCGTAAAGTGAGAGAGAGATGTGAAAAAATAACGCAAGACATGCTGTCCAGAAAGTCCGGATATCCGATCAGGGCGGCAAAGCATAGAGGAATGTTTTATTTTCCGTTGCTTCCTGTTACAACAATAGGCTCTTTTCCGCAAACAAAGGAGATTAGAAAAGCGAGGTCCGATTTTAAAAAGGGCAGAATAGACAAAGATGCATATGAAAATTTTATAAAGGATGAGATTGCGCGCGTTATCGGCATTCAGCAGGAGATCGGGATAGATCTTTTTGTCCATGGTGAGCCTGAACGAAACGACATGGTGGAGTATTTTGCCGACAAATTAAACGGCCTCCTCGTAACGCAAAATGGATGGGTCAGAAGCTATGGCACAAGGTGCGTTAAGCCGCCCATTATTTACGCCGACGTATCAAGAAAATCTCCTATGACAGTAAAATGGACTAAATATGCACAATCATTAAGTAAAAAACCTATCAAGGGAATGCTTACCGGACCGAATACGATACTGCAATGGAGTTTTGTGCGCGATGATCAACACTTGAGTCAAACTGCTGCTCAAATCGCACTGGCAATTCGTGATGAGGTATTCGATCTTGAAGAAGCAGGAATAAAGATAATTCAGGTCGACGAACCGGCGTTGCGGGAGGGTCTGCCATTGAGAAAAAGCAGATGGAATGAGTATCTCAAATGGGCGATAGACAGTTTCAGGCTTGCCGTAAACGGGGTCGCGGACACGACTCAGATTCATACCCATATGTGTTACAGTGAATTTAACGATATCATCAAATCGATAGCAGAAATGGACGCTGATGTTATATCAATAGAGGCATCACGATCAAATATGGAATTACTAAAGGTATTCGGCAATTTTGAATATCCGAACCAGATAGGTCCCGGCATTTACGACATTCACTCACCAAGAATACCAACCGTAGAGGAGATAGCCGGTCTTATAACCGGAGCGCTTGCCGTTATACCCAAAGAACGTCTGTGGATCAACCCTGATTGCGGCCTTAAAACGCGGCGATGGTGTGAGGTTATACCGTCATTAAAAAATATGGTGGCTGCAGCTGAGCTTTGTAGAGATAAGTTATAAACAGGCTACCGATAAAGCTTCTTTATGGATGCGCGGTATGCTTTGGTTTTTAATAGCTCTCTCGCTTTGCTTACCTGCTACCTTACGCCTAAAGATCTTGCTCTGTCTTTTGCGCATTCCTGTTTGAATTAAGAGGCTTTTTGCAGTCTTTCACAGATACACGCCGGGCAACTGTTTGTTTGATTTATCTATTCCGTGATATTTAAGTATCCTGTCGGCAGGACAGATATAGCTGTTGTTCTCTTTGTTAAATCCGAATCTGTCTATAGGAAATACACCTCTCTCATACAAGTGTTTTGGTAGTTGGTGCTTGCAACACTTTAAGGCTTCACTTTTTCCTGCCCGGTTTGGTATATATCGTTTGTTTGCAAAGCTTATATCTTCACCCAAAGTGGCTTTTAGTTTTTCCCAATCTATTTTTCCTTGAAAAAATATGAATCGGGGATGCAAATGAGTCGGAAAATAAAGGTTTACAGTACATAATTTAAAACTAAGCTGTATTGGAAATTTTAAGCAATGATACAGAAGGATTAAGGTGTAAAATAACCTGCTGCAAAAACAGACAGGAGGGATATGATACACCTAAATGGAAGAGGCATGATTATTGGTAGGGAGCGTCAGGCAGGTTTAAAGAATACCGTATAGGGATAAGTATGGACGGCAAAACATATTAAAATCAAGATAAAAGTTACGTGGAGTACTTATTTGCAGGGGTTTAAAGTGGTGAGCCGCGCGGGGGTCGAACCCGCGACCACCTGATTAAAAGTCAGGTGCTCTACCAGTTGAGCTAGCGGCTCTATTTTTATTTTACTGCAATTAACAATGAATAGAGATGTTTATTGTTTTTATAAAGGTAATAATGTAGTTAAATCCGGAAAAGAATAGTTAAGTCCGCTTGCGGCGAAAATCCCGAGCCCTACGACGGTTATGATGCCGAGTATTACGATAACCCACATTATACTATTAGAATGCATATTTTCATTCATTTTATCCCCTCCGTATCGGTAAAATCATTAAATTAGTATAAAGCCTGCTTTTTATTATTTGCTTAAACACTAGATATACTACCAAAAAACTTTCTAAAAAGCAATATAATTGATTTATAATTAAAACATTGATATTCTCGATATCTCCCCGATAGAAAAAGGGAGATATCGAAAGCATACGATTAGAATTAACCCCACTTTTGTTTACTTACGTGGACGGCTATTTCCGCTTTTGACATTTGTCTTATTTCCCATGCGGCTTTTTTGGCTTTTTGGAATACGCTAAGGCACCCCGGGTCCAAGTTATCCTCTATTCCGGCATCGGCAAATTCCGATACCTTGGAAAGTAAATGCATTAAATTTATGTGCAGTTGATTTGTTTTTCTGGAGCGGTCGATTATTTGTTCTATATCGGCGACAATGCGTTCAAACTTTTCCTTAGGCGCGCCACACTTCGGACATACGTCCGGAGCACTATTCCCGTCATGAATATAACCGCATACGGAACACTTCCATTTCATGAGAAACCTCCGCAATTAAAGTTTAATTTAGTTATTTACTATCTGATTATATCATAAAAAAAAATAGATTGCAGTAAATTTTGGATAATTGATATTAATTACTATCAGATTCGGGATATGATTAAATTGACAATATATAGATTAAATTATATAATATGCCGTAAAAGGTGCGATAAAATAAAAAAGTTAATGCGAAGTAAATAAAATTGATAGATTTCAATATATATCTAATCGGTGATAAAAATATTTTCGGCGATGAGAAAGATTATCTTGAAGCGTTAGATAAATGTTTTGATAGCGGCATAGGTGCATTTCAATTAAGGCAAAAAGATATAAGCGTTAAGGAGTTTTTTAAATTAGGCGAAAAAATCAGGGTAATATTAAAAAAGTATCCCGACATTAAGCTTTTTGTTAACGACAGAGTAGATGTTGCATTAGCATTAGGGGCATACGGCGTACATTTGAATAAAAACAGTGTACCGATTAGTGTCGTTAAGGAAAGAATTAAAGGCATTAAGATCTTTTATTCGTCGCATTCTTCTGAAGAAGCAAAAAAAGCGGAGGAGGCCGGAGCTGATTTTGTAACATTCAGTCCTATTTTTAAAACAAAAAATAATGGATTCGAACAAGGAACCGATGTCTTTAAAAAAGTATTAAAATTGCTTAGAATTCCTGTTTTTGCTCTCGGCGGTATAAACGAGAATAATTTGTCCGAAATTAAAGGCGTCGGAGGGTGCTACGTTGCTGTTCAATCGGGTATATTGAGGAATCGGGATATCGGCAGCGCCGTAAGGTCGTTTGCAGGTATTTCAACTCTTAACGATATAAATTAACGCAATAAAAAGAGGATGCTAAAGGGATAAATATATGAATCAAATAGAAGCGGCAAGAAATAATATAATAACCGAAGAGATGGAATATTGTTCTAAAGTTGAAGGGGTCTCTTCCGAAAAAATTCGTTCCGATGTAATGAATGGTTTTACCGTGATAATAAAAAACCGCTTGAGGGGTATTGCCCCCCTCGCCATAGGCAAGGACTTAAGAACTAAGGTCAACGCCAATATAGGTTCGTCCGGAGATAACTGCGACATTAAAGAAGAATTGGAAAAATTATTTATGGCGGTAAAAAGCGGCGCAGATGCAGTAATGGATCTCTCTACAGGCGGTAACATAATAGAATTCAGGCGTGATATCGTTAAAAATTCAACTGTTTCTATCGGAACGGTTCCGCTGTATGAAGCGTTTCAACCGTCTATGGAGAACGGCGACGGAATGGCAAGTGCAGGTGATACCGGTTTTATAGATAGATTCGATCCGGAATATCTTTTTGAGGTTATAGAAAGGCAATGCGAAGAAGGTGTTGATTTTATTACCGTCCATTGCGGATTGACTTTAAGAGCCGTAAAAACGATGAATAAACAGACGAGGATTATGGGTATAGTATCAAGGGGCGGGTCTTTAATAGCTTCTTGGATGATGAGGAAAAATAGAGAAAATCCTCTTTATGAGAATTACGATAAACTTTTGAGGATTGCCAAGAAAAACGACGTGGTGTTAAGTTTGGGTGACGGGTTAAGGCCCGGAAGCCTTGCGGATGCAACCGATAGGGCTCAGGTGTCGGAGCTTATAATTCTCGGCGAATTACAAAAAACAGCTCTTGAGGAAGGGGTTCAGGTAATGATAGAAGGCCCCGGACACGTTCCGTTAAGCCAAGTTGAAACTAACATAAAATTAGAAAAAAGCCTCTGCAACGGTGCTCCGTTTTATGTTTTGGGTCCATTGGTTACAGATATAGCCCCCGGCTACGATCATATTTCTAGTGCAATAGGGGGGGCGATAGCCGCCGGAGCCGGCGCGGATTTTCTTTGCTATGTTACTCCCGCCGAACACTTGAGGCTTCCGTCCGTGTCGGATGTAAAAGAAGGTGTCATCGCTTCTAAAATTGCGGCTCATGCCGGAGATATAGCTAAGGGCGTAAAGGGCGCGCTGGAAAGGGACATATCGATGAGCAAACATAGACGGTCTATGGATTGGGAAAAACAATACGATTGTTCCTTAGACCCGGAAAAAGCAAGGCAGATGCGTGCCTCGCTTCCGCTTAAAGACGATAAGGTTTGTTCCATGTGTTCATCATACTGTTCAATAAAATTGAATGATTCTTTATAAATAAATTAAGCAATAAATAACAGGGTAAAAAATGACCGAAGAATTATTTAAAGATGTTCGAAACATAAGTCGCATAGCTTCTGAAATTTACGACACGTTTAAAAACATCGCCAAAGGCGATTCGACCGAGAAAAGCATTATAAAATATGACGCTGATTTTTTGGATAAATTTGGTTCTTTCAAGTTTTTTAAAATAAACGGCAGTTATATTTTAAAGCCCATATCCGGTTCCTCCGGTGATTTTGAAAAGAGTGCCGGTTCGACATACTCATTATCTCTATCGGATTTTATCGGCATAGACGACGTAATAATGGGTGTTTTTAAAAATACAATGAAATTTGCCTCGGGTAAGTCCGCTAATAACGTTCTTTTATGGGGAGACAGAGGGACAGGTAAGTCTTCGCTCATAAGGGCTATAGCAAAATCTTTCAGTGAAGAACCCTACATAAATAAGATTAAATTTATAGATGTCGTTGAGGATACTGCTGAGCTTATTTATGAGTTAATTACGATTATTAAAGTTAAGCCCTATAGATTTATCCTTATTTTTGATGACGTTGCATTTGATGCAGACTCTCTTTTTTATAAAAAGCTTAAGTCTATTCTTGACGGAGGGCTGGATGAACTTCCGGAGAATATCATTATTTACGCTACCTCTAATAAGCGGCATCTCACCACTGAAAAGTTCTCAGGAGAAGGGCTTGATTTTGAATCTAAGCTTATACATCCGGAAGAAGAGGCGGAAGAAGGTCTTTCTTTGAGTGACAGGTTTGGTTTAACATACGGTTTATATAACTTTGATCAGGAAACATACCTTAAAATGGTCGAATTATATTTAAAAAAATATGACATAAAAGTACCTTTGATAGATATGAGTAGTATCAGAAAAAATGCGATAAGCTATGCGTCCATCAAGGGCTCGAGGTCAGGCAGAACGGCAAAGCAATACGCCGTAAGTCTTATTAAGGATTAAGTATTAAAAAGATTTTACACAGAGACTAACGATTGACGTTTTCTATCTGTATTATTTCATCTAAGCCCTTCATAAAAGCGTTAAAACAATCAGGGTCAAATGCGTATCCCGGTCTCATTTCATTTTTCATAATTTCGATTGTTTTATCAAACGGATATGCTTGTTTATATATCCTTTTGTTTATCAATGCGTCGAATACGTCTGCTATTTTACAGATACTACCGTTCAGAGGAATTTTTTTACCTTTTAATCCGTCGGGGTAGCCGCTGCCGTCAAAGCTTTCATGATGCGACAATGCGATTATAGCCCCTTCTCTAAGTATAGAAGATTCGGAATCTTTTAAAATTTCATAACCGATGATCGAATGGGATTTCATGATTTCAAATTCTTCTTTAGTCAGTTTTCCGGGTTTCAGCAGTATTTTGTCCGGTATGCCGACTTTCCCTATGTCATGCATAGGGGCGGCATTTAGTATATTTTCCTGCTCGAGTTCATTCATTCCCAATTCTTTTGAGATAATTTTAGCAAAAGTGGACATTCTTAAAATATGATTGCCGGTATCCTCATCTCTATATTCCGCAAGGGTAATAAGCCTATTAAAAGAATCCCGCTCCATTTTATAAGTGTCGTCAATAGATTTTTGGTAATATGCTTCAATCACAAGGGCAATGTCTATTGAGATTATTTTTTGAACGGAATACATTATAGACAGCGATTCTTCCTCTGTTAAATCGTTTTCTTTACAGCAGGTCATCACGGCCGACGCAATCAATGTATTATAATAGCCGTAAGAGCCGATGTAAATAACCGTGGAAATTTTATATATATAATGTACAAAACCCACAATAATTCGGTTTTTAAAATATTTTTCATCGTAGGTCAGGTTAAATAAAGATTTTATGTAATTTGTATGGGCTAATATGAGATTATCCAAGGTACCCGGTTTAGATATAATTATTTTCTTTGTTTCATCTATCGTCATTAGATAGTTGCAAAAATTAGAGGCAACCGTAGGTGCAAATTTTTCCATACATTTTTTTATTTTTGCAAGATTGTTTTTATCGGTTTCGCTATATTTTGTTAAGGTATGCAGGAGATTTATATTATCTTCGGAAAAAAGCTTATATATGTTCCTGACGCCGGTTTCGGAGATCTTATTATTTTGTAATATATAATCTAAGCTATCTATTACATCCATTGTTTCGCCGTCCAAGTTGCTTCGTTTTTTAATTAAACATGAGACGTCATGATTATATCATATTAACAACAAGTAATTTCACAAAATGTTCTTTTCCAAAATTATTGTATTCGCTTTAGGAGCAGAAGTCAATTCGAACCCATCGGTGTTTTTTTAACACGTGTCAATTTATTAAAGTATCATGGCTGTTTGTTTTTCTGCATAAAGACATGGCAAGTATTATGTCGGCAGGAGCAGGCTTCTCTTTGTTTGCGTCGGTTTCTTGAATTTAATACCGATAACGGGAACACTTTTTTCAATGATTATAGGTTTTATTTCTCATAATCTCTTGATTTTTTATATAAATATGACATAATTATATAAAGAAAATAATCAATTTAAACTTCAAAGAAGATTATTCAAAAAACAAAGGGGTTCCGATAACGGAAATACGACAGGAACCGTATGGACGGTATCCGGTTAGATGCCATGAAGCTCGATAGTCTCTGTCAGTCGGATAGTTTGCTTATGGGCTTAAAACTTGTAAACTTAAAGTATTAAAATAAAATAATTTAAAATAGTGAATTTTATGAATAAGCATATTATCGGTATGGATATCGGAGGAACAAATTTAAGATTTGGAGTAATGGGCGAAGACGGGGTTATAAAAAACAGCCGGTCCTTTCCCTTGAATAAGTATGACTACGATAATACGAGCAGGCAGGTAGATTTTATAACTCAACAAGCAAAGAGGTTTTTGGAAGACGTTAAAATTTACGAAGTAGAAACCGCAGGCGTAGGTATTGCAGGACAGATAGACTACAAAACCGGCGATATTTTATTTTCTCCCAATTTAAATTGGCGTAACGTTCCTTTAAAAAAAATACTTGAGAAAGAAACCGGATTAAAGGTTAACGTAGCAAATGATTTGACGGCGATTACTTACGGTGAATGGAAGTTCGGTGCCGGAAGAGGGGAGAACGATCTCGTCTGTATTTTTGTCGGGACGGGAATAGGCTCCGGAATAGTCATAAACGGTTCGTTATACGTAGGCTGTTCTAACGTAGCGGGTGAAATAGGGCACATCACGGTTGTTTCCGGCGGTAGGAAGTGCACATGCGGAAACTCCGGTTGTTTAGAAGCATATGCGGGCGGATGGGGTATTGCTAAGATGATGAAAGAAAGGGCGTTGCAGGATAGCGTCGGTTTTAAGGAGATAATACGTATAGCCGGCGGGATAGATAAAATTTCAGCAGAAACCCTTGCCGACGCATATCGCGAAAAGGACGGTAATGCCGTTAAATTAGTCGAAGAAGTCGGCAGATATCTGTCCGACGGCGTGATAACCTCGGTTAATTTCATTAATCCCTGCGCCATAGTGATGGGCGGCGGAGTGATAGACGGAATCCCCGATTTGCTTGATATAGTCAATAAAGAAGTCCATAGAAGGGCGCTCAAAGCCTCGGTTTCTAATATTAAAATATTAAAGGCGGGATTAGGAAAAGATTCCGGTATTATAGGTGCCGCAGGCTTGGCAGCAATGTATTTCAAGACTCATATATAGCTTTCGTCGTCCTCGAATGCAAGATTTTCAAAGGACGTGTATTGAGCAATATAGGAAAGTTTTACGATGCCCGTGGGTCCGTTCCTTTGTTTGCCTATTATTAATTCGGCTATCCCTTTGCTTTCCGTGTCCTTCTTGTAAACCTCTTCTCTGTAAACGAACATGATTAAATCGGCATCCTGTTCTATAGCTCCGGATTCCCTTAAATCTGCGAGTTGAGGTCTTTTGTCCGACCTTGATTCCACCATTCTATTTAATTGGGAAAGGGCTATTATCGGAATATTAAGCTCTTTTGCAAGTCCTTTCAATGAACGAGATATTTCGGCTATAGCCTGTTCTCTTGATTCAATGTTGCGGGAGGTTTTCATAAGTTGAAGATAGTCTATTATTACTATCCCTACCCCTTTCTCCCTTTTTAATCTGCGTGTTTTTGCCCTTAATTCGGTTATTGTAATTCCGGCGCTGTCATCAATATAAATCGGAATATCCTCAAGAATCGCAAGTGCCGCATGAATATTTTCTATATCGGGATCATGTATTTTGCCTTTTCGCAGTGTAGACGAGTCTATTTTTGCAGTCATGGCTAAAAGTCTTGTTGCAAGCTGTTCCTTAGACATTTCAAGCGAGAAAAATGCTACCGGTATTTTTTTTACCGCGATGTTTTTTGCTATACATAGTGATAGTGCGGTTTTCCCCATAGATGGTCTCCCCGCTATAATAACAAGGTCAGAAGATTGAAAACCGTTGGTATATTCGTCTAAGTGGCTAAAACCGCTGTGAATACCGGTAAAAATCTCGTCTTCGTGTTTTTTTGAGGTAAGCTTCTTAAAATAATCTAATAATAACGGGTAAACGTCTACGTAATTTTTAGGAGAATCCTTCTCGGTAACATCGAAAATAGTTCTTTCGGTAAAATCTACTATATCTTCAATGTCGTCGCGTTGTTCATAACACCTTTGCCTGATTTTGTTAGATGCGTATATGAGATTTCTCAGGGTACATTTTTCTTTTACGATTTTGGAATATTGCTCAATGTTAAAAAGTCCTTCCGGCATCTCAAAGAGCGATGTAAGGTAAGTTTTGAAATCAAAATCTTTAGACGGGTCTTTTTCTAAACCGGATAAAATAGTAATGACGTCTATAGGTTCGTCTTTTTCACTTAACTTACTAATTACATTAAATATTTTTGCATTTATACTATCATAGAAATCCTCCGCCTCAATAACTCCCAATACGGAATTAACCTGAGAGTTATCTACTAATATTGACGAAAGCAATGCCTTTTCCGCTTCGATAGAATTTGGCGGAACCATGCCTGCAATATTATCGCTTGAAGCCCCCTTTTTATCTCTGTTATTATTCATAAAGAATATTTCGGCTTTAAATTTCCGGTACTGCCTGAACTTTTATTTCCGCTGTTATATCTTTGGAAAGTTTTATTTTGACGGTTTGCACCCCGAGCTCTTTTATTGGATTATCAAGGTCTATCATCTTACGCTCAATATTAAAACCCGATTCTTTAAGTTTATTTTCGATATCCATAGAGGTTATACTGCCGAATATTCGATCGTTTTCTCCGACCTTCACCGGGATTACGATTTCTGTTTTTTCCAGATTATTCTTAATTTCCGTAAAATGCCCGGCTATTTTTTCTTTCTTTTTATCTATGAGCTTTTTTTCGTGTTCGACCATTTTAAGGTTAGAGTTCGTTGCCGGTATAGCAAGCCTTTTAGTTAGCAAAAAATTTCTTCCGTAACCGTCGGCAACATTAACCGTTTCTCCCATAGAACCCAAATTTTGGACGTCTTCTTTAAGTATGACTTTCATATACGAATTATACCTCCCTTTCTTTATTTATTTTGTTTTTTATTGTTCTAAAATTAAACCACATGTCGAATATCCCGGCGATGACGACAAAAATCATAATCGGATTGGCAAAAATAAAAATTATTCCGTAAACTAATATTTTTAAAAAGATATTTAGACTAAATTTATTTAAAAAGAACGATATTATAGCTAGCCCCTGAATCAGATAAACGGAAGAGGATAATAAAATTATATTATAGCCTATAAACTTATATATGCCAATCGAAAAAATAGATATTATTATTCCAACGATAAGAAATAAGATAAAATAATCGGAGGTTTTCCAGAGAGACAGATTCTCCTCCTTTCTAAAAAAGAGAATTTTATCCTTTTTCGAAAATTTCTTTAATATCGTATGGCTTATCCAGAGTCCTATCCATGAAAATGTTATAATTGCGGAAGGCAGGAGGAAAAATATGACCTTAAATAATTTTGAAATTAAATGCCGCATTTTTAACGTAGTAAGGTAGTGCATACCCATCTCATTGTAAGTGCTTATCAATCTCTTAGTCATATTGTCGGAAAAATAATTTAAAGACGCAGTGATATCTATTTTATTTATATATAAATACAATGCAACAAACGTAAATATCAGAAAAAACATTACCGATACCGGATAATAGATGGACATCGCCAGCCCCCGTCCCTTTGAGATGAAATAAGAAAACAGGTAAGGGATAGCGATGAAAACAGAAAGCTGAATTAATATAAGCAGAATAGCAGAATGTCCGAGATCGCGGCTTTGGCCGCCAAGAGTTGTAAACATGACGGCAAAGGCAGTTAATACCACTATAGATATCGGAATGACAGATAAATATCCTATAATATAAAAGAGAAGTATTAAGATTATGCTGCAGTATACATACATAAAGGGATTTATAAACGAATACACCCCAAGACTTACTGAATTTATGATGAATAGAAACAATAAAAACAGCAGCAACAAACTAAAAACCACACTTCTTAGTTTAAGCATTAAATATTAACGGACGTGTAGGGTATTATGGAAACAATTCTTGAAATTTTTATTGCCCGCGATATCCTTTTTTGATGGTAAGCACAGTTGCCGGTAATTCTTCTCGGCATTATTTTACCTCTTTCCGTTATGAAATTACGCATAAGCTTAAAATCTTTATAATCTATTTTTAATTTTCCGTCGGAGCAAAATCTACATATCTTTTTCCTGGAATATGCTCTGCGAATAAAACCGGGTCTGGCGGATTTTGTTGTTTTTTTATGTTGATAATTATTCATTTACGACGCTCTCCTCCTTGTTTTCTTTTTCCTCTTTCTCTTCTTTTTCTTTTTCTTTCTCTTTCTCTTCTTTCTCTTTCTCTTCTTTCTCTTTCTCTTCTTTCTCTTTCTCTTTCTTAAGTTCGGTATTTTTTACTAATACTATTGTTTGAAACCTCATGCAGTCATCCGCAATTTTTAGATTTCTTTCAAGTTCCAGAATAAAAGAGCCGTTGGCTTCAAAATGTATTACTATAAACCTTCCCTTATTAAATTTTTTGATTTCGTAAGAAAGTTTTTTTGTACCCCAGTCCTCGAAATCTAAAAATTCAGCATTATTCTTGGACATTATACCCTTTACTTTATCAAGAAATTGATTAAACTTATTTTCGTCGATATCCGGATTAAGAATAATTAATATCTCGTATTTTTTAGGAAATATATGTCTAATCTCTTCTAAAAAAACTTTTTTAGCCAATTATATGACCCTCCTATGGTTATACTAATATTTTAAAATCATTATTATAATATTTGAAAGATAAATTTGCAATAAAAAATTTTAGGTCTTACTCTCTAGAATCAAAGAATTTACATAGGTCTCGGATAAAGAGTCTATATAGGTCTTGGGCGTAGAGATACATTTCATAACTTTTTTAAGCTTGAACATGTGATTTAACGACATCTTTCCGGATAATATATATTTAATTACAAATAAGATATCGCTCGTTCTTAAATTAAGGCTTTTATAGGATATTTTATAAAGATTAGAAAATTCCTTAAAAAAATCATTTTTGGGCAAAAAGGTTTTCATAACCGGATGAAATAAGTCGTAATACGTATAATTCTTAATAGTCAATTTTTCTTTTAATTCTTCGTATAGCTTTGTTCCGGGAAGCGGTGTCAGCACAGAAAAAGCGGGCACGCTAATTTTAAGCCTCGTTACGAAATCTATAAGTTTTTTAAAATCTAATTTAGTAAAGTCCGGAGATACTATAAAAGAAGCGGTAACAGCGATATTGTATTTCTTCGCAATATAATAAGCCTTTTCGTTATTAGAGGAAGAGTTGTTTTTATTGATACTGCTCAGCTTGCTATCGTCTACACTTTCGAATCCTATAAAAATATTGGATAGCCCGAGCTCCTTCCACTGCGAGATAAGCTCCGGATGCTTAACGATAGTATCGCTTCTGGCCTGAATAGTATAGAGTTTATGTATCCTTTCTTTTTTTAAAAGCTCGCCTATTCTTTTTACTCTCCTGACGTCACTGAAAAAATTATCGTCTACGACAAACACGTAATCTTCTTTTATTTCTTTAAGCTCGGCTACGACCCTTTCCGGAGACTTGGACCTGTAAGAACCTCCATAGAAATTCCAAACGCTGCAAAAGCTGCATTTGAACGGACAACCCCTTGCCGTTTCAAGACATGCAATAGAGGTTCTTATGCCGAGAAAATATTTTTTTCTGTATTCTTTAGTAAGATGCCTCGCAAAGAAAGGAAGGTCGTTTATATTTTTAAGCATACCGCGAGCAGGAGTTCTTATCTGATGGCCGTTTTCATTATATATGATTCCGTTTACCTTGGATAGCGAAGTACCGGATAAAAAGGCGCTAATGAGTTCCCTCGCGGTATTTTCACCCTCTCCCACGATTACTGCATCTATTTCTTTAATATTAAAATCTACCGGATAAACGGAGACATGGTGCCCACCCACGAAGACATAACGCAAGCCGTATTCATTTTTCACCCTTTTAGCAAGCTCTATGGTTCTGTACACGTCGGGAGTGAAAGAGCATGAGAAACCTATAGCGTCCGGTTTAAATTCTTCTATTGCATCATATAAATATTTATCGGGATCGCAGTTTATGGCTCTTAAGTCTATTATATGGACCCTGTGCTCGTCCATAAGAAGACCCCCGGCTATCGCTTCGAGTCCCGTTGGTTCTATTAGAGAGACGTTGCTTAACCCTATAGTACTTTTGTTATTAGGTTGAACTAGCAAAATATTCATCTTTGCCTCCTTATTCCATACCTTATATTTTGTATCTACCCCTATTTTATATATATACCATAAAAAAATAAAATAGCCAAATTATTATTGCAGAATTGTGAAAAATTGTCAGCAGAAAATTTTATCTGATTCTTTTGCGTCACAAAAGTTCCTCTAATCTTTCATTTTTGAGTGCATCATAAGCGGTTTCATCGTTCGTTTCCGAACTTTTACCCGTCGGCTTGCCATGCAGGGGTGTACTTGCGTTATCCGTCGTATCCGGCTTAACCTGTTCGAGGGCAACCGAAAACCCCGTATTTTTTGCTATTTCCTGATTTATCAAATCCATATTCGTAGAGAGAAGATTTTTTATGGAATCCATTATGATGAGTCTTTTATTTAACAGGTCATTAATATTATTTGTTATCTCTATATATTTTTGGTTTGCATTGTTTACTATTTTTCCCGATTCTGCAATCGCCGATTTTCTTATAGCTTCCGCTTCTGCGATTGCGGCTTTTTTTATATCGCCGGAAATGGATTGGACCATAAGGATAGCCTCGCTTATAGCCTTGTCTTTCTCTTTGTAGCCGGTAATTTCTTGATTTTTTTTAACGAGCTCTTCTTTTAAGTCGTAATATTCGCCATAAAGTTTTTCAAGGTCGTCCGATACTATTTCTAAAAAATTTTCGACTTCGGTTACGTCGTATCCTTTTATTTTTTTAGAAAACTTTTGAGATTTTATGTCTATCGGGGAAAATTCCATGGTTTTTTCTCTATCTTTGACTATAATATTTTTTTATTAAAATTGCCGTATCTTATCAACCGTTACCTAATTATAAGAGGCAAAATATAATAGAATTCTATATAATTTAGCATAAATTGAATAATTAATATTATTACGATGACTATGATAGGGGAAAAATCAAAAGCAAGGCTCGTCCCGAGCGGTAATATGAGTCGAACCTTGTTAAGGACCGGTTCGGTAATATCGTTTATGAGTCGGACAATCTGATTATACGGGTCGGGATTCACCCACGAAAGCAAGGCTTTTATAATAATTATCCACATGTATACCGTCAGGATAGTGCTTAAAATATCGAAAAAATATCGGACAAAATTAAATAAGAGCATCGTTTTTTAATGTTAAATATTATATTAATTGTACCCTTTATACCTTCATTTGTTATATAATATAACATAACCGTAAAAGAATATGCAAAATAATTATGACGAATAGTGAAATTGCCGGAATTTTTGAAAAAATAGCGGAGATTCTTGAAATAAAAGATGAAAATCCATTTAAAATACGCGCTTATTTAAATGCCTCCGGGATTATAAGCCGCATGAGTGAAAACCTGACGGATATCTTAGGCGGTGGGCAGATTGATATTCCCGGCATAGGCAAAGACCTTTTTTCTAAAATAAAAGAAATCGTAAATACGGGGCATCTTGTTTATTACGATGAACTTGCAAACTCCATCCCTCCCGGAATACTTGAATTAGTCGGATTGCACGGGTTAGGGCCGAGGAAGGCTAATTTTTTATACAGAAATTTAAATATAAAAAGCATAGATAATCTGCGCAATGCTATTGAGGCGGGTAAGCTTTACAACGTTCGCGGCTTTGGAGAAAAAACGATAGAAAACCTAAGAAAATCTATAGAAGAATACATGGTTTTTCGGCAGCGTTTTTTATATCCAGTTGCCGCCGAGCAGGCATTGTTATTAGAAGCTTATCTAAAAAATACGGATATAATAAAGGGCGATATTGCCATAGCCGGCTCCCTAAGGAGAAAGACGGAAACTGTAGGGGATATAAATATTGTAGCTGCCGTTAAGGATAAGAACAAAAAAGAATTTAAAGAATGGTTTTTGAATTACGATGAAATTCTTAGGGTCGAATTTGTCGGGGAGACCGGAATAAGCCTTGTTTTAAAGAGCGGGATCAACGTAAGTTTATATATAGTTTCGGATGACGATTTTGTTTGTGCACTGCGGCACTTCACCGGCTCTAAGTTGCATAACGAAGAATTAAGAATGACGGTGAGAAAATACGGTTACGATATAAACGAACATGGAATATTTACGAACAAGGAAACGGCAGGCGGTGAGGATAGAATCAGGGTCAATAGCGAGGTCGAATTTTACGGCGTGTTTGCGATGCAGTATATTCCTCCGGAATTAAGAGAGGGTGTCGGGGAAATAACTGCAGCGTTAAACGGGAATATACCGGATATGGTAGAGGAAAAAGATTTAAGGGGGGTTTTTCATATTCATACTACTTATACGGATGGAAAAGACAGTCTTGAGGCAATAGTTGAAGCATGTATGAAAGAGGGTTATTCATATGTCGGCATTTCAGACCACTCAGTTTCGGCGTATTATGCAAACGGGCTTTCAGCTTCCGAACTGGAATCCCAAATTGAATATATCGACAGATTAAATAAAAAATACAAGGGCAGGATTAAAATATTTAAAGGTATAGAGTCGGATATTTTGCCCGACGGAAGCCTTGATTATGATAATAGGACGTTGTCTATGCTTGACTTCGTAATAGCTTCCGTTCATTCTAAATTCAATATGTCGGAAGATATGATGACCGAAAGGATTATAAAAGCCATTAAAAATCCGTATACCACTATGATAGGACACCTTACCGGCAGGCTTCTTTTAGAAAGAAACGGTTATCCCATAAATATTTCAAAAATATTAGATTATGCTTCCGAGTATAAAACCATTATCGAACTTAACGCAAGACCTAAAAGGTTAGATATAGACTGGAGATACATAAAGGAGGCAATAGGTAAAGGGGTGCTGCTTTCGATAAATCCGGATGCCCATGACGCATCGTCTGTCAACTTAGTCAACTGCGGCATAAATATCGCCAGAAAGGGATGGGCAAAAAAATCGGATATTTTGAATACGAGAGACGCTTCGGTGGTGGCGGATGTCTTAACGTCTATAAGGGATCACAAAAAGAAGCTAAAATAAACCACTGATATTACGATAAAATTATGGCGAATATTAAAACTATAAAAGCACTATCCGTTGCCGGATTCGACGGCTCCGGAGGGGCAGGGATAACGTCTGACGCCAAAATATTTTCAAGATTTAAAATTTTTGGTTTATCGGCGATAACGGTTATGACGGCACAGAATCCAGACAATATTTATATAGCCGAACCTGTTTCGGACACTTTTTTTTTATCGGAACTTAATGCCGTATTTGATTACTTTGCCATAGATGTCGTAAAAATAGGATTGATATTTAATGAATGCCAGGGTTTGATTTTAAGCAAATTTCTAGATAAATATAAGCCTAAAATAATTATCGTAGACCCCGTTCATATTTCCACTTCCAATAAAGTTTTGACGGGAGAAAGTGCTTACCCGGATTTTCTTATGCCGCTTTTTAGATATGCAACGGTTATTACTCCCAATATACGTGAAGCAGAACTCATTGCCGGTATGGATATTAAGGATATTGAAGGAATGAAGACAGCGGCGAGGGTTATTAGAAAAAAAATACCGGAAATTAAAAATATAATAATAAAGGGTTCGCATCTTTCGAAAAAATCCGACCGGAATAAAATATTCGATATTATATTAAATTCGAAAAACGAGTTTTTTATATATTCAGGTAACAGATTGGAATTAAAAAAAGAAATCCATGGAACCGGTTGTGCTTTTTCGGCATGTCTTGCTTCGCAGCTTGCAAACGGGGCAGAAATAAAGGAAGCGCTTAATTATACCGAAAAATTCGTAAATAAAATTATGCGGGAACTTTCAAAAATACCGGACAACGATTCTGAAAAGGGTATTTATATTACCGGAAATATTTAGCTTAAAGCGCCCGATAATATTTTATTTAAAGAAGTAAACGGTATATAGCCGGTTACCTTTTTGTAAAGCGTAAGTCCTTTATATATAAAAAGAGTAGGGGTTCCTTCTACCTCGGCGTTTATCCCCGAAGTCATATCGCCATGAATGAGTTTTTTGGCTATCCCGCTTTTGACACAAGCTTCCTCTTTTTTAAGATTGACTATTTTACCGGCTTTAGTTTTGAAGAAGTAATATAAGTCTCCTATTTCACTCCATTCGCTTTGGTCTTTATATAAAAGCCCTCTTGTTTGCATATATTCAGATTTTCCTTGAAAAGCGGCACAGTCGGCATATTCGGCACTTTTAAAGGCATATTTATGAATCAGGGTTAACGGAAAATCTCGAAATTGCAATAAAACTTTTTTAGTCTTCACGTAGTTCGACATAATGTAAGGAAGGTCGTTTTCCTCGAATTTTCTACACCAGGAGCATTGAAAATCCGTATATATCACTACAGTAACGTTTGCATTCGGATTGCCTATCTGCCGATTATTATTTACCTTAGCGGCAAAACTACCGTAAGAAAATGCATAAACTTTCGGAGTGACATAAAAAACGGCTATAATCAATAAGACAATAGAAATAAATGCAATCGGTATATTTTTTGTCAATGGCTTCATAGAGCTATAATTATCATATTAGATTATTAAAGTCAACCCGCTTATCCCGTAAAATGATCAAAATGTGTTTTGTCGGCGCCGCATACGGGGCACACCCAGTCATCCGGTAACTTATCAAAAGGCGTCCCGGGTTCTACTCCCCCTTCGGAATCTCCAACTTCCGGGTCGTAAATATAGCCGCAAACATCACATTGATATTTCGGCAAAGCAAGCTCTTCGGTTGTTGGCATTAGGCATCTCCTTAATTATTAAATTAACCGTTAATATAATTATCTATTTTGAAGTTCTCTTAGTTTCCATTATACCAAATTTATTATTTTTTTAAAGTCTTTTAATTGACATAATTATAAGTTATCATAAATAATATGGATGTATTTAAACGCAGTCTTGTTTTATTTATTCAAAAAATTGTTAAGGAAAAGAATAACGCGGCGGTATCCGAAAAAGAAGCCGCAAAGCTTATAAAAAATCCTCCCGACAACTCCTTCGGCGATTATTCTATAGCTTCTTATTATTTTGGAAAATATGGTTTCAAGGGAATTCCCGGAGACATTGCGGAGGAAATTTTTCGTATAGCATTGTTAAGTTTTGAGAAGACGAAAGACGCAGCCGTATTTGATAAAATAGAGATGAAGGACGCATATGTAAATTTTTTCGTCAACAAAAAAAAGTTTGCTTACATTACCATAGAAAATGTCCTCTCCGCAGGAGCGGATTACGGCAGAGAGCATCAGGAAAAACCGCTTAAAGTAGTAATAGATTTTTCTTCTCCCAATATAGCTAAACCTTTCGGGGTAGGGCATCTAAGGTCAACGGTAATCGGAATGAGTTTGTCTAATATTTATGAATTCTGCGGCCATAACGTCGTAAAAGTAAATTATTTGGGGGATTTTGGTACGCAATTCGGTAAGCTTATAACCGCTTTTTGTCGTTATGACGTAGATTTTTCCGAATTTAATAAAGACCCTATAAATGTTCTATACGGTCTTTATGTCAGAATCCATAAGGATGAACAGATTGATGAAACCCTTGAGAAAGAAGCGAAAAGGAGATTTAAAACTCTTGAGAATTATATGTCGAGAAATAGGCGTAGTATCGAAGAGTATTTATGCGTTCCCGGCAATGCGAAAAATAACGTAGATAACGGATGGGAAGGAATAGAGATATCCGAAAAAAATAAGGGCGGTTTTTGCGAAACGGAATCCGGTCAGTATAATTTATGGAAATTATTCAGAGGATTGAGCATAGATGAATTTAAGCGGATTTATAAATCAATAGGCATAGAATTCGATGTTTACGAGGGTGAGGCACAGAGTGCAGAATTTGCAAGCGAAACCACGGAAATCTTGCTTAAAAGCGGCATCGCCTCTATAAGCGAGGGTGCTGTAATAATTCGAGTAAAAGGGGTGAAAACCCCCGCCCTGATTGCAAAAAGCGACGGAACATCTCTTTATCTTTCAAGGGATATCGTTACCGCCGTGACGAGAATGGCAAAATATTCTTACGATAAGATGATTTATGTGGTCGGTTCGGAGCAGTCGCTGCACTTTAGCCAGCTTTCCGGTATATTTCGTATATTGAAAGATAATGCCGATAAAATATCCGAAAATCCGGTTTTTAAAAGATATGCTTCTTTAATAGACGGCAAGATTGTCCATGTTAAATTCGGCAGAATCATAGGCATGTCCACAAGAAAGGGTAATCTCGTGTTTTTAAACGATTACATAGAAGAGGCAAGCCTTAAGGCAAAAGAAAAACTTGAAGACGATTTTGCAGAAGCGAGCGGCAACGCCGGCATTAATCCTGGAGAGACGGAATCCGTAGCTTTAAAAATAGGCATAGGGGCGGTTATGTTTAACGATTTAAAGACAAGGCGAACTACCGACGTAAGCTTTAACTGGGACAATGTCCTGTCTTTTGAGGGGCAGACGGGACCTTATCTCCAATATACCATATCAAGAATAAATAGCCTTATGCTTAGACTGAGTCCCGATACAGTCAAGAAGGAACGGGACTTCATATCGTTAAATACGTATAAGCCGGCTGATTTCGACGGGGTTTTTAACGTTTCGGAAAAAGACGCAGATTTTAACGATATTTTTTTAATAATAAAACAGATTTCATACTTTAAAGATGCTGTTGACGAGGCACTCAATCAAAACGAGCCGTCTGTTTTAAGTTCTTATGCTTTAGAATTATCGGCCCTCTTTAATAAATATTATCAAAATTATAGGCTCCTGGGAAAGGAACACGATTACATAAAGCCTCGTCTTTATGTAATATATGCGATAAAGATAGTTTTAATGCAGGTCTTAAGGCTATTGTGTATACCCGTTATTGAAAGAATGTAAAAATAATAACACTAAAAATACAGCCGGCACACAAAGAGTCGTCGGTGTGAGCAGCGGTAAAGATATTAATTCGGCAAGGGGTCAAGCTAAAAAACGATGAGTCTTGAAATAAGAGATTTAACGGTACGACTTTGTTCTAAAAAAACATCCGGCAAAGCGGTCGATTGTTGCGACGGCATTAATGTCGTGGATTCTTTTTTTTTAACCGTTAAAGAAAAAGAGGTTGTTTCGATAGTCGGAGAGTCTGGCAGCGGCAAATCTTTTCTAGGTTTGTCTATTCTAAGATTGAACCCCCCGGTCATTTCAAAAATAATTCGCGGTGAAATTAGAGTAAGATGTTCGTCCCAGAAGGATAAGGTAGATATTTTGAAGCTGAAACAGAGAGAACTTACGGGAGCGAGGGGCAGACTGATATCTATGATATTTCAGGACCCTAATACATCGTTAAATCCGGTAATGAAGATAGGAGAGCAGATCACCGAGGCGATACTGGCACACAGAAAAGTTTCTAAAGCGGAAGCTAAGGATATTGCTATTTTCTACTTAGATTCCATGAATATAAACGGCAAATTCCAGTTTGCTTCATATCCTTACGAATTATCGGGGGGTATGAGACAGAGGGTTATGATTAATAGCGGACGAACCTACGACGGCATTAGACGTAACGACTTCACTGCAAGTCTTGAAACTTATCAAGGATATTAAGGAAAGATCGAATGTTGGGATTATTTTTATTACACACGATTTAACCATTGCAGAAAGTATTTCCGATATGACGTGCGTTTTCTACGCGGGACAGGTTATGGAACTTGGAAAAACAAAAGAATTGATAGAAAATCCAATACACCCTTATACGATTTCTTTAATTAAAAGCATTCCCACTTTATCTGTAAATTATGTTCCAAAGCAGAGATTATCCACCATACCCGGTTTTTTGACGGAAGATGATTTTAGCGATGGAAAATGCCGGTTTTATTCTAGATGTTTTAGGAGTAACAGAGACTGCCTGAAGAATATTCCTTTGGTTCATTATGACACCGATAGTAGATACGTAAGGTGCATTAAGATATGAAAAAGAAACCGAAAAAATAAAATATGGAAAAAATTACGAATCTTAAGGAAAAAAACGCAATTCTGACCGTTTCAGGGCTTTCTAAACACTTTAAGTATTACAAAACTTTATTCGATATCAAAAAGAATGTGATAAAAGCCGTCTCGAATGTAACCTTTGATGTGTTAATAAACGAGATTTTTGCCGTGGTTGGAGAAACGGGATGCGGCAAATCAACCCTTTCAAAGCTAATTACCGGACTTATAACAAAAACGTCCGGAACCGTATATTTTAAAGGTGAGCCGCTGGATTACGGGAGCAGGGGTAGAAAATTAAGGAAGGATATCCAGATACTTTTTCAAGATCCTTATTCTTCGCTTAATCCCAAAAAAAAGATATATAAGATTGTTTCTTATCCTGCTGTTAAAAACGGCATTATAAGAAAGAGGGATAGAGTAGATTTTGCCGTTTCTCAGCTAAAGAACGTTGGATTGCAGGAAAATACGGCCTATTGCTATCCCCATATGTTATCGGGGGGTCAAAGGCAAAGAGTCGGCATCGCAAGGTGTCTGTCGGTAAATCCGGAGCTCTTAATTCTTGACGAGCCGGTATCCGCTTTAGATATGTCGATATCGGCGCAAATTTTGAATTTACTGATGGATATTCAGGAAAAAACAAAGATGAGTTATATGTTTATAACCCATGATCTGAAATTAGTCAGGCATATTGCAGACAGGGTATGCGTAATGTACGGAGGAAAAATAGTAGAGATAGCCGGTTCCGCTGAATTCTTTAGCATGCCCGCCCATCCGTATTCCAATGTCCTTTACGACTCTATGATGTCCTTCGATTTTAAAAGCAAACCGGATTTGAGCATGAAAAGCCTATCGAGAACAAGAAACGAGCAGGAAAAGATTAAACCGGTTAAGAATAGCGGTCGAAATATCGGTAGTGACAAAGAATATACAAAGGGGTGTGTGTATTTTGATAAATGTTATGCGTCTAAAGATATTTGCAGGGTGAACGAGCCTCCCATGGAAAATAAAGATCAAGGCGGAAACAGGGCGGTTGCCTGTTTTTTTCCGTTTAGTCGTCCGAATCCTTAAATATTTCGTCTTCATTTATTAAAGGCATGCCTGTTAAATGATCCATATAGTCCTCGCTTATTCGTCTTTTTTCTTCCTCTTCCTCCCGCGACCTGCAGTTTATGCACAAGTTGGAATAAGGAATTATTTCTAGTCTTTTTTTTGAAATTGTTTCCCCGCATTCATCGCAAATCCCGTATGCCCCCTCCTTTATCTTATAAAGTGCGTCGTCTATCTCCCTTACCTTTTTTCTCTCTCTGTCTCCAAGCATATAGGACAATTCACGGTCTCTCTCGCTTGAAGCTATATCATAATTGTCTCCGCGATACTCGGTGGGATCTTTGGACGAACCCTCTTTAATACCGGCATCTATTTCTTTGAAAATAACTTTTTTCATATTTATTAGTGTTTTTTTTATTTCCTCAAGTTCCTCCGGCGAAAATGCCTGTTTCTCCTTGTCATCTTTATTTTTATTTTTCATTTGCACCCAGCTCCTTAAGTAAGATTTACTTTTTAAAAAATTTGAAATAGTATATATTTAATCAAGTTTAAAAGCAAGTTTAAAAGTTAAAAGATGGGGTCGTTAATTAAACCGTTTTTCAAGGAGGTATTTTTAAATGAATGAAGAAAGGATATTCAATTACGGCTATACAAATAAAGAAAAGAAGGAAAGGGGTGCAAGGTCTCCTTTTCAGGTAGACAGAGACAGGATAATACATTCAAGCGCTTTCAGGCGGATGAGAAATAAAACTCAGGTTTTCGGGGTCTTTACCTTAGATTATTATAGGACGAGGCTTACTCACTCCCTCGAGGTGTCTCAAATAGCCCGTTCCATAGCGACTATATTGGTTGATAGATATGATATAAAAATAGACCGCGATGTTATAGAGGCCATTTCTTTAGCTCACGATATAGGGCATCCGCCCTTCGGTCATCTCGGCGAAGACATAATAAGCCAAGAGTTAAAGGCTATCACGAGAGGTAAATTCGGTTTTGAAGCCAACGCGCAGAATATAAGAATACTAAATTTTTTAGAAAAAAAGTTTTACGATGCCGCCGACAACAAAATATACGGGCTAAATCCCACTCTAAAGACCATTGACGGAATATTAAAGTACAAACTGCCATATTCATTATCGGATAAAACCAAGCATTTTATATACGATAGCGATATTTTTATATTAGAAAGGCTTCACGGAAAGAAATTCGTAAATTTCTTAAAAAATAATTTTGAGCTGTTGAATAATCCGAAAAATAAGAAAATTAAAGAAAACTTTTTTCAGGCTACGAGATGCTTAGAGTGCCAAATATTAAACGCTGCAGACGACATAGCATATGCCGCCCACGATTTAGAAGACGGCGTAGAATCTAAGCTTATAGATATAAACGGACACCTTAAGGTCAAAAAATATTTAGAGGAAGACAGTTCTTTTTCGGGCGGATTGGACAAGATGAGCGAGAAAATAGATAATTTTTTCTTTAATCTTAAGGAAATTTTTAAAACCGAAACGGATGAAAGAAATAATAATAGAATAATGTACCATGTGAAGGTTAAAACGGATTTAAAGGAATTTTTTTCACGGTACATTTCTAAATTCATAATGAATATAGATATAGAGAAAAGAGAAAAGTTTTTTGCCGACACTAAAGATAACTTAATCAAAAATATACCCATAGATTTAGGCGAAGATTCCTATAAATACAGTCTTACATGGAAGAACGACGTCAATATAGAGATTAATGCCCTAAAGCAGATTTCCTATAAGCTTCTCATGGAGAATAGGGAGATATTGTTAAACAGATATAAAGCGGAAAATATTGTAAGGAGGCTTTTTCAGGTTTTTTCGGATATCAAAAACATAAATCTCTACCCGGATGATTTTCAGGAAATATTTAATTTCGGGTTCTACAATATTTTCGGGGAAGACGGTTTTTATGTGATGTGTGCCGATTATATCAGCGGCATGACCGATATGTATGCACTTAAATTGTATTCCTCATTATTCGAGTCTAAGGGTTTTAGCGAGATATCGTGAACTACCTTGCCATTGTTCGGGTACCGGTATGTAAAAATAAAAAATATGTTATAATTTTAGTTAACTTTAAATAAAATATAAAATGAGAAAATTGATTATAAAAAGATTCAATGAAGCGGCGGCGCTACTTGAACTAACGGTAAGGGACGAAAAAATAATAAAAACGATGAGCGCGATGTCTCAAGCAATCATATCGGTTTATAATGATAGCGGAAAAATCTTTATTGCCGGAAACGGCGGTTCGGCGGCAGATGCCCAGCATATTACGGCGGAACTTGTCTCGAGGTTTTACAGAGAAAGGAAGGCACTTGCCGCAGAAAGCCTTACCGTAAATACATCTGATATAACGGCAATAGCTAATGATTATGATTTCTCGGTTGTTTTTTCCCGTCAGCTTGAAGCAAATGCAAGAAAAGGCGATATATTTTGGGGAATATCCACGTCCGGAAACTCTAAAAATATTATATCCGCTATAATTACTGCAAGGGATACGGGTATGAAAATTATAGGTTTTACAGGCAATGACGGTGGAAAAATGTCCGACATGTGCGACCTGATAATTAAAGTTCCCTCTGAAGATACGCCGAGGATTCAGGAGCAACATATTTTAATTGCTCACATTATTTGCGAACTGGTAGAAAACGGTTTGTTCGCTTAACCCCTCCCTCCATCAATAAAAAATTAGATCCTCAGCTTGAGTTGATTATTTGATTAAACGGTGGTATACATACTATGTATCGTTTGATTTTTAATTGAGACGTTAACGCGGAAGGGGTGTGGATATGATAAAAATAGATATACCCGGAAATACCGAAGTGATATTGAAAAACATAGTCTTTGACATGAACGGAACGCTTTCGGAAGATGGAATAATTCGAGACGGCGTAAAGATTCTTTTAAACGAATTATCTAAAATTGTAGAGATATATATAATAACGTCCGATACGTTCGGAACAGCCGAAAGCATGGTAAAAGATATAAATGCCAAATTATTCATAATAAGCGGTGAAAACTCTGCCGACAAAAAAAAAGAAATAGTCTACAAATTAGGATATCCCGAAACCGCAATCGTAGGTAACGGTTATAACGATCACGAGATGCTTAAACAGGGTGTTATAGGTATAGGTATTATGGGTGTTGAAGGGCTTGCCGTCAAGGCGCTGTTGCATTGTGACGTAATAGTGCCGAGAATAGAAGATGCATTAAACTTATTCTTAAATTCGAAAAGAATAATTGCAACACTCAGGAATTAGTTTACGGATATGTTATTTTGTGGCAGGTCAGTAAACGGATTGAATTTTCACGATGCTTTGTTTTTTTATCTTTCGAGTCTCACTATGGCATGACGATAAGATAGGAACGGTCGGACGATTTGTTATGGGCTTGATTAATCTAAACGGGAGGTTGTAAATCATGGCTAAAACAGTGCAGGGAACAAAAACTTTCGAGAATTTAAAGGCTGCGTTTGCAGGGGAATCGGAAGCAAATAGAAGATATTTGTATTTTGGCAAAGAAGCCGATATACAAGGGTATCCGGATGTGGCTAATAATTTTAGAGAAACGGGAGAGGGCGAAACAGGACATGCTTTCGGACATCTCGATTGTTTAAAAAAATATGAAGGAGGGGATCCTGCTACGGGTAAACCCATAGGTACGTTAAAAGAAATGATTGAATCTTCGTTGGCAGGAGAAACATACGAATATACGGAGATGTATCCGGGGTTTGCAAAAACGGCAAAAGAAGAAGGATTTGAAGACATTGCTTTATGGTTTGAAATGCTTGCTAAAGCCGAAAAGTCGCATGCCGAAAGGTTTAAGAAAATTTTAGGCGACTTTAAATAAAATTTTAAGTTCGATTGCGGGGTTTTGTTTATGTATAAAACGGATGCCGATCCTAAAATTACCCAAAATTTCGATATAAGAGATACCGATTTTTTGGATGAAAATAATCTTTTTAATGAAATTAAAAGGGTATATTCAAAATGCAAGAGTTGCAGATTATGCATAGGATTTTGTCCGTCTTTTCCCGCTCTGTTTAATGCCGTCGACGACAAGAGCGACAATATTGAGGCTTTAACGCAAGAAGAACTCATTAAACCCTTGGATCTTTGTTTTTATTGCAAGCAGTGTTATTTTAAATGTCCATTTACGCCTCCCCATGAATGGAAAGTCGATTTTCCCCATTTGGCGTTAAGATATAAGGTATTCAGATTTAAAAAAGAAGGAGCAGGGTTTCGAGATAAGCTGCTTGTCGATACGGACAGGATGGGAAAAAGCTCTGTCCCTATTGCTTCTATTATTAATAAGCTTAACAATACGAAGCTGTTTCGTTATATCTTAGAACCTGTTATGGGGATAGATAAGAGGGCTAAGGTTCCTTCTTTTAATAAAATTAGCTTTGAGAAGTGGTTTCACGACAACTATAAAATCAATGATACCGTTTCGGATGTAAATAAATTTAACGGCAAGGTCGTCCTTTTTTATACTTGCATGTTAAATTACAATTTTTTAGACAGGGGTATTGCGCTGATAAAAGTCCTTGAAAAGAATAACATATATGTCGAACTCCCCGACATCCAGTGTTGCGGCATACCTTATTACGACACGGGGGATATTGATAATTCTATTAAAAAAGCAAAATATAATATAAAAAATTTAAAAAAATATGTCGAAGACGGTTTTGATATAATCGTTCCGGTTCCGACATGCGCAATGCAAATAAAGCATGAGTATCCTTTATTATTGCCGGATTCAGACGATGCCACCGCGATTGCAAACAAAACTTTTGATATTCATGAATACTTATACCGTCTATATCAAAACGGAAAATTTAATACCGATTTTAAAAAATCTATGGGCAAAATAGGATATCACATTTCATGCCACCTAAAATCTTTAAATGTAGGTTACAAAGCATTAAACCTTCTGAGGCTCATCCCTGAAACGAGTGTTCAGACTATTGAAAAATGTTCGGGACACGACGGAACCTTTGGCGTGAAGAAAAAGACTTTTGAATACGCTTCAGAGGTAGGTAAGAGTTTATTCGAAGATATAGATTCAATGAAAATGGATTATTATATATCCGATTGTCCGTTAGCCTCCGATCAGATAGAAATGGGTACGGGTAAAAAGGTTTTGCATCCTATTGAGATATTGTTTGAGGCTTATTCGGGATAAGGAAGGTTTACTTGAAAAACGGTATTGGATATATTTTTTCTCCCCTACCTGCGACCTTTGGGTTTCTCCCGGACAATGGAAATACGACAAGAACCGTTTTAGAATAATCAGATAAGGTATAATAACAACGGTTTAGATTGGTTGCGGGGGCAGGATTCGAACCTGCGACCTTTGGGTTATGAGCCCAACGAGCTACCGGACTGCTCCACCCCGCTGTAATTACCATAATAACTTAGGGAATTATTGTATATTTTTTTAAATCTTAATGCAAGCTTATTTATTAGGGAAGGCATATTTAATTATGGGTAGGTCGTAAAAGTTGACATTCGGTACTTGACTCATTATAATAACATCTGTGATAATAGTTAGATACGAAAAATCATGAGTATAATAAATTTAAATTAGGAAACAATAATTATTATGGACGCCAGAGTCAATAAAAGGACACCTTTATATAGCGAGCATGTTAAGGCAGGTGCAAAGATTGTTTCTTTTGCCGGTTTTTTTATGCCTCTTTATTATAAAAGCATTATAGAAGAGCATTTAAATGTAAGGAACGATTCCGGAATTTTCGACATAAGCCATATGGGAGAAATAATCATAAAAGGAAGGGATGCAAGTTCTTTTGTGGATTATGTCTTTACGGCAGACGTATCGAAAATAAAGGATGGGGAGATTATATATTCGTTAATCTTGAACGAGAAGGGCGGGATTATAGACGATGTTACGGTCTTTAAGTTTTCCGACAGCGATTATATGGCGGTAGTAAATGCCGCAAATACCCCAAAGGATTTTTCATGGATGCATTATCAGCAGATCGAATTTCAAAAAGCAGGGAATAATGTTACTGTAGAAAATATAAGCGAAACGGTGGGACTCCTTTCTGTGCAGGGACCAAAATCGAGGGACTTGATATATTCTTTAGCGAGTGATGCTGTTGATATAGGCAAGTGCGGATTGTTCGATTTTAAGTTTGGCGCTAAACCGGTCAAAGAATTGAAGCACTTCGAGTTTAGTTGCGCTGTTTTTAAGGATATTAATGTAGAGGCGTTAATATCAAGAAGCGGTTATACCGGGGAATTCGGGTTTGAGATTTTCGTGTCCGCCGAAAAAACAGTTGTTTTATGGAATTATCTTTTGAAAAATTCACGTCTTTCAAACCTTATTCCTATAGGTTTAGGTGCAAGAGATACCTTAAGGTTTGAGGCTGCCCTGCCTCTTTACGGGCATGAACTTGACGAAACCATTAATCCGTATGACGCAGGCCTTGAGAAATACCTTTCAACGACTAAAAATTTCATAGGCAAAGAGGCCTTAAGTGATATTAAAAATAAAGAAAAGAGGTTAATTTTTTTTAAACTTTCCGGCAAACAGATACCGAGGCATCTGCAAAGAATTTTAGACAAAAATCTTAAGCCGATAGGATGTATTGCGAGTGGAACTTACAGTCCGTCCAATAAATTTCCGATAGGCAGCGCTTATCTTTCGGATACCGATATAGATCCTTTATTCTTGAAAGACTTCTTTATCGATATTAGAGGTAACTTCGAAAAGGCAGAGGTGGTTGTGCCCCCGTTTCATCGAAATTTTAAGAGATCATAGATCGGAAAATTAGAACTAGCCGGGACGAAACAGACTACATTCGTTTAACGAATGCCGAATATTGTGATAATAATAAAAAACATTAGAGCGTAAATATTAAAGGGGTTCAAAAATGGCGATAAACGGTGAATTTTATTTTGCAAAATCTCATGAATGGATTTCAAAGAATGCAGACGATAAGTTTTATATAGGGATATCCGACTTTGCACAGTCGGAATTGGGAGACGTAGTCTATGTCTCTTTTCCGGAGGTGGGCAAGGTTTATGAGAAGGGTGATAAAATAGGAGAGATAGAATCAGTCAAGTCTGTTTCGGAAATTTATGCACCCGTTAGTCTTAAAATTATTTCCGTCAATTCTAAATTAAACGATAACCCCGAATTGATCAACCGGCAACCCTACGATGCCGGTTTTGTTGCCGAGGCGGAGGTGTCGGATTCTTCCGATGTGGACGGGCTAATGGACAAAAATGCGTATGAATCTTTTATAACCTCCATTCATGAATAGTTTTCGTTACTTTCCTAATTCAGAAAAAGACATAGAACGGCTATATCGTATTCTCGAAATAAAGAATAAAAATGAGCTCTTCGGCAGGATTATGGGAGATATTCCTCTAATAGACGAAAGTCTGTTAGAGACGCTTTCGTCATGTATGGACGAAAAGACTCTATACAGGTTTTTTTCCGATATTGATTCAAATCTTCCCGATAAAAATAAATTTTCCATATTTGCCGGCGGCGGTATATACAATCATTTTATCCCGTCGGCAGTAGATAGTTTGATTTCAAGGTCGGAATTTTATACGCCTTATACGCCGTATCAGCCGGAGGTCAGTCAGGGTACGCTCTTTGCGCTGTTCGAATTTCAGTCTATGATAGCCGAAATATCAGGAATGGATGTAGTAAATGCTTCCATGTACGACGGGGCAGAAAGTCTGGCGGAAGCGGTTTTAATGTCTATAAGACTTTGCAAGGGCAATAATAATTTAATTCTAATTTCTGAGGGTGTGAATCCACGTTTTGTTTCGGTTGTTAAGACCTTTATAGGCGATACCGACATAAAAATAGAAAATGTCGTATTAGATGATAAAACGGGTAGGACAAATATAGAAGATTTGAAGTTTAAACTAAAATCGAAAGGCAAAAACGGGGCGACGGTAGTAGTCCAGCAGCCCAATTATTTTGGGGTAATAGAAGATTTGGAGGAATTAGAGCCGGTTATCCACGGCTTTAATCCGAGACCCTTTCTCATTGTGTCTTCCACCGAACCTTACAGCTTTGGAGTCATATCCCCGCCCGGGTTTTATAATGCCGATATATTTGCCGGAGAAGGAAATTCTTTCGGAAATTATATGAATTTTGGGGGGCCGCTTTTGGGATTGTTCGGCGCAAAAAAAGAGTATGTGCGGCAAATGCCCGGGAGAATAGTCGGTAAAACAAAAGATAGTAGGAACAAGGATGCTTACTCGTTTATTCTTTCTACAAGGGAGCAGCACATAAGGCGAGGGGCGGCAACTTCCAATATATGTACCAATAGCTCTTTGAACGCAGTCAGGGCGGCGATATATTTATCTCTTTGTTCTAAGGAAGGATTTAGTGAAATATCGCTTTTAAATCTTAAATTATCTCATATATTGAAGGAGAAGTTGTTGAAAACCAAACTTTTCAAGTTGCTATATTCCGGTGATTTTTTTAATGAGTTTTCTCTAAGAATTCTGAATAGCAGCGTCAACGTTGCGAAATTCATAAAGGAGATGGCAAAAAGAGAGATTTTGGCGGGAATAGAAATTTCAGAAAGCGATATTTTAATTTCCGTAACGGAGAATAACAGCTTAAGCGATATAGACGGATATATAAAAAATGCCAAAGCGGTTTTAACGTAAAGGATATGAAAACGGCGGTATATACATTTGCCGGATTAATGGGGTTAAAATAATCAATATGTTAAAATTTCCGGGAATTAAAGGTTTGTTTTTTGACGAAGAGCTGTTAATCTCTAAGGGTGTTATGGGTATAAGTATTCCGTGTTCCGGTTTAAATTCCTCCGATTTAAAAAAGAGCGGAAGGGCGTATATAGATAAAAAATTTGTCAGAAAAAAGGCACCGAGGCTTCCGGAGGTTTCAGAACCGACGGTAATTAGGCACTTTACCAGACTTTCAAGCTGGAATATGTCTGTAGATTCGGTTTTCTATCCACTCGGTTCTTGTACGATGAAATACAATCCTAAAATAAACGAGTGCATAGCTTCACTTGGCAACATGAAAAACTTACACCCCTTGACCCCTGATTTTTTGGTTCAGCCGGCACTGAAGATTATTCACGATTTTAATCTTATTTTATGCGAGCTTACGGGATTAGCCGAATTTGGTTTTGCACCTCAAGCCGGTGCGGCGGGGGAATTTTCCGGATTAAAGATTATTAGAAAATATTTTGATTCCAACGGCGAGAGCAGAAAAATAATACTTATTCCGGATAGTTCTCACGGAACTAATCCCGCGAGTTCTGTTTTGGCGGGGTTCACTCCCGTAGAAATTAAAACAGGCAAGGACGGAACCCTAAATGTCGAAGACGTAAAAAAATATATTTCTAAAGACGTTGCGGGCATAATGATTACGAATCCGAATACGTTCGGGATTTTCGAAAAGGATATAAAGAAGATTAGCGGAATTATGCATGAAAACGGTTCGCTTGTTTACATGGACGGGGCTAATTTTAACGCCTTTATAGGCAATGTAAGGATTTCCGATATGGGCATAGATATGGTTCAGTTTAATCTGCATAAAACGTTTTCCGCGCCTCACGGGGGAGGCGGACCCGGGAGCGGTGCGATAGGTGTTGCCGATTTTTTAAAAAAATATTTGCCTGTACCGTATGTAAGCTTTAGCAACGCCCGTTATAAAATTTCGGAAGATAAAGAGCGCACTATAGGAAGAATCGCGCCTTTTTTGTGCAATTTCGCCATCATTGTAAGGGCGTATGCATATCTTCTCTCCCTGGGGAGAGATAATATTTCATCGGTAAGCGAGATTGCAATACTGAACGCGAACTATATCAAAAAAAAGCTCGGAAAGATACTTAAGGACTCGGATCCTTTTGAGAAAGGGCTTTGCATGCACGAATGCGTTTTTAATGATGCGGCGCTTGAGAAAAGCGACATATCTACCGTTGAATTTGCAAAGCTCTTAATAGATTACGGTTTTCATCCGCCCACCATATATTTTCCCAAAAATATTCATGGGGCAATTATGATAGAGCCTACCGAAACCGAATCGGTAAAGACCTTGGACGGTTTTATAAAAGCCGTAGGGGCGATCAAATTTAAGATTAAAAAGCTTAAAGCGATTAAGTCTCCTCAAAAAACCAAGGTAGGGCGAGTTAACGAGGTTCTTGCAAATAAACACCCGATATTTAAGTGATATTATTTGAATATAAATATAGCATAATAAACCTAAGGTGAACGGTTGTGAACATGAATTTTAGAGAGGTCGATTTTAAAACTGATGACGGAGGGGATATCAAGGGGTCTTTATTCGGTTCTTATCCTAATATCGTTATAACGGCACACGGAAGGGTTTTTAATAAAGAAAGCTATTACGACCTGTGCGATATTCTTTTGAAAAATAAGATATCGTCCCTGTCGTTTGATTTTAGAGGTTACGGAAATTCAAGGCAGGGAAGTGCCGGCGCAAATGCATACGAAGAGGATATCGCAGGGGCCGTCAATTTTGTCGGGGGTTTGGATTTTGTAAAAAGTATTACTCTTTTGGGTTCAAGTATGGGTGGCGGAGCGATATTGAACGCATCTAAGCCGTATAAGCCCTCGGAAATAAAATCGGTTATCGTTTTATCTCCCGTTTTTATCAAAGGGGTAAATTCTATAGATGTGCCGATTCATTATCTTGGGACGGAAGATGAGCAGTTTGCGGAAGGCATAAGAAAAATGCATAAGATCACTGAATCTCCCAAAACCCTTCATTTTTTTAAGGGAAGCACCCATGCTCAGAATATTTTTGCCACGGAGTCTAAAGATGAACTTGTTTCGCTTATAATCTCCTACGTCAAGGAAGAAAAAAAAGAGTAATAGGGCGATATCGTATCCGCTTCATTCGTTTTTCTATCGGCGACTAAATATTTGCGGATGCATAAAACACTTTGCTTTTTTTAAAAAATTATGTAAAATACATTACATTTAAAGAGAAAATGGAAAAATAAACCGATAAATTAACGATGGAATGGACGAACTAAAAAAATTAAGAAACGATATTGATTTAATAGACCGCGAGATTGTACAACTTCTTGATGAAAGAGGTAGAATTGCTTTAAATATCGGCCAAATAAAGTCTTCGAATAATAAAACGTATTATAATCCCTCAAGAGAAGGCGAGGTTTGCAAAAATATAACGGACAGTAACAAAGGACCCTTAAAAGACGAGCATTTGCAGAATATATTTAGAGAGATAATTTCTGCCTGCATTGCCGTACAGTCCGACATAAGGGTCAGCTATTTCGGCCCCAAGGGAACATTTACCCACCTTGCCGCCATTAAAAGATTCGGTTCTTCCAGAATGCTTATGCCGGCTAAGACTATTTCCGAGGTTTTCAACTCTGTATCGAAGGGGCTTTCCAATTACGGCGTCGTTCCTGTGGAAAATACGATAGAAGGCATGGTCAATGCAACGTTTGATATGTTTGTGAATTCCGATGCAACCATTATAGGCGAAGAGGTTATACCCATAAGTCACTTTCTTTTATCAAGGGAAGGAGATACGGAAAAGATCGAAAGGATTTATTCTCACCCCCAAGCATTCGGTCAGTGTAGAAAATTTTTAGAAGAAAACTTTAAAAATGTGAAACTAATAGATGCTTTTTCGACTGCCGACGCCTGTATCACTGCACATAGGGATGATAGTTCCGCCGCAATAGCATCGGAGGTTGCAGGTAGGATTTATGGCCTGAACGTGCTGTTTCCGCATATTGAGGATTACGGTAATAACTTTACGAGATTTATAATTATTTCTAACGGCGAAAAAACATCTAAGACCGGCAACGATAAGACATCTATTTTATTTTCTATTAAAAACTCCGTAGGGGCGTTATATAAAATCTTGAAACCGTTTTTTGAAAATAAAATTAATATAACCAAAATAGAATCGAGGCCTTCTAAAAAGTTTAACTGGGATTATCTGTTTTTTATAGATGTAAGTTCCCACGAATCCGATGAAAAACTTAAGGAAACATTAAAAGCCGTAGAAAGTTATACTATATTTATAAAGGTATTGGGTTCATACGAATCCGCCGCAAAGATTATATAATTAGAATGTCGGCATGTCCTTGACGGGCATATACTATGAGGGAGTAGTGATTTTATGATGCCTATTAATTTTAAATCCGGCAATAAACTAAAAGAAAGTTTAGATACGGGCACGTTTGTTTATACATCGGAATTGTCTCCTGAAAGAGGAATCGACATTTCAAAAATATGGGCTACGTATGAATTATTAAAGGACCGTATTACGGCATTTAATATTACCGATAATCAGGGCGCAAATATGAAGATGTCTTCCCTTGCCGGAGTCATTTACATAAAACAATTCGGAGGAGAGCCTATTTTTCAGCAGACGTGCAGGGATAGAAACCGCATGGCCTTAGAATCGGACCTATTAGGCGCTGCTGCGTTCGGAGTAAAGAACATTTTAACCCTCACCGGCGATTATATTTCATTCGGAGACCACAAACACGCAAAGGCCGTTTACGACATAGATTCGGTTAACTTAATCGAAATAGTAAAAGGATTGAACTCCGGAGTAGATATGAACGGTAATAAGCTTGACGGTTGTACTGATTTTTACATCGGGGCGGCGGTCAACCCGGAATCTGTTCCGTTGGAACCGCAACTCATAAAATTTGAAAAAAAGATAGACTCCGGATGCAATTTCTTTCAAACTCAGGCCGTATTTGATACGGATAAGTTCGGCAAATTTTACGATTTTTATAAGAAATATAAAGATATTAAAATCATTGCAGGAATATATATATTAAAATCCGCAAAAACAGCCCGTTTTATGAATAAATCCATCCCTGGAATTTATATAAACGACAGGATCATAAACGAGCTTGAAAATGCGAGCGAACCATTGAAAAAAGGAATTGAAATTGCCGCCGGGGTTGCGAGGAGATTAAAACATATGGTACACGGAATCCATATAATGGCATACGGAATAGAAGATAAAATTCCATACTTTTTAGACGAATTTGAAAGATAAAAATTCGTAAAATTAGGAAAATCATTGACATAGGCGGGGTTAAAAATGTATAATCTCTGTAACGTCAATATAAAATTTTATAAGATCTTTGTGATTCATTACATATAAAAATAACAAGGATAATTTTATGATGAAAGAGATTAGGATACACGGCAGGGGTGGTCAAGGCTCTGTTACAATGGCTTCCATTCTTGCTTTAAGTTTTTTTGACGATGGAAATTACTGTCAAGCGTTTCCGTCATTCGGATCAGAGAGAACGGGTGCCCCGGTTCAGGCTTTTGTGAGATTTTCCAACAAACCTATAAGAACGAGGCATCAAATATATGATCCTGACTATATAATAGTTCAGGATGCAACTATTATTAAGTCGGTTCCGGTTTACAAAGGAATGAAGGAAGGCGGAAAAATTTTAATAAATTCAGAAATAAATATGAAGGATATTATCGAAGAGCTCGGCGGAGTCGGTGAAGAAGGCGTTGTTTTATTTCCTGCATTAAAAATCGCGCTTAAAATTTTGAACAAACCCATTGTTAACACTACACTGCTCGGGGCTTTTTCTGCAATAAGCAGAGACGTCGATATAGAATCTATTAAAAAAGAAATAGAAAATAGGTTCGGCTCAAAATTGGGCAGGCTCAATGCGGAAGCGGCTCAGGTTGCTTATAATTACATAAAGGGAGATACGGGTGGATTTTAAGATCGGAATTATCGCTATGCCGGGGACGGCGCTTCTGAATAAGACCGGTTCTTTTGCAAATGAAAACCCCGTATTTAAACATGAAAAATGTACGGGATGTAATCTGTGCATTTATTTTTGCCCGGAAGGCGTTGTTTACGGTGACAAGAAAACAAAGATATACGATTACGATGTCGATTATTGTAAGGGATGCGCGATATGCGTCGAGGAATGTCCGGTCAACGACATAGAAATGATTCTTGTAGAAAAATAATTTTAATATACATAACATAATGGCGGATATAACGATATGAGACAGGTTCTTGAAGGTTCGATGGCTGTTTCCGATGGTGTCAGAATGGTGGAGCCGCATGTTATTTCGGCTTATCCCATAACGCCGCAGACACACATAGTTGAACATCTTTCAAAAATGGTTGCCGACGGTAATTTGAAGTCTGAATTTATTATGGTCGAAAGCGAACATTCCGCCGCTTCGGTTGTTCTGGGTGCAAGCGCTTGCGGGGTTAGAACCTATACGGCTACTGCTTCCCAAGGGCTTATATATATGGAAGAGGTTATATATAATATTGCGGGTATGAGGCTTCCGGTTGTTTTGACTGTCGCAAACAGGGCGCTTTCCGCACCTATAAATATCTGGAATGATATGCAGGATGCAATGGCAATAAGGGATACCGGGGCTATTATGTTAGTTGCGGAAAACAATCAAGAGGCATACGATATGCATATTCAGGCGTTTAAAATTGCTGAAAATCCCGACGTAATGCTTCCGGTAGTGGTCAACGTGGACGGCTTTGTTTTAACGCATACTTTTGAAATAGTAGAAACGATAGACTCCATAGAAAAGGTGAGAGAATATCTCCCTCCTTTAGATATGAAATATAAACTCGACGTTGACAATCCTTATTCTTTCGGGACGCTCGGTGAACCGTCGGTATATATGGAATCCAGATATAATCTCTATAACGCCATGAACTTATCAAAAAAGGTTATAGTAGAGGCGGCAAGAGAGTTTAAAAATATGTTCGGTAAGTTCCACGGGGCTCTAATTGATACATATAAGATGGACGATGCAAATACCGTAATAATAGCGATGGGCTCCGTAATCGGAACCATAAAGGATGCGGTTGACGAATTAAGAGAATCCGGCAAAAAAATAGGCGTTTTAAAGATACGCTCGTTTAGGCCCTTTCCCGAAGACGAGATTGTTTCCGCACTTAGAAACGTAGAAAATATCATAGTAATGGAGAAAGCCGTATCTCCGGGAAAGGGGGGTATTCTTTCAGTGGAAATTAGAGATACTTTATACAAGAATAAAATGGCTTCAATCAATGTTAACGGATATATTCTCGGGCTTGGAGGCAGGGATATTACTCCAAAGAATATATACGACCTTGTCGTGAGAGCGGAAAGAGAAGAGAATGTCGACGGTAAGTTCATAGGATTACGCCGACTTGAATAAAAAGTAACAAATAAAATAAACATAAAAAGAAAAATAAATATGCTGACGAAAGAGGAAACACATAACGGGATTTTTACCATGGGGCATACCGCTTGTTCCGGTTGCGCTCAGTCTATGAGCGTTAAGCTGATCATGGAGGTTCTGGGTAAAAATACGATTGCCGCCACTTCGACGGGGTGTCTCGAGGTTTTTTCTACACGCTATCCGGAATCGTCTTGGAGGATTCCGTGGATACATTCCCTTTTTGAAAATTCTGCTGCCGTGGCTTCCGGAATAGAAGCTGCACTTAAAATTACAGGTAAAAAAGACGGCATTACCGTTCTCGGTCAAGGCGGAGACGGCGGGACGGCGGATATTGGGATTCAGGCGCTTAGCGGCATGTTCGAGAGAAATCAGGATATATTGTATATCTGTTACGATAATGGTGCATATATGAATACGGGTTATCAAAGAAGCGGTTTGACCCCGTTAAATGCTTATACCACGACGAGTCCGTCGGGAAAAGAGTCTTTTGGAAATTCCAGACCTAAAAAGTATATGCCGGAAATTGCTATGGCACACAGGATTCCCTATACGGCGGTAGCTTCGGCGGGTTATCCCTTGGATCTTCAGAAAAAAGTTAAGAAGGCAAAGTCCATAAAGGGTGCTAAATATCTACAGGTAGATGTTCCATGCGTTCCGGGTTGGAAATATGAGCCGAGATATTCCGTCAAGCTTGCTAAGCTTGCCGTTCAAACAGGTCTTTATCCCCTATTTGAAGCAGAATACGATAAAATAATTTCCGTTAAAAAGATAAGCAGAAAGGTTCCGGTGGAGGAATATCTTAAGCTTCAAGGAAGGTTTAAGCATTTATTTAAGGACGAAGCAGGCAAAGCGGAAATAGAAAAAATTCAGAATATTGCCGATGAAAACATTGCTCGATATGCTTTAATTTAGCCTATTTTTAGATTAATGACCGAAAATAATCCCGATCCTAAAGAAAAAATAATAGACGGAAGATTGATTGCCGAAGAGATAGAGGCGTCTTTAATTGAAAAGATAGCAGGGCTTAAAGTTGAAGGAATTATTCCGTTAATCTCGGTTATTCTCGTTGGAGACAACCATGCTTCCGTAGTATACGTAAAAAATAAAGAACGATCCGCACGGAGGTGCGGAATATTATCTAAAAAGGATGTCTATCCCGAATCCCTTACCGAAAGAGATCTTATAAACAGAATAGAGGAATTAAATAACGATCCTCTTGTCCATGGTATACTCGTTCAATTGCCTCTTCCGCGTCATATTGATGAAAGAACCGTAATGGAGGCGATAAGCCCGTCTAAGGATGTGGATGGTTTTCATCCCCTAAATACCGGAAAAATATTTACTAATAATTCTCCTTTTTATCCCTGCACTCCATACGGAATAATTAAGATGTTGGATTACTACGGTATCTCCGTCAAAGGAAAAAATTGTGTTATAATAGGACAAGGTAATATCGCGGGTAAGCCTATGGCCCTTATGCTTATAAATAGACTTGCTACGGTCGTATCCCTTAATATCTTTACGAAAGACATTAAATCTTTTACGCAAAAAGCGGATATTTTAATATCTGCTACAGGCAAGATGCATTTGATAGATGAGAGTTTCGTAAAGAAAGGTTCAGTTGTAATAGATGTTGGAATTTCAAATATTAATGGAAAAATTTACGGAGACGTCAATTACGACAGGGTTATAGATAAAGTCTCCAAAATAACGCCTGTACCGGGAGGGGTCGGTCCGGTTACCGTTGCGGTTTTGATGGAAAATACGGTTAAATCTGTAATGATGAAAAAAAACAAAGACCTGCGGAAGCATGCCTGATTTAACCGTTATTTATATAAAACAAAATGATTGTAACTAAACAGAAAAAATTAGACGAAATTATCGAAAAGATAAAAGGCTCCGTTTTTATATTCGGGTGCGGCATTTGTTCGGATACTTCAAGGACGGGCGGACGTAAAGAGGTTGAAGCTATGCGCCTTATCTTGGAAGATAGGGATATTGCGGTGGAAGGGACTTACGTAATAGACGCCATGTGCCATTTTCAAAAGGTAAGAAAAGCGGTAAGGGATAATAAAGAGGTTCTATCTAATGCCGGAACGGTTTTGGTTTTGTCATGCGGAAGCGGGGTACAGTCGGCTGTCGGTGTTTTGCCGGATACGATAAAAATAGTTTCCGGTGTAGATACCGTATTTTTAGGCAATATCGAAAATCTGTCCTCTCTGAAAGAGATGTGTTCGCTGTGCGGTAACTGTGTCTTAAACGAAACAGGCGGAATATGTCCCGTAACATTATGTCCAAAAGGTTTATTGAACGGTCCTTGCGGCGGCATGAAAAATTATAAATGCGAGATAGACGAAAATTTGGACTGTGCATGGGTTAAGATATATGAAAGGTCTATTATTCAAGACACGATCAAAGACATCAAGAAAATAGCGAAACCAAAGGATTATTCAGTCAAGAAACCCGCCGCGACTCTTAGATTCACCGGTTCACACAGGTAAAAAGCATAAATAATAAATAAAATAAATCGTCCATGAAATCCTTTAACGTTAAAGCACCGGATTATATTTATAAAATTAATCCCTATATTCCCGGAAAGCCGATCGAAGAGGTCAAAAGAGAGAAGGGGATTAAACATATAGTAAAATCGGCATCAAACGAAAATCCTCTCGGACCGTCGCCGGAAGCCGTTAAGGCTATTAGAGCCTATCTTGAGAATTTAAACAGATATCCTGACGGTTCCGGGTTTTATCTGAAGCAAGGGCTTGTCGGGTTTTTTAATTCAGGCGGAAATAAAGCCGGGAACGAAAATAAAGATACAGGGCAAAATAGCCGAAAGGCGGGCATATTAAAGTCGGAAAATTTTATATTGGGAAACGGTTCTAATGAATTGATAGACATAGCCGCCAGAACTTTTTGCGAAAGGAACGAGAACCTGCTCTCCCCTTTTCCGTCGTTTGTAGCATATTATCTTGCCGGAGAACAATTGGGCTTAAGGTTAAAGATAAGCAAATTAAAGGACTATTCGCTTGATTTAGACGATATACGCAGATTAATAGACGATAAAACTAAAATTGTTTTTATATCAAACCCGAATAATCCCACCGGAACTTTTTTTTCAAACGATAAGATTATAGACTTTATTAAAAAAGTTAGAGATGATGTCTTAATTATAATAGACGAGGCCTATATCGAATACTTAGGAAATTCGTTAATAGACGAGGTGGATATCGCCGATTTTCCAAACGTGCTTATCTTGCGGACATTTTCTAAGGTTTATGGATTGGCCGGACTCAGGATAGGTTACGGAATAGGGCATAAAGAGTTAATTTCCTTAATGGATAAGGTCAGAGAGCCGTTTAACGTTAATTCATTGTCTTTAGTCGGTGCTATTGCGGCGTTAAAAGACGATGCATATGTTAAGAAGGTAATCGAAACAAACGAAGCAGAGAAGAATTATCTTTACTTGGAGTTTAGAAAAATGGATATAAAATTTATTGAGACCGGAGCTAATTTTATATTAGTAAAACTAAAAGGGCAGAAAGCCGTGCATATATGTGAAAAACTTTTGGATGCAGGCATTATAGTAAGACCGATGGATAGATTTGGATATGACGACATGGTTAGAATCACTATCGGTACGCATGCCGATAATATTAAATTGATCGGGGTTCTGCATAGGATTATTTAAGGTTTTACAATTTTTTTTCAATGGAGTAAAATGAAATAAATCTTGAAAATAACGGAAAATAATTAAAATTCGGTTTAATAGGGGGAATAGATGATCTTGATTTTAAAAAAGGGAGTAACGGAAGATCAGGTTGAATATGTTTTGAAAAAGATAGAACAGGCAGGTCTTAAGCCTCACATTTCCAAGGGGGCCGATGTTACCGTTATAGGCTGCATAGGGCATGAAGATGCCGTTAAAGCATTCTTTGAAGAAGCGCAAGCGCTTGCGGGGGTGGATAAGGCAATTAGAATATCCAAGCCGTATAAATTAGCATCTAAAGAAATTGGTAAGGAAAAAAGCATCATTAAGATCGGGAACGTCGAAATAGGCGGTGATAAAATAGCCATAATAGCGGGGCCTTGTGCGGTCGAAACACTTGAGAATATTACGGATATAGCCGAAAACGTCAAAGATGCCGGAGCAGTGATTCTAAGGGGCGGGGCATTTAAGCCGAGAACAAGTCCTTATACGTTTCAGGGACTTGGCGAAGAGGGACTTAAGTTTTTAGGGGAGGCCAGAAAAAGAACGGGGCTTTTAGTTGTTACGGAGGTAATGGATCCGAGAGACTTGGACCTTGTATGCCGTTATGCCGATATAATACAAGTCGGCGCAAGGAACATGCAAAATTTTAGACTGCTTCAGGAGGTTGGAATGGTTAAAAAACCGGTAATACTTAAAAGGGGTCTTTGTTCTACCATACAGGAATTTTTGATGTCTGCCGAATATATTATGTCAAACGGTAACGAAAGCGTAATACTTTGCGAAAGAGGTATAAGAACATATGAAACATCGACCAGGAATACGCTTGATTTAAGTGCTATTCCGGTTTTAAAAAGGCTTTCGCACCTACCGGTTATTGTTGATCCTTCGCATGCGGCGGGGGTATGGTATTATATAGAATCGCTTTCGCTCGCAGCTATAGCGGCAGGGGCCGACGGGCTTATGATAGAGGTCCATCCGATGCCGGAAAAAGCCTATTCCGACGGTGCTCAGTCGTTAAAATATGATACCTTCAGCAAACTGATAGGCAAGGCTAAGCTTGTTGCGAATGCCGTTAATAGAAATATTTAATTAAAATTTGGCGGATTAATTCAGCATGTTCAATGAGATTTCTATAATAGGATTAGGCTTTATGGGGGCGTCTATCGCAGGGGCTGTTAAAGCCAAAAATTCAAAAATAATAATAAACGGATACGATATAGCGCAAAGTAACATTCGTTACTGTAAGTCCTGCGGGTTGATTGACGGTGCACTGAATCTAGAATCGGATATCTGTGATTGCAAAGGCGATAATCTAATAATAATGTGTGCTCCGCCGGCGGCAATTGTTTCTTTGACAGACGCACATGGGGCATTTTTTCGAGATGCGCAGGTAGTTACGGATATCGGAAGTATTAAGGATGCTATTACGACAAATGCAAGAATAAAAAACATTGAAAATTTTGTAGGTTCGCATCCTATGTGCGGTTCGGATAAATCCGGTCCTGAAAATGCCGATTTTAAGTTATTTAATGGAAAAAACTGCATAGTTATAAGGGAAGATTTTGATTTAACCGATAAAAACAGGGCGAACAAGATAGAGAAAACGGCGGAATTCTGGCGGATGATAGGAATGAATGTCATTTATTCTACTGCGGATTCTCACGACAATATAGTCGCCTATACGAGCCATTTACCTCATCTGATTTCTTTTTTATTATCCGGTACCGTTTTGAATTTTATTCTTAGGGAAAAGGGGAAAGAAGAAGAGAAAGGAGTAGAAATTTTAGATTTTATCAGCAACGGTTTTAAGGACTCTACCAGAATTGCTTCTTCATCCCCGGAATTGTGGACGGATATATTTATTATGAATAGCGAAAATATACTTGCATCGTTGGAAGATTTTACGGTATCCGCAAATATTTTAAAGGGCTTAATAGAAACGGGAGACAGAGAGAGTTTGAGCGTCAGAATAAGAGAAATTGCGGAACAGCGGGAAGAGGTGGGTTTTTGATAGATTTAAAACTCGATAAAGCCTTGATAACCGGCATTGCCGGCGGAGTGTCCTTAGACATAGAAGTTCCGGGTGATAAATCCATATCTCACAGGGCAATTATGTTGGGAGGTTTAGCGGACGGAAAATCCTTGATTTCCAACTTGTCCTTATCAACAGATAATCGGGCTACCATTGCCGCTTTTAGAAAACTTGGTATTAATATTAAGAAGCAAAATTTAACCGGTAGCGGTAAAGATTTCATAATAAACGGCAAGGGGCTTTACGGCTTGAAAGAGCCTGAATCAATAATTAATACGGTTAATTCCGGGACACTTACAAGGCTTTTAATCGGAATTCTTGCCGGAAACGATTTCTTTTCCGTTCTGTCCGGCGATAAGTATCTTAATTCCCGTCCGATGAAGCGTGTAACGGAGCCGTTAAGTCTTATGGGAGCTGAGATAGCGGGACGCAGAGGCGGAAATTACCCCCCGCTTGCCGTCCTTAAAGGCGGAAAATTGAAGTCGATTTATTATGAAGTCCCTGTTCCAAGTGCTCAGGTTAAATCCTGTATTATACTTGCCGCCCTTTTTGCGGAGGGAAATACGGTGATATACGAGAAAAAGGCAACAAGGGACCATACCGAAAATTTATTAAAACTTCAGGGTTATCCGGTTAGAATAGAAACGCACCGCGCCGGAGGCAATCTTATATCGATAAAAGGCAATAACGGAGGTGGATTGCACCCGTTTGAAATCGTTATACCCGGGGATTTTAGCAGTGCCTCATTTTTTATAGCGCTGGGTATTTTGTGCAAGGATTCGGAAATTACCGTTAAAAATGTTCTGCTTAACGAAAAAAGAACGGGTATCTTGAAGATCTTAAAAATGATGGGTGCAAACTTAGATCTGACCGTTACCGGTGAATTTCCGGAAAGGGTCGGAGATATAAGGGTTAAGTATTCTCGGCTTCAAGGGATAACGGTTCCGTCGGAGACTGTTTCCGATATGATAGACGAGTTTCCCGTCTTTTCTATAATTGCCTCTTTTGCAGAAGGAAAAACCGTAGTAACCGGTGCCGAAGAATTACGCGTTAAAGAAAGCGATAGAATTAAAGCAATTGTTTTCAATCTAAGCAGGATTGGGGTAGAAATAAAGGAATCGGAAGACGGTTTCGAGATAATCGGTAATCCGGATTTGAATAAATCTAAAGCCGTTCCTGTAATTTTAGATTCATTTGGGGACCACAGGATCGCGATGTCTATGGTAATTATGGGGTTGCTGCTTAAAAACAGAAAAACGGAGATTCATAATATAAGGTGTATAAATACTTCCTTTCCGGAGTTTTTTAATATTGTTTCAAGGCTGCCGGTATATTAATCTTATTATAAGATATCGTATTATGGAAATAATAGTAGTGCCTTCCGCGGGGTTTTGTTTCGGGGTTAAAAGAGCGGTTAATATGGCGTTAGATGCGGCTAAAAAAAGTAATCTGCAAGAAAAATTAAATACCTTAGGCCCTATTATTCATAATCCTCAGGTGGTTAAGTCTTTGGAAGAAAAAGGCGTCTATCCCATAGAAAAGATTGATAACGGTTGCCATAATGCCCTGCTAATACGTTCTCACGGCGTTAAAGCGGAGATCATGGAGAAAATAGCCTCCAATAAGAGGTTGAAAGTGATAGATGCTACTTGTCCATTCGTAAAAAAAGCCCAAAATTATATAAGCGAGGCTGCCCTAAACGGTTATTTTGTAATAATGGTCGGCGATGAAAATCACCCCGAAGTCCAGAGTGTAATTAGTTTCGCCGATAAAAATAAATTTCTGGTTGTAAACAATATCGCCGACCTTAAAAGGGTTCCCATATCGGAAAAGCTGGCCCTGGTTTCCCAGACTACGCAGGATGTAAATTTTTATAAGCGCATAATAGAAGACATACATAAAATCGCAAAGAACGATGTAACCGTTTTCGATACCATTTGCGATGCAACCATGATAAAGCAGGAAGAATCTAAAATATTGGCTTCCAGTGTGGATGTCATGATAGTAGTGGGCGGTTATAACAGCGCAAATACGAATAAACTGAAAAATATATGTATGGAGATTCAAAAAAAAACATATCATATAGAAACCGAAGATGAAGTTAATCCGGAATGGTTCGTAAATGCCGACAGGGTTGGTATTACCGCCGGAGCGTCCACTCCAGATTGGATAATAGAGCGAGTTTTAAGAAGAGTTCGGGATATAGATACTTCCGATTAAGTAAAATATTTGCATAAACAAAAATATTTGCTTAATTTGTTTAAATATGTTAGATTAATCTTATCAAATTTAGGAGGTAGTTAAGATATTTATGGCAAAACAAAGTTTTAAGGGGAATCAATCTACCGAAAGTAGCCCTACGGAGTTTGAACTTTTATTAGACTCTTACGATAATATGAACAGCAAAGGGCTTGTCAGGCAAGGCATAATTTTAAACATCGATGAAAGGTACATTTATGTAAATGTCGGCGATAAATCCGACGGAATAATTACCGTAGAAGAAATATCTTCGGGAGGCAATGTAGACATTGCATCTATATCTATAGGCGATTCTATAGAGGTTTTTGTTGGAAATTATGACGATAGTATGGGCTACTTGATATGTTCAAGGGAGAAGGCGAAAAGCGTTTATGCTTTAGACGATATCGAGAAGGTATGCAAGGATAACGAGTTGATAAACGGTACGGTGGTTGCAAAGACGAAGGGCGGCTTAATCGTTGATTTGAACGGCGTTACTGCATTTTTGCCCGGTTCACAAATAGACGTAAAGCTTACGAGAGATTTTGATGCCTTTCTCGGAAAAGCCTTAGATTTAAAAGTAATAAGTGTGGATAAAAGGGCATGTAACGTCATAGTATCAAGGCGAAAGGTTATAGAGGATGAAATCAAGAAACTGAAAGAAAATGTTTTAACCGATATAAAAGAGGGCGACATTCTGGAGGGTATAGTTAAAAACATTACTGATTATGGTGTTTTTGTGGACCTTGGCGGCATGGACGGGCTTATTTATATCACTGATATTTCATGGAAAAGAATATCTCATCCTTCGGAAGTATTAAGCCTTGGGCAGAAAATAAATGTCAAAGTTATCAAATACGATAAAGAAAGACATAGAGTGTCGCTTGGCTATAAACAGCTGTTCGAAGACCCGTGGCACGATGTTTTAGAGAGGCATGCACCCGGAGATACAGTAGAAGGCGTTATCATTAATATTACCGATTACGGTGCATTCGTCGAGCTTGACGACGACGTGGAGGGCCTTATACATTTATCAGAAATGAGTTGGGAGAAGAAACAGATAGATCCTAAGGTGTTTTTGACTAAGGGGCAGAGAGTAAAGATATCCATCCTGAGCATAGAGCCGGAATCGAGAAAATTATCCCTAAGCTTAAAGAGACTTACGGAAAATCCGTGGAACGCATTAAAGGATAAATATCCGAAGGGTACGATTGTTGAGGGAGTCATTAAAAATATTTATGAATTTGGAGTTTCAGTAACGTTAGAGGAAAATTTAGAGGGATACGTAAAGCAGAGCGACTTTGCATGGGCTAAAAGAACAAGGCATCCGCGTGAATTATTTAAGCCGGAAGAAAAAATTAAAACGATGGTTTTGAGCATTGACGAGGAAAAGCAAAGAATGTATTTGGGAATTAAGCAACTCACAGAGAGTCCTTGGTGCAGTGTCAAAGATAAGTATCCTGCAGGGGTGGTTATATCGGGGACGGTATCCAATATAATGGAATTTGGAATATTTGTGCAGATTGAAGACGGCATAGAAGGACTTGTCCATAATTCTAAAATTCCTGAAAATTTTATTAAGAACGGCGATATCTCTGTAGGTTCTCCAATAAGTGCCGAAATAATTATGCTGGATGTGAACGAACAGAAGATAGGGTTATCCCTTCTTAATACAGATAAAAATAAATCATGAGCGTAAACAGGCATCCCTTTTTAAGCGGTTTACTATTTTTAATGGTATTTTTAGGGATATTTGGTGTTTTTATTTATTTTATATTGTTTAAGTTTCAGGTAAAATCGGGTTATAACGTTGTTCGGGGTTCGTCTCCTTATGCTATAGGCGTTATAAACCTTACGGGTACGATTACGAGTTCGTCCAATTTTGTGAATCTTCTGAATTATTACAAACGGGACGGTTACGTAAAAGCCGTAGTGATAAGAGTAAATTCTCCCGGAGGGGAGGTTGCTCCCTCGCAGGCTATGTATGAGCAACTGACGAAGTTTGAAAAATATAAGAAAGTGGTCGTATCAATGGGTTCCGTTGCCGCATCCGGGGCTTATTATGTTTCTTCGGCGGCTGACGAAATATTCGCAGAGCCGGGAACCTTGACCGGTTCAATCGGGGTTATAATGGAAATGCCCAATGTGTACAAGTTAATGAAAAAGGTAGGAATTTCATATAATTATATAGTAAGCGGTCCGTATAAGGACATAGGTACTCCCTTTAAGGAGATGACTCCGGAACAGAGAGAAAAGCTTCAAGGCGTAGTTATGAACGTTTACGGGCAATTTGTATCCGCTGTGGCTAAGGGTAGAAATCTTAAGGTTTCTTATGTAAAGAAAATTGCAAACGGAATGGTATACTCAGGGGAGCAGGCAAAAAAATTACATCTCATAGATAAACTTGGCGATTTCCAGGATGCTGTAAATTACGCAAGAAAAATAGCGGGAATAACCGGGAGACCGACTGTCATATATCAAATAAAAAGACACTCCGATTTATTTCAATCAATCATAAAAAGGACGGTAAAATCTTTTATTGACAATATCGGCGGCAGGTCTTTTTCGAAAAGTATCGGCCTTGTTTCGTTTAACGATGCAGGATTAAATTTATGAAAATTGTTTATGCCCCGTGGCGTATGGACTATTTGGCTAAAGACAAATCCAAAGACGAATGTGTTTTTTGCGACGATAGCGCATGTTATGAAGATAAATATGTTCTCTTCAAAGGAAGGTACTCATACGTTAAATTAAATACGTTTCCTTATAATTGCGGGCATTTATTAGTAATTCCTTCTACCCATACTAAAGAGCTTAATGGGCTTTCTATTGAGACCGGGGTAGAAATAATGCAGCTTCTTTCTATAAGTTGTGATATTCTTAAGAAAGTCTATCATTGCGACGCTATTAATGTCGGTCTGAACATCGGTAAGGCTGCCGGGGCTGGAATAGAGCGGCATTTACATTTTCATATAATACCGAGGTGGGAAGGGGACGTGAGTTTTTATACCGTTTGTTCCGAACTAAGGGTTGTTTCGGAGATATTAGACGATACATATAATAAACTAATAGGTGATTTTAAAAAAATAGAACTTTAAAATTAAAAATGATAAGATACATAGACCTTGTTCTTGTAATCATATTTATAGCCGTAGCCGTAATTTTCACCGCCCAGAATTCCAAACTTGTCAACGTAAAATTTTTACAGTTCGAATCGATAAAGTTTCCTATTTCCATAATAGTATTTTTCGCGGTGATAATCGGTATTATCATTGGACTTATATATCATTTTTATGTCGTTTATAAGATAAAAAAGGAATTAAAGAACGGCAAAGAAAAGATATGGCCGGTTTGATAGAATTTGACAAGAATTCAATTAAACGATCTATATCGGAAGTTTTCGACGATTACGGCTACGGAAGCTCGGCATTTGATTTTATCAGGAGTATCGGAGACGTTTCCGCGAGTATAGGTTGTAGAGTTTTTATAATCGGCGGTTTCGTAAGGGATATAATCATACGCCTCGCTAAAACAAATCATAAAACTGCTTCTTTGTTTAAATCTGCATACAATAAGCCTTTCGATAATCATCTCCTTGATTTGGATATTGTCGTGGAAGGCTCAGCGGAAAAACTTGCCCTCAGGATAAAAGAAAATTCTAATTTTAAAGTAAGCTGTTTGAATGTTCATAAGAAATTCGGGACGGTTCTTATAGAATTTTTAATTAACGGCATGCCGCTTAAGGCTGATTTCGCCTCGCTAAGAACCGAAGTTTATAAAAAACCGGGAGCCCTGCCTACAGTAAATACGGAAAAAACAATGCTCGAGAATGATATCCGCAGAAGGGATTTTACGATAAACACTATTGCTCTTTCTATTAACAGCGATGATTTCCTTAATATTAAAGATTATGTCTTCGGATTGTCGGATATATTGAGTAAAAAGGTAAAAGTATTGCATGAGCGTAGTTTTATGGACGATTCCACCAGAATGTTCAGAATCGTAAGGTTCGAAAAAAGACTCGGCTTTAAGATAGAATGCAGGACATTAAAGTATATGAAGTTGGCCTTGGATGAGAATGTCATGGACGGTATCTCAGGAAAAAGAATAACCGCCGAACTATATCTCTTATTGAAGGAAGATAAACCATGGATTTATTTTGAAAGACTTGAAAATCTCGGCATTTTAAGAGGCATTTATGATAAATTAGAATTCAGCGAAGAGAGCAATGCGGTTTTTAAAAAAATTTATTCATATTTTAAGAAAAATCATGTAGACAAAACAGGTAAAAATGCCGGTGTAGACATAAACATATTTTATCTTGCCGAAATTTTCAGTTGTCTAAAAAACGGAGATTTCGATTCCGCAATTAAAAGATTAAATTTGGGAAACAGAATAAAAAACAGAATGAAAAAGATGTACTTGGAATCGGAAGAATTAAGCAAATCCGAGAGGGGCGGTCTTTTTAAAGTCAAATTAAAAAATAGTGAAATATATGCGGTATTTAAAGGGTTCGACGCGAGCAGCATTTTATTCTATCTGTTTAAAAACAGCGGTAAAGATGAAATTGACTTGAATTTAAAAAAAATGATAGTAAGATATTTAGATGAGTTAATGTTTATAAAGCCTGCCGTTAACGGAAACGACATTAAATCCGTTGGAATTTGCGAGGGTAGGCTATGCGGAAAAATATTAAACGAGGTCATGCTGTTAAAAATAGATGGTAAACTTAAGTCTAAGGACGACGAGTTAAGGTATATTATGAAAAAATATTCTAACGGGAAATAAAAACGGAGGCTTAATATGATTGAATTTAATTTTAAGTATATTTTGAATTCGGCAATTTTTGAGAACGGAATAGAGGAAGCGGAAATACGCTCCTTAGAACATGAACTTGTTACCGTAAGGAGAAATCTTAACGACCTTAGGAGGGACGGAGAGATAGGTTTTTATGATGAGATATCAAACATGACCATGGTTAACGACGTTAAGGAGATCGCCGAAAAATTATTCTCTAAAGATATTAATACTTTGTATGTTTTCGGAATGGGAGGTTCGTCCCTTGGCGCTATATTTTTAAAGGAGGCGATGAAGGGAGCGGCCTGCGAAAAAAGGATGGGGAAAAAGGTCGACGTCATTTTTTCGGAGAATATAGACCCGTGTTATATTAAGAAAAATTTTGACCGGATCGATATGAAGAAAACCCTATTTTGCTTTGTTTCTAAATCTGCTTCCACTATCGAGGTAGTGTCCCAGTTTTTTATAATAAAAGAAATGCTTGAAAAAATGCCCGGAAATTACAAGGATAATTTATTGTTTATAACCGATAAGAAGAGTGGATTTCTGAGGCAATATGCCGACGAAAACGGGATAGCCGCATTGGATATCGCAAAAAATGTGGGAGGCAGGTACTCCATAGTAACCGCCGGAACCCTTTTTCCTGCGTATGCAATGGGGTTAGATATAGATAAGTTTTTACACGGAGCGGTGTCTTACAGGGACGATATGCTCAATAAGGCGGTTTTTGAAAATAACCCTGTTTATACTTTGGCATCGGTTATATATCTTTTTTACAAAAAAAAGCATAGAAATATTTTTATACCTTTCGTTTACAGCGATTATTTAAAAGAGTTCTCAAGGTGGTTTCGGCAGCTTTTCGCGGAAAGCTTGGGAAAGGAACTTACCTCGCCCACGCCCGTACCGGCCGTCGGGGCAACAGACCAGCATTCTCAGCTTCAACTTTACATGCAGGGGCCGCAGGATAAGCTTATCGGATTTTTCTGCTTAAAGGATTACGGCGGCGATTTTACGCTTAATCCCGACGGATTTAAAGAATTTAACTATTTAGACGGCAAAAAATTATCCGAGGTTCTCATCAACGAATTAAAAGGCGTAGAGCTTGCACTGGCTATGGACAAAAGGCCGTCATTTAGGATTACCTTGGATAAAATAGACGAATTCAGTCTCGGAGAGCTGTCCTTTATGTGTATGGAGGCGGTAGC
>QIJE01000020.1 GCA_003232385.1 bacterium
GATGCCGTTGCTTCCCCCAAGTAAATAGGGCCGTTTGAAGCGGCTGCGTAAGAAGATCTGATGCCGATAAACATCGTCGACGCCGATAATGCGAAAATCAAAAATGCGATAAAACTTCGAACAAAAAAACTAACTGAATCCGATTTCAATTTCATTCCCTTCATCCTCCATAAATTTACATTAAATTTTTATCCATCCGTGTAATTGTAGCAGACTAATATTACCGTTTAATGACGTTTAGGTTAAGTTTTGTTAAATTTCGTTACGGTTTTGTGGTATTATAGTGTGATATAATATAATTAAATAAGAGTAGTCGCTATAAATGTCCGAAGTGTAAATATAATAGTATTTGCCTAATCTGAACGAGGAATATGTATAATTTAAGCCGGACGGCATTAGATCTTGACGGAGTAATATTCGATTATGAAAAAACATTTCAAAAAGAAGCCGCCAAACTTAATATGGATATACGAGTAAAGCATCCCGAGGTATACAACATGACGGATAGATACGAAATAACGCAAGAACAAGTATCTTTAATTAATTTAAAGATAGATTTTACCAATATGGATATTTTCGACGAAATTTTAAGCTTAAGGCATTATATTAATGATATTATGTGCTTTATAACGGCAAGTCCGAAAGAAATATTGCATTTACGAAAGAAAAATTTGTTTAAAATATTTAAAAAAAATATCCCGGTATATTATGCTGTTACGGAAAAAAAGCATGATATTATTAATGATTTAGGAATCAAATACTTCATAGACGACTATAACGCAACAATTCATTATGTGGATATAAACTGTCCCGATTGTAATGCATATTGGCTCGATAGGGGATATAAGGACAAAACATTGCCGGAGTCTAAAAATAAAATAAATAATTTGACGGAGTTTTTTTGATTGAGCATGCATCGTCATGCAACTCAAAGTTACTTTCTTTATACCTTATCGCACAATAAATGATAAGGACAATATTCGCAAGCCCTATTTTCGAAATTATCCGGAATGAAAGGTATGTCTTTATTTAAAATTTCTCCTATTATATATCGCAGCGAAGGTAGGAATATATCTTCCATAAGATCTTCCGCGTCAATATCAAAGTTCGCAGCGTTTTTTGCCGTTTTATCGCCGAGCAGGTACAATCTATGTCCGCCTTCATTCGGCATCGAACTTTTACCGGAACCGGTTAAACCGGTCAGGTTAAGACAGGCATCCATGCTGCCGTAATTCTCTATATTTTGCTTGGTTTTAAATAGATATAAATAAATAGGAAGTTGAAACGATTTTATGAGTTCTTTAATATCTCCTCTTTTATTTAAGCAAACGGGTTTTCCTTTGCCGTGGTTTAAAATTTTTTTAATATCGGGCATAACCGAAGATGCTCCTGTTTTGTAATCAATGATTAAAAAACGTTCGGTCCCTTCGTTTGCGACATCTGCCCCGACTGTTCCTCTCGATTTTATATCCCTGTTTTTATACCCGTCTATCCTGTCTATTTTGCCGTAAAGCCTTATCTCCCTTCCTTTTTCTATTCCACCTGCTCCATCCTCTATCTTAAACTGTGCCTCTTTTTCCGATTCTAACCCTATGATTTTCCAAATATATTTATCCGTTCCACAGTTTTTTAAATCATTTTTAATAAAATTATACAATATCTTTTTTGCCGTCTCTTTGACTATAAAATATTCGCCGAAATCGACATTGATCCCCAGCTCTGCAATATTGCGAGGTTCTTCTATCGCCCTGCATATTTCGTCTTTAAAATAACCGTCGTCCTTTAAAAATCGATAAATAATATCGTAACCGTTTCTCTTTATTCCCTCGTAAAATCCCCTAAGCGCTCTATGTACGAATATTCCGATTTTATCTGCGCCTATGCCGGCTTTTAAATGCTTAGTTTCTTTGAGTTTGAGTACGTATCTATAATAAAACCGTGCCGGACAATTAATATAGGTATCTATAGCCGAGGCCGATAATTTACTCGTCAAATCATCTAATTCTTTTAAAATATCATCGTTTTTATCTATACTGAAACCGCCGCCGTCTTTGCCGTTCTTGAATATTTTAGTTTTAAAACCCAACGGAATTATTTTACCTTCTATATCTAAACTCTTTGTTTTTTTTTCGTTTTCCCATATAATTTCTTCGACTAACCTACTTCTTATGCGCTTATTGTTTTTTACGTAAACTATATGCGTCTCTTTTGAACCGGATATGAGCCTTCTAAAATGATAACGATACATAGATTCGTAATCGCCGTAAGTCGTTAAACCTATTTTTCTTCTTATAGGATGAGGCAAAATAGGATCAATTTTCTTTAATGGGGGTAAAATATTCTCATTAACATCTATAATTATAACCCTATCAAACTTCAAGACTCGAGTCTCTAAAATTCCCATTATTTGCATGCCTTTTAACGGAATACCGCTAAAAGTAGCGGATTTATTTTCCATATAATACATAAAAAGTCTAAAAATAGATTTTTTTTCAAGTAATTCGTCTTTAAAATAAGAATTTTGAAACATATCGATGGATTCTTTGGTTTTTTTTATGAGTTTATAAGAAAATCCATGTGTAAAAATATTTTTATTATTTTGAGAAATCAATTCGATAATTTTTAACAAATTCTCTGCAAAATTCATAGGGGTTATCTTATTATTTTCAAAATTTATAAAAAAATATTCATGAATGACATTAACCGCGATTAGGGCATCTTTATCTGCGCTTTGATTTCCGATCTCGCTCTCGCCTTCTCGCTCTCGTTTTTGCTTCTGCTTGTACCCGCCGTATTCACCCGAAAAGCAATCTTTTTCGATATCTGCAAGCCTCACGAACGCATCGCCTTTTTTTAGGACATATTTCTCTATATTGTTTATTGCGGCTATCTTATCTGCACCGATAGATGTTTTAACATACGGATGTTTAATAAGATTTAAATAATCCCTTGCGGCATATTTTTGGCCCAATGTATTATTATTATCGTAAACCGCCGATTCTTGAGCATTGAATATGAGCCTAATAAGCGAATAAAGAGGAGTTCTTTTCAGGGGATACCCCATTGTTATATTGTAATCTAAGTTATTTATCTGCTTTACCGTATAGTAAAGAAACGGGAGCAATGTAGCGGCATCAAGCAAAATAACGGCCGTTTTTTCAGGATTAAAACCGATACCTTCCAAAACATTTTTAAATATAAGCAATTCGGAATGAGTATCGCCGGCTTCATATAGATGTAAAACTGAATTTTTCATGAAAGAATCGGAGTTATCGTCGGCTAAGCCTAATCCGTTAGAATTTACATGCTTACTTAAATCAACGATTTCTATCTCTTCTCCTTCACATTTTTTTACTATATTTTTAAGATAATCCTTCCAGTCTTTTAAAGATTCAATTTGAATATAAAATTCCGCAATTCCGCAATCCACCAGCGCTTTAACAATATCGACATCTCCGTTAGACGGAAAAGATAATCCCAAAAAATAGATTTTTTCGAATTCCTCAAATTTTCTACTTATAAATTCCGGGGTATTATTAAGAAAATCAGTTGCATCATAATAATTTAAACCCGAGGTCGTTAAACCCTTCTCCTTTAATTTTTCATGAAACTTATCCCTTATAAATGAGAGATGTTTATAGAACCTGCCTATATTTTCGGGAACATAAGCGGAATAAAAAGACTTTATATTCTCAATGACTTTATTATCAATTAAACCCTCGTCAAGTTCGTTAATTGCATCGAATAGTTGCAAACCCCGAAAAAAAAAGTCGTCGAATTTATTTATCCTCTTAAAAAATCCCAAATCGCCGAAGTCTAAACTGTTTTTTTGAATATATTTGATTATCTCATAAAGAAACCATGGGGTGTTTATCCTGTCGCATTCGGCTTTCTTACCCCTGCTTTTTTCGGCGATAAATCCGATAAATTCGGGAATAGAAAACATCGAAGGCAAACAATCCTTTGATCCTATACCGAAATTGCGCAAAAAAATGTCTTGAAGATATAAGGCCGGCCTTTTGCCTGGAAATACTAAGGCATATTTAGACAAATCTTTATTGCGGCTGTCGCTGCTATTGCCGGCAAGTTTACCCGCTATATACTCTAAAATGGAATCTTCGTATGAAAATATGTGGATTTTCATTTAATTTTTTAAAACCTCTTTTCTCCCAACTCTAAAATATTATTATCCTCTCCATATTCCTCGTCTCTATCCGTATTACACTCATCTTCGAAAAAAAGATCGGTTAATTCATTACGGCTTCTTCCTATTTTGGAAGGGGCCATTATATAAAGCTCTTCTTTAGCCCTGGTAAGCGAAACGTAAAAAAGATTCAGCTCATCTAAGAAACTCATAGACTTTTCCAATACATAACCTTCTGTTTCGGGTAAATTTTCGTCTATGCCGAATAAAAGCTCCTGTTCGTTTTTGTTCGTATAATAAAGTCTTATTTTATCACAGTCGTCATGTGACGACGGGCATGATGAAATCAAAATCCTGTTTATCGGTTTGTTTTTGATACAGGCATAGGGGACGATAACTACAGGAAACTGGAGCCCTTTAGCCTTGTGTGCCGTTAAAACATTTACGGCATTATTTGACGGATCGGGCTCCGTTAAAAATTGTTCCGCATCCTGTTCCGCATCTTCAAAAAAATCTATAAATAAATCCAAATCGTTATCTCCCGCATCTTCCCTGTTTTTTATAATTTCAAGCAAATGCATAAAAAATCCTATATATTCTGAAAAATTATTATATATATCAAATTTTTCATACAACTTACACACCGTTTCATAGACAGAATAGAATCCAACGCCGTTAAACAGCTCGGATATATAGCCGTCCCATAAGCCGGCGGCGGTAACGCCCATACTCTCCGCCCTCCATTCCTTAAACTTAATATAAATGAATTCTTTGCCCGCATTCTTTAATATAAGGTCATTTATCCCCTTTTTTAGAGTAAAATAATCATATTTAACGGCTATGCTAAAAATCTTTCCGGATATAAAATTAATAAAAGAAAGATTATCGGCGGGATCATTGATAAACTTTAAAAACGAAATGATTTCCATTATCAGCCGATTATTTCTAATGTCGGCACTTTGATTGGATTTAACCGGTACCCCTTCTTCCTTCAATTTAAGAACAAAATCCGCCGCATCACTGTTGGTGCGGGTTAAAATTGCTATATCTCTAAACATATATCGTCTGCCTGCACCGGCTAAACCCTTTATGATATCGACCGTTTTACTCAAAGACAGTCCTATCAGACCGGCATCGTAATCGTCGTCTTTAATATCATTTCCATTCTTATCTTTATTTTTTCTATTATCATCATTATGATTATCCGAAAGCCTCTCTATTCGAATATACCCCTCAAAATCCTCTTTGCCTTTACTCTCTTCCTCCACAACGGTAAATTGTTCATGGTTCTCGTATACTCCGTATATAATGCTTCCGACTTTATCTCTATAAGCCCCCTCAAGCTTGCCGGGTTTAGGTTTCATGTTTTCAGAGAACAATAATTTTTTTATTAGATTCTTCGGATTGAACGTTTTATTGAAGAAATCGACGAGTATTTTTTTTGACCTAAAATTATACCGAAGTTTTTCTCTGTACAAGTTGCCTTCGCAAATAACGTTATTTCTGCAAAATTCATCTGTTACGTCATCAAAAAGGTCGGCATAACCGCCTTTAAATCTATAAATAGATTGTTTCTTATCACCTACGTAAAAAAGAGAACCGCCGTTTGAAAGGCTGTTTTCTATTAAGCCCCTGAGGTTATCCCACTGAAGCCTGTCCGTATCCTGAAACTCGTCTATTAAATAATGATAAACCTGTTCGCCTATATTAAAATATATATCAGGAACCATGTTGCCCTTAATTAATTCGTTCACTTTTATTTTTAGTTCGTCTAAAAGAACAACCCCGTCGCTTTTTAATTTTTTCCCCATTATTCTTTTACTCTCTTTCAATATTTCCATATAGGGATAGAATTTTATGCTGCCTGTCAATAAAATTATATCCCTAATGATACCCCTTATGCCGTCCCAAATTCGTTGAAGTTCGCCTATCGCTTTCAATTCGTCGCCGTCTGCGGCACCGACACCAGCAAGTATATTTTTGACGTCGCTATTCTTCCAAAATGAAGAACTAAAATCCTTTTTAAGAATTTTAGTTAATCCCTTTTCAAATATCTTTTTGAACCTTACGCCCTGCAGTTTGCTTATTTCTCCGGCTAAATCACCTAAAAGCCCTCCGCATTCGGAAATGTTTTCGGAAAATAACGCTGTCGGTTTTTTGACAATCTTATCCGCCAGCCGGTCTATACTCCCATGCGACTTTTCTATAAAATCTTCGTCTGCATATTCGGCAATATCAAAATATTTTCCGACGCTGTATTCTATATCTCTTAATTTTCCGACTACTTCGTTAATGGTACGGCGCGGGTTAAAAAGGGTTTTATTCTCTATAAGTACATAATTATTTACGAAATCTAAGAATATTCTCCTGATTCTATCGTCTTCTTTTGCCTCAAAAAGTAATTTGCCGATAGAAAAATCTATATATGAAAGTTTATCGGTAATTATTTCAAATCCGGGATTTATATCTATTTCGATAAGAGATGCCCTTATTATTTCGGCTAAAAAACTATCGATCGTTTTAACATTGAAATCCGTATAATTTTTTATTATATTATCCGCTAAAATCGACGCCCTCGACGATAACGATTCATCGCTTTCTTCGGCTATATCTATAATCGACCTTATCTGTTCCGACTCTTCTTTTTCGCCTATAGCAACCTTCTTTAATAAGCGAAGTATCCTCTCCTTCATTTCATTCGCAGCCTTGTTCGTAAATGTTATAGCCGTTATATTATTTAGACCGTTCGTGCTTATATCCATACCGCCCGAGTCTCCGGCAGGTTTTTTTACGCCGGCGGACAATAAAAACTGAACATATCTTAAGACGAGGCTATGGGTCTTTCCGCTTCCCGCGGATGCCGATAACCGGAAAATATGCGGAAAAACAAGGTCCGTGTCTTTTTTTAGGATATTATTTTTTAAAATGCTATACATAAATAAAGATCGTATGATTAAATTTACGCATCGGCAGCGGTGAGGGCGGCTTCGAACGCCATTTGAAGTTCTTCATCGGTATGAATAGCGAACACCGGTATCTTTCCGCTTTCTATGGATTTTATAGAATTGCGTATGTTAAGTCTGCCGTATGGATTAAACTTTTGAAAATATTCCGCCGCTTCCGTATTTTTTTTGTTATTTATCTTAACGCCGGCGTAAGACAGATTTTTGCATACCTCTTTTCTCAAGGTTCCTGAATTTTCACCTATACCGCCGGTAAAGACAAGGGCATCTATGCCGTCCAATGATGCCGCATACTGCCCGATAAATTTCATTATTCTATAGGAAAACATTTTTAAGGCAAGTTTTGAATATTTATCGTCTCTCTCCGATAGCTCTTTAAAATCATATGTTCTTTTGGATATCCCGAGAAGCCCGCTCTTTCTATTCAATATATCAAGTATCACATCATCGGTAGCATTAAGTTTTTCTTTAAGAATAAAAGGAATCTCGGGGTCTATGCTTCCGCATCTCGTGCCCATCATCAAGCCCTCCAACGGGGTATAACCCATAGATGTATCTATCGACTTTCCCGCCTTTATTGCGCATATGCTTGCCCCGTTTCCGATATGACATATTATCAATTTTTTGAAATTTTTCCTATCAAGACTTAACAAGTTATTGATAAAGGTATATGAAATACCGTGAAATCCGAACTTTTGTATATCGTATTTATCGTAAAAATATATCGGAAGAGGGTAAAGCCTTGCATGAAGAGGGATAGTACGATGAAAAGCGGTGTCGAAAATACATACATGCCTTGACTTCGGAAATACATGCCGCATGATCTCCAACCCTTTTAAATTAGAAGGATTATGAAGCGGCGCAAGCCCGTTTAGGGTTCTTAATTTTTTTATATGTTTATCCGATATTATCAGCGGTTTTTTAAAGTCCTTTCCGCCGTGAACATATCTATGCGCTACTATATCTATACTTAAGCGGTTATTATTATTTTCATCGTTTTGAAATAAATTATTTTTTTCGAGAATATAATTTATTGCCGTTTCGTGATTGTCAAAATTGATGCTTGTGCTCTCGCGGTGATTTTTATCTTCGACATAAAAAGAACCGTATTCGGTTCCTATCTCTTCTATTTTGCAGGTTAACGTCCTTTTGAGATTTAGCAGTTTTTGCTGTATTTCACATTTTTTCAAATGGATTGTATCTTTACCGCCGAAAAACTCTAAAATAGAAAATTTAATTGATGAACTCCCACAATTAATCGATATAAGCCTTATTAAATCAGCCATTTTCATTTTATGTTTTTTATAAATACACGGTATCTTCCTTAAAGCCGGTTTTTAAAAAGAGAAGAATATAGTCCCTCAAATGGCGCGTTATTAAAAAATTACGCTTTACGTGTTCGTGCCCGTTTTCCCCCAGTTGTTTTGCGTATTCAGGATTTTGGATCAGTTGCTTTACGTAAAGTGCCGTTCCCTCTGTAGTTCTAGACAAAAGACCGGAGTGCCTATGTGTAATTTGAAGGGGTATGCCTCCAACGGCCGAAGCTACTACCGGTTTTGACTTCCATAATGCCTCGGAAACGGTCAAACCGAAACCCTCTTTTATAGATTTTTGCAGTACCACGGTTGATGCCCTTTGTAGCGCATTTATTTCAATATTACTTGCCGGCGGAAGCTTGAAAACATGTATATCCTTATCTCCTCCCGCCTTAGCAACAACTTCATTAAAGACCTCTATGCCTTCGGGGTCGTCCGTTGCGCCGCCGCCTGCAAGTACAAGCTGGCAATCGACATGTTTCTTGACAAGTCTGTATACATCTATCACACCAAGGGGATCCTTTAACCTGTCAAACCTGGAAACCTGAGTTATAGTCTTCTTTTCCGGATCTATCCCGAATTTTTCAAGGACGTCGTTTATGGTCTGCTGAGGTAAATCTTTATTTTTATCCGATAGCGGATCAATCGAAGGAGAAATCAATATTTGAGGTATTTTAAGCTTTTTGGCAAAAAGAGGGGATGAAAAGACCGAATAATCATATTTTTCTATAAATTTTTTCAAAAAATTGAACGTCTTAACGTTTGCCGAACTTAAATCAATGTGACATCTCCATATAAATTTTTTGTCTTTATGATTATTATTGTTTTTAATTTTCACTAAGCCTATCGGTTGCGGGTCGTGAATACAAATAATATCTCCGTACAAATTCATCTCTCTCAAATTTTCATCCGTAACGTCAAGAAAATGCCTGAAATCGTCTTCGGTTATATCCTCTTTCATCCCGTGTAGAGAGTTATGCATCTTCTTAGTCACTTCAAAAAATCTCTCCCCGCCTTTTATAAAATCCCACCTTGCATCCACCCCTACTTCTTTCATGAGCGGAACCATTCGGCCTAAAATTTCCGCCACGCCTCCGCCTACCGGTGTAGAATTTATATTCTGAATAATCTTCCCGGATAAATACGAGCCTATTTTTTTAATCTCTTCAATTGTCTCAAAGCCGACAATGTCGGTATAATCATTTATGGAATTCATATATAATTTTCGGTAAGTTTTATAATATCTTCTTTAAATTTTTCAATAGTAAGGGTGTACGGATCTAAATTTGCTATTTTATCGGCTAATTCGGGAAGCTTAATCTCGTCTTTAATCCATAAAGAAAAATCATTAAGTTCCGCAGAGCGCAACCTTACATGCGACTCGAAAAAATGATAATAAATTGAAAATACGGTTATATGTCTTAAGATATCTACAAATTCCTTAAGGGTATAAGCCTCTTTGCCGGTATTCATAATAAATGTTATAGCCCTCATAAAATTAAACCTCCCCCCCATCTCGACATTTTTAGTCTTCTTATTTTCAGACATAAACGCGGTAATCTTGTCGATTATTTCATCCTTGTATTCGTCCAACGTTTTGCAATTAAAAAAATCTAAACTGGAAATTTCTTCCCCCAGCAAGTCTTCTCCTAATCTTTCCGTAATCCAATATGCAAAATCGTTCGGCGAAGACGGAATATGATAACGATGCTGAATAAGATAGTGATGTGTGTGATAGTAAATAATGGGATCGTCGGATTTTTTTATACCCCCCAACAATTCTTTCAGATTAAGCGCATAAGCGCCGGTAAGTTGAGGCAGGGTTAATCTTGTATAGAATTTAAAGGGGTAATTCGCTCTGTTTTCCATTTGTATTTATAATAACACCGTTGAGATTTAATTGTCAATCTTATCTATCCCCTTCATATTTTATTTAAATTAAATAAAGCGCAGTAAGGAAATTATAAGCCCAGTCGTATATATCGTTCTCAAGGATAATATTCTGCATTTTTGAAACTCTTTTCTTTTTTTCTTCTTTATCCATCATAATACCTTCGTATATTTTTCCGGCAAAACATTCGCTATCGTACGGATTAACCAGGAGAGAGTCGTACAACTCCTTTGCCGCACCGGCAAACCTTGACAAAATCAACATTCCTTTATAATCCGTATCGGACATAATAAATTCCTTTGCGACAAGGTTCATGCCGTCATGCAATGGTGTAGCAATCATAACGTCGCAAAGCCTGTAATATGCCATATAAACCTCTAAGTCAAGTTGCTTAAAATACCTTACTATCGGATACCACTCCGATGTCCCGTACTTCCAGTTGATATCGTCGGATAGCCTGAAAATCTCATCGTTAAATTTCTTATAAGCCTCTATGTGTACCCGGGACAATACTCCGAATTGCACAAAAACAAATTTGCCTATAAGCTCGGGATGCCTTTCTAACAGCTTGTCTATCGCTATCAGTTTTTCTATAATTCCTTTAGTATAGTCTAACCTGTCTACCGAAACGGCTAAATACTCGTAAGGCGGTTCAATGATCTCATCGTTTTTTTGAGTCTCGTCTATTATCTCATCAACCTTTTCAGACATAGCGATATGATTTAAATGTACCGCATCTATGCTGATCGGGAACGGTGTAACCTTAGTCTTATGACCCTTGTAGGTAATGGAGTAATCCGCCCAATTAACCTGGGCTTCAAGCTCCCATTCGCATGACCTTAAAAAATTCTGACAGTGATATATTATATGAAAACCTATTAAATCATTTGATAGTAGGCCTTCCAATAACTTAGTCTTCTCCGGACATATAGAAAATATTTCAGGATTAGGCCACGGGATATGCCAAAATATTGATGTCTTAAGTTCGCTATCGTATTCTTTTAAATATTTAGCGCACATTGCGAGATGATAATCCTGAAGCCATATAATGTTTTCCGAAGAAATGCCGTTTTTATCGCTTCGCTCTTTGAGCTCTTCGATTATAGAATCCGCAAACTTCCTATTTACTTCGTCGTATGCTAAAAATTGATCGGAATTAAAAACCGGTTTGACGTACACGGTATGAGACAGCGGCCATAAGACCGAATTGGAATAACCGTAATAATAATCATTTAAATCCTTTTTCGTAAGAAAAACTCTTTTTAGCGTATAAGATTCTTCCCCCTCGGGTAGTTTAATCTTTTTTTCGCTATCTACGACGACTTTATCCGCGCCTCCTCCACCATATGCAATCCATGTTCCGTGAAGGTTCTTTAATATAGGTTCTAAAGCTATCGTAAGACCGCCCACCGATTTGACGGCTTTTATTTTCTTACCGACATATTCGTGCGCCGTAGGTTCTCTATTGGAAACGATAATTAAATTGATATTGCCTAATTTCTCTTTTATAAGGTCGTTAAACCTGTCCTTTTCCATTTTTATAGTATTTTAATCTTAATTTAAATTTACTAAAATACGGCAATACCCTACAATATGACGTTAACAGCTGATACATTGTTATTTTATAACATTTCTAATATTTTTTCAATCTTCCATTATTCTTGATTATATAATATGATAACTGCAATGATTTATAACGGAATCGAAAGAAAGGATGAGATAAAAAAAATAATTGAAGCGGTTAATCCCGACATAATAGTCTTTTGCGTCGATTTTGACGGCACTTTGGTTAAGATATGCAAAAGCCCCTATGACGTAGTTGTTCGGGATGAGCTTCGTGATTTTTTAACCGACATGAACAATACGGACGGTGTTTATTTATGCATAGTAACCGGACGAGAATTGTCTGATATAGAAAACAGAATAGGTATAAAAAATAATATAATTTATTCCGGAAATCATGGTTTTGAAATAAAAAGCTATTATAAGCATTTTAAATTAGATTTCTTAACGGAAAACGCAGATAAATATATTCCCTTATTGGCCGATGTTTTAGACAAGGTCAAGAATATAAGATTAGACAATTTTATATTGGAAAATAAAAAATTTTCCATAAGTGTACATTACAGGCTTTTAGACAATGATAGTGCAAAATATCTTAAAAAAAATGTCAAAGATATCTTGAACGGAAATCCAGAGTTCAAAAAATATTTACACATCGCAAGAGGAAAAAAAATAATCGAAATAAGACCCAAAATAGATTGGAATAAGGGGTCCGCGTGTAAATATATCACTAAAGAATTACTAAAAACGGACGCCTTAATATCTCATCGGGTTTCAAATCACGACACCGCCGTAGATAGCAGCAAAGTCAATGTTCTCAAGATAAGTCTGGGCGACGATGTCACCGACGAAACGATGTTTTATGATGATTATTCATTTACCGAAGGGAACATTGCCGCTGACGTATATACTATAAACTGTGTCATAGGCAAAAAAAAATCGGCGGCAAATTTTTATATCGAAAATTATAACTATACCCCTATTTTTATTAAGGAAATCCTAGCAATACTTAATGAGAGACACTCAACTAAAATCTAAGCCTTAGACCCGCCTCGGGGCCTTCAAACTCTAAACTCCCATCCACGTTATTCGTATCAACATGAACCTTATCGTAAACGTAGTCTGCAAAAACGGAAAGAGGACCTATTGCTTTATAATCTACTCCGACATTTACGTGATAATAATAACCCTTAGAGCCCAAAGCAAACCCTTGAAATCTTCCTATAAACGAAAAATCGTTTAACGGAGAAATTTTTAATCTCACGCCCATTAACGGTATAGGCAGATTAACATCTTTCGACTCCGTTGCATATAAAGAATTGAGTTCCGTTTTAACGGTTATAAGATCTACACCGACGCCTAAACCTATAGACACGTAGTTGCTTATATCAAAATTACGGGTGTAAAACATCTTATAGCTGTAAATGTCCAATTGCGACGTGACATCGGTATTGACGTCATACGTTTTTCCGTTAAAATAAATCTTTTTTGATAATACCCTTGAACCGTTATAGACATACGGAACATAAGTGAAAGAAATTCTATTATCGTATAGCATTAAAAATGCAACTTTAAACATGGGTTCGGTTTTGGCGGTTTGCAACCCTATATCCGAAGGGGTTATATTGGTAGGACCGTAACCGTTTATGGAATTTCCAATCTTCAAGTGCCCTGAAATATTCTGAAAATAAGCCCCTCCCTTGAATTCAATCCCAAGCATGCCGGAGGCATAAACCTTCGGTATGCTTACCGTTCCGATAAATATTAAAATTAAACTTATCAAACCCGTCAAGCTGATTAAACCTACAAAAAAAGCACGTGCGGATTTGCCGGCCAACAGCGTAAGCATGATAAAATCCTCCATTTTACATATAGTTAGTTTAATTGATTAAACATTTATTATTGTTTAATTAATTTATTTCTAGTCTTAGGCAGAGACTGGGGATACTCATCCTTAATAAAGGCTATGATTTTTTCTCTTACAAAACATCTTAAATCCCATAATCTTGACGAATCGGATGCGCTCATAAGCGCCCTTAATTCAAGCGTTTGTTCCTTTGCATCGGTAACCTGAAGCCCCCACGTTTTTTTGTCCCACAGGTCCGTCGTCTTAAGTATGTTCAATAACTCCTCTCTAATATAGTCCACATTGACACTGTAATCCGTATATATAAAAACGGTACCCAAAAGGTTAGCGGAAACCCTTGTCCAGTTTTGAAAGGAGTTTTCGATAAAATAATTTATCGGAATTACAAGCCGCCTTAAATCCCAAATTTTTAATACGACATAAGTAAGAGAAACTTCTTCCACTCGCCCCCACTCCCCGTCGATAATCAATACGTCGTCTATTTTAATCGGCTGAGTAATTGCTATTTGAAGGCCCGCTATAAATAAATTTAAGGTCCTCTGCGCGGCAAAACCGGCAATTATGCCTATAATTCCGGCGGAAGCCAGTATCGCAGTCCCTATCTCTTTAACCTCTTTAAACTGCATTAAGATGAACGATAAACCTACTAATGCAATTATTATAATAAGAATTTTTTTAAGAAATTTGGTTTTCGTGTAGACCTTGCGCGCCTCAAAATTATTTTGCGTTTTTATATTATATTTTCTTATAATGAGCTCTTCGAGAATGTAGGTTGATTTTATAATGCCAAAAGCGAAAGTAGCTATATAAGCGATAACTATAAACCTTGAAGCAATAATAATCGTAGTATTATTATTAAAATGCAAAAAAGGAAAAATAACGGAAAATGCAAAAATAATAATTAAAATCCTTGAGAAAAATCTTAGGTGTTTCGGTATTAAATCAGAATTAGGAATATACTTGGTAATATAAGGATAGATCTTGAAAATTAACAGGGTTAACAAATAGCCTATAACAATAGATCCCACGCCTGCTATAATTACCATAATGAGATCGCTGATGTTTTTAAAATTAAGCATAAAAAATCTAATTTGAAATCTTAATAAGTTTATTTTTAGTTTTTAATCCTTTAATAATTTCCATATCTCTTCTGGGAATATTTAGGATCTCGGATAGATATTTTATTATAGCCTTATTAGCTTTGTTATCAACGGGCCTTTCTAAAATATAAAGCTTAATTTTTTTGCCGTCCGCTCTTTCGGATATCTCAAATTTTTTTAATTTTGAACCCGTCTTTACTTCTATTTCAATTAAACAAGGTAAGGAGTCAAGTATCATTAGATAGTATTATATATAGCTTTCAATTATTGTCAATATTTATTAAAAAACGATTTATTATAATAAAACAATACGAATCAAGGGTTTTCTGCCGAAAGTTGGAATTTGCGTCTCAACAAGCCTCCGCCGGCTATCATAGCAAATATCGTAAATACTAAGCTAAACAATATCACGTATGTATATCCGAAATGCGTTGCTATTATACCGCCCATGAATCCTCCGATTACGTTATCGAAGCTTTGAAGCATATTTGCAACACCCAACAGCTCCGACCTTTTTGATTCATTTACGAGTCTGACTATGCCGATATTCATACCCACGGCAAGAAACGACCACGCAATAATCATGAAAATAAAGCCGATTACGCCTAATACATACAGCGACGTATATATACCTAAAAGCATCAATACAAAACTCAATATGTATAAAAATATACCGATATTAAAAGAGAAAAAAGGGCTGTGCTTTTCGGATATTTTCCCCGCCGTTATGAAAAAAACTACGCCTAATCCGGTGCTGATAGCATAAATCAGAGAGGATAAGGACTCCTTAACAAAAAACATATGCTTCATTAAAAGAGGATACATGGCATAAATAGGCGCAGCCGCCAGTAAGGCAAAAATCCAGCCAAGATTAATTAGCAATATTCGCTTGTTTTTGAGATGAAGAATATGTTTTATTTTAAATCTATGATAAAAATATCCCGTAAAAATCTCGGAAAAATGCATTTTCGGTTTCAACAAAGAGGAATTAAGCTCGTGATGTTTTGCGATATGATTATGATATCGCGCTAAAGGAATATAGGATAAAAAACCTATAATCAAAAAGGGAAGGGCAACTATAGCATTTGTATAAGCCGATACGATAAGTAATCCGACGACGGTTCCAATCGTCATGACCGCCTGCATTAACGATATATATTTATCCCACTGCGGTTTATCGTAAGTATTCGTAATAATAACACTTGCAAGTGCAAAAATACCGGCTGCAAAAAAACCGAAAACAAACACTAACGGTATTAAAAATGCGCTATGGAACAAAATTATCAACAACCAACCGACACAAGACAGGATGCTGCTTGCAAGTATAAGATTTTTAATCTTTATTGTATGCGATAGAATGCTCCACATTATCGCACCTATGCCGATACCCATATTTAACATAGCAAACGCCAATCCCGCCTTCATGCTTGTTTGCGCCAATAAGGGTATGACCATGATGCCGATACCCCAAACCACTCCGTTTACTATGGAAAAGGGAAGAGCCAAATGAAAAAAATTAGGCTTTTTTTTAGACTGTTCCGTAAACTTGTACCTCCCCCCTAAAAAGCATAGGATAGATCTTTTTAAGCTTAATATTTATTTTTCAGATAACAAACGGCATAACTTGTTCGATAATGAATACGGCGCAGGGTTGCGATATTAGACTCTTCATGCTGAAAAAATTGTAATCGTTATTCTCTCTATACCCCCCTCTTGCCCAAGAACCGAATAAAATAATTTTCTCAACCTTATAATCGATTTTTTCTACTTCTTCGTTAATTATAGCACAAACGGGCAACTGATTGCATGCTGCGCTTTTTCCTTAACGGGTTTGATTTTAGTTTTAGGTTTGAACGGAGTGGGGCACATCCTCTTTTCATACGGTAAAAAAGAATATTTGTTTTAACTGGTCGGGACGACTGGATTCGAACCAGCGACCCCTTGCTCCCGAAGCAAGTGCGCTACCGAGCTGCGCCACGTCCCGAAAATAAGCAGAAAAACAGGATTTAATCTATTTTAGGTCGGATATCAAACTATTTGCTATTATACCATATTTACTTGACGCTTTTCATCAAATTCTTTCTCTCATCTCGTCAATCGTTTTTTTATAATCGTCCGTATTGAATATTCCCGAACCACTGACAAAAATGTCCGCTCCCGAATTGGCGACATCTGCGATATTCACTACCTTTATACCGCCGTCTACTTCCAAAAACGTTTCCAACTCGCGCTGCATTATAATTTTGCGCATCTTTTCTATCTTAAACAAAGAGGAATATATAAAATCCTGACCGCTAAAGCCCGGATTAACGGACATAATCAAAACTAAATCGACATAATTAAGTATTTCGCTTAAAAAATCCACTGGCGTAGCCGGATTTATAGCAACGCCTGGACTTGCATCAAGTTCTCTTATTGTTTCAACCGTTCTGTGCAGATGAATGGCACCCTCATAATGTACCGTTAAAACATCCGCTCCGCTTTTTACAAACTGTTTTATATATCTTTCGGGCCTGTCTATCATTAAATGGACGTCTAAGGGAATATCCGTCCGAGATTTTATAGCCTCAACAATATTCCACCCTGCAGTAATATTAGGGACAAATATACCGTCCATAATATCTATGTGTATTAAATCAGGTGCCGCCTCTTCTATAAGTTTTATTTCTGCCGCAAGATTCAATAAATTCCCCGAAAGAATCGAAGGTGCTATCTTTTTCAAAATACCTCTCCTTTTTATTTTTTATTCTATAACCCATTTTACATATTTTAAACATTATATTTATGCAATTCCGCTTCTTGCCATTTCTCTAAGTTTTCTAATTCTATCTTCCGTAGGGGGGTGTGTACTAAAAAGTTTTTTAAACGTGACCCCTTTAATAGGATTGACGATAAACATATGGGCGGTAGCATTAGTCATCTGATTTGCAGGCATAGGTATTTTATCGTTTCCGGCTTCTAATTTATTTAACGCGCTTGCCAGATATAAAGGGTTGCCGCTTAATTTTGCGCCCCCTTTATCCGCGGCATATTCTCTCTGCCTTGATATGGCAAGCTGTATTATAGTGGCAATAAGAGGGGCTATTATAGCCATAGCAATTATGCCTATTATATTCCCTTCCCTATCATCGTTTCCTCCTCCGAAACCGCCTAAGATAGCTCCCCATTCCGCCATCCATGCAAGTATACTAACTGCACCCGTGACCGTAGCGGCAATAGAACCTATGAGTATATCCCTATTTTTTACATGCGTCAGTTCATGCCCTATAACGCCGGACAGTTCGTTATCGTTTAAAATTTTCATAATACCCGTCGTAACGCAGACGGCGGCATGTTGGGGATTTCTTCCGGTAGCAAAAGCATTAGGGGCATCTTCTTCCAATGTATAAACCTTCGGCATCGGAATATTACCCCTTGTTGCGAGATTTCTAACTATGGAATAGAGCTTAGGTTGTTCGGATTCCGTCACCGGCGTTGCATGATATATAGATAAAACAATCTTGTCACTGAACCAGTATGACCCGATATTCATCGCGGCCGCAAGTACCAGTGCTATAATCATGCCCGTTTCTCCGCCCATTATTCCCCCGGCTACAATAAGAATAGCCGTAAGAAACAGCATCAGCAGAAAAGTTTTAAAATAATTCATCGTACAATTAACCCCCGCAAAAACTCGACAAATAAGTATATATAATATAAGTTTTTCTATCCGTTTTTTACACGCAATTTGCAGTATAACATTACTATATTATATCATAAATTCAGTGAATATAGAATGCTACACATCCCCCCTGATATTGCATATCGGCATATTCGCAATTTATAACAATTGTCCTTCACCGTCTCTATTGTTATCGCAGTCCGAATCCGCGGGATGCTCGTCCCCCGTATTTTCCCGCGCGTTTTGCGCCCCGTCGTTTTTTTTAATCACGTCTTCCATTTCTTTAACTGAAGGCAAATCCTCTAAATTGCCGAGATTAAAAACCTCAAGAAAGTAATCGGAAGTTTTGTAAATCAACGGTTTTCCGACAATATTCTTCCTACCCGCGACCTTAATAAGATTTTTTTCTAAAAGAAATCTTATTATACTTGAGGAATCAACCCCCCTTATTGTATCTATTTCACCCTTCGTGATAGGCTGTTTATATGCGACAATAGATAGTGTTTCAAGCTGCGGACCGGTAAATTTTACCGGTTTAATCTTTAAATATTCCGATACCGCGTCAAAATATTCCGGCTTTGTTTTAAAACTTATGCCGCTATCATTGATAGATAGGTATATGCCGCGGCTATTTTTTTCATTAAACTCTTTTTTTATATATTCAAGCGCCTTTAGGATAATATCCTTCTTTGCTTTGTTTTCCTTTCTTTTTTTATCCTTAAAAATCTTAACCTTGCAACCGCTGACATGTTCCTTTTTCTTTATGCTTTCATCGTCATCAAGATTAAACACCTCAAGGAGCCTTTCTATGGAAACAGGTTCTCCGGATGCAAAAATTACCGCTTCTATTGCGGGAATAATTTCTTCTACATTCCTTAAATAATTATTTAATAAACCGGAATGACTCATATATTTTACACCGAAATATCGCCGACATCCTTACGACTGCCGACACATATCGCCTGCGGCAATTTGCTCCTCGGAGTCATATGCCGCATATTCAATTATAATAGCATATTTTAAAGTAATTTATAAAAAAGTGTGCGCTTATATCTCCATAGTTGAAACCGGGGGCTTTACGCTAAATTGTGGCAAAAAGGCTATTCGCTCAGGATTATTTATTTGGAATATATTCCTAAATTCAAACTGTCGAACCAGTTCAAAAATCTATTGACCATATCCTTCCCTTTAAAAATTAAACCGTGTTGCGGAACTATCATTTCTACGTCCAGCTTCGAAACCCTATCTATCCAAATTTTCTTCGGTTCGTTGGAAGGCATAAATCGTTTATGAAAAAATTCCATATATTTAATATGATTATCAAAATCTTTAACAAAAACGTTAGGCCTTCTTTTGCTTTTTAAATCCTCTTTAGGAATTAATGCAGCACCAATGTCCCCCGTAAAAAGTATTTTGGATATCGGGTCGTATAGATTTAATTGTCCCGGAGAATGCAAATAATGGGCAGGTATTATATCGAAAGCATAATCTTTAGCCATATTAAACTTCATACCCCCGTCTTCGACCATAATCATATTATTTGGTTTTGCCCCGTAATGCGAAATAAAAGACGACCATATTCTATCTATAATAATCTTGGAATCGGTAATGGAAAGCCACAGTGCCAAAGCCGAAACTACGTCCGGGTCCTGATGCGAAGAAAAAATAAACTTCACGTTCGACATCCTGACTTCACCGGCAAAGGCTGATGAAACCGACGAAAACATCTCAATTCCACCGGGGTCTATGATCGTTGCAACATCATCATGGATCAGCAGATATTGATTCGTATCTATAATATAATCAGGTCTATCCACATCCTTGCCTATATAAATAAATTTATGATTCGGCGACTCGTATAAAATTTCTGACGTCATAATGCAAAATCCCCTTTATATTATTAAAGATATATAGAATTATAAACTAAACCGATCACATTGCGATTATACACAGAGGTCGCCGATTTTACCATCAATATTTTTAATGATTTTCATAAGCCCTTCGTTCAATTTGTCGTCTATCCTAAGCATATCGTTAAGTTTTGCGCTCACTTTTCTTATCCCGAAAAGCACATTGGATATTTCTTTAGTCGAGCTCGACGATTTTTCCGACAATTTTCTTACCTCATCCGCAACTACGGCAAACCCTCTCCCCGCCTCTCCGGCTCTCGCGGCTTCTATTGCAGCGTTTAACGCTAACAAATTAATCTGATTAGTAATGGAAACGATAGCGCTGAGAATCTCATCGGTAAAAAGAGTAAGTTTATAAAGCTCGACGGAATCGTTATAGGTTTTTCCGAGCATGGAAAATGAACTTGAATACATATGGGCCAAGGAATCCACAAAAATTTTAATGCCCGACTTCGTATCTTTGCATTTTGCGGTAAATTGATTAAATTCTTCGGTAACCTTAGGAAGCTCTTCGGAATCCCTTAAGCATGAATTTAAAAGGTCGTTTTTACCGGCAATATCACTCTCAAGCGAAGCTATTTTAGTTTTTAAGTCTCCCAACTCGTTTTCGTAATCGTTTCTTACCGAAGAAATCTCAGAATCCTTTCTTCTCAGGGATAACTCTAAATCGTTATTTTTTCTTTTAAGCCCCCCTATCTCACTTATTAATCTTTGATATTCGCCGCCGGATAAAAATTTCATAAAACACCCGTTTATTTTAATGTTTAAATATTAATAAAACCTAAAACTCCTTGGGCTTATTTTATATTTTTTAAGGTACGATTGCAATAAAAATCTTAATCTACGACACGTATTCGATTTGCTTTATTATTCACCGCCGGTCCCGTTTTCGACTTCGGGTTTTTAAGCCGTCTTTTGATAATGCTCGATCTTTCAATATCTTTCGGCGATTTTTGTCGCTATCGCCGCCGCACATTTAATTCCGTCCATAGCGCTTGTCATTATACCGCCGGAATATCCGGAACCTTCACCGCACGGATACAAGCCCTTAACGGATACAGACTCCAAATTCGTTCCCCTTTTAATTCTCACTGCCGACGACGTACCCGTTTCTAACCCCGTTAAGACCGACCTATCGCCGAATCCTTTGAATCTCGATTCAAATTCAATTAACGACCCTGCAATCGATAGGTTTAAGATATTAGGCAACAGTTTAAACAGATTGGAATATTTAACCGAAGGTAAATAAGACGGCTTAGGCATCTCGTTTACTTTAATTTTTTTATTTTTATAATCAGTCTCAATAACCCCGTCGGCAGCCGCAGCAATGCCCCTTATATAATCCAAGGTATATTGAAAAGGAGCGCCATAGTTTCCGCCCCCGGCTTCAAATGCATTAACCTCCAAATCCTTTCTGAATATCAGCCCGCCCGTTCCCGAAGAATATCTGTCGCCATCTAAATAGTCGAGCATTTCCGGTCTGACTGCGGTAACCACGGCACTGTTGGAATTTTCCATGTCCCTGCCGGAATAACTCATGCCGTTTATAGAGAGAAGGTTTTTATCGGGGCTTGAATTTATAACTAAGCCCCCCGGGCACATACAAAAAGAATACCCCCCATATTTTTTGGAAGATATATTGTAATACAAGCCTTTAAGTTTAATGCCTTCTATTCCTTCATTTCCCTTAAAAAACAGTCTATCTATAAAATCCTTTTTATGTTCTATCCTAAAACCCACGGCAAAGGGTTTTTTTTCCATATAAACTTCTCGCTTTCTCAACAGCTCATAAGTATCGTAACTGTTTGCCCCCGAAGCCAGTATCAGGAAGTCCGTCTCGAAAGATCTTTTATCCGTGATAACGGAATGCATTGCCTTATGCTTGTCAATGCCCATATCTTTCATTTCTTCATCAAAATGAATCTCCACCCCTCTTCGATTAAGATATTCCCTGATGTTTTTAAGTATACAAATCAAACCGTCGCTCCCGAGATGCGGCTTATGTTCGGTTAAAATACCCTTTTTAGCCCCCATTTTTACTAAAAAATTCAAAACGTAAAACACTGCGGGATCGTTTTTTCTAGTCGTAAGTTTGCCGTCGGAAAAAGTTCCTGCGCCGCCCTCTCCGAATACCGTATTGCTTTTTTTGTTGAATATGCCTGCGTTAAATAGATTATCGACATCTTTTATTCTATTCTCAACAGGCATGCCCTTCTCTATTAATACCGATTTTATACCCTGTTCCAACAGATAAACGGCGGCAAAAATTCCTGCGGGACCGGTTCCTACTATCAGAACCTTGGGTTTAATATTTTTTACACCGTTTTTATCGGACAGACCGCCTTCGCTACGTTTATCACACGCGTTATATTCATCCCTCGCACTACTCGCTTTTACTCCGTTTTTGTTTAAGAAATTAACGAGGGCATTCTCTAAATCCGGAATGTCGACATCATTTGCGGCCTCGCCGGTTTCATGTTTATATGCGGTATGTTTAAACTTGATTATTGCCTTAAAAACCGCTTTAGCCTCTTTTTGCCTCAAATCAAGCGATTTTTTAATGATTTTTATTTCGAAGGGCAGGCCCGAATACCTTAACTTTTCGCCGGTTTTAGAAAAAAACTCAAATTTATCGGTGAGCAAACTCAAACCATCGATAAAAAGTTCTTCACTCCCCTTTTCCTTGCGCTTATCCGAGCTGTTTAACGGAACCTTAAAATCGTGAATAAGTATCATAAAATTAATTAAGTGATTACTATAATATGAAAATTTTCGGGATTAAAATTTTATTTTATAAATTTTACAAAGGATTTATCAAAGATATAGCCGGTTCTTTAGCTAATTCATCCTCTGTCGACTCTACAATATTTCTTAGAGGAATTAGAAGTACGGGACAAATAGAATTTTTTGCAACAGCAAAGGAAACCGACCCGAAAACAAACTCTTTAAAACCTATTCTTTGATGTGTCCCAATCGTGATTACGTCAATACCTATTCTTTTTGAAAAATTAAGGATCTCCGATGCCGCCACGCCTAAAGAAACAAATATTTCATAATTTAAATAGTGTAACCCCGCTTCTTCAAGTTCATGCTCTACCGACTTACGGGCATTGTCCGTTTTTGACTGAAGCATTTTTTTTTTATTTATAAATGAAAACGCGCCGGCAGGGACTACGTGTAAAATATAAAACTTAACCGAAGCCTCCCTAAAAAGAGACGCCGCAGACCTCAATATGAAAGGAGTTTCGAAGTTCAAATTAATAGCTATCAATATATTTTTTTCTATTTTCATATTTTTAATATTATCCGATTAGACCATTTTTTTCAAGATGAAACTTTTACATGTCTTAATTCAACAACGGTGAGGATTGTTTCCCACAATAAAATAATCCTTTTCAAAAAAAGCTCTTATATGTTACAATTATTGTTGAGTAATCCGACGACACGGTATTGAGGTTGAGAACCCCGCCAGGGTCGAAAGGCAGCAACGGTATCAATTCAAGGTGCGCGTGTCTTAATCGGATTGCTCTTTTTTCTTCTTTACTTAAAAGAATTAATAACTTTAATTGACCGCAAGTTTAATTAAACGATTAAATATTGGTCATTATATCCCCCAAAGCTCTTCGCGCATATGACGCAGGTGTTTGTGTCGCTACCGGTTATCCGGGCACTCCAAGCTTTGAAATTTTACCGTTCCTCACAAAACTGAGTGATGCAGCATGTCGGTTTAAACGTAGCCTCCGATCCGCTCATGACCCTTGCAATTACCGTAGTTAAAGGCGGTTTAGTCATAATTACGGCAGGCGACCCGAATATGCACAGCTCCCAAAACGAACAGGATAATAGATTTTACGCTAAGTTCGCCAAAATACCACATTGGAGTCCTCGGACAGCGAAGAGTGTTTGAACCTCTCACCGTCTCCAATAAAATAGGTATAAGGAAAGTCGCGGAAGGCACCGGAATAGACGAGATTCATACCGTAGATACTTGCAATTATAAGAAAACGTATGAAGTACTAAAGAAAACCTCGGATTCCGAAAAATTAGATATGAGAAAAGAGATTTAAGAGAATAGTGTTATTCTTCCGATAAGATCGCTCAAGGCGCTTATGTCTACAAATGTATCCCTGCAGGGTCCGTTGGGTCTCATATTGGATAAACCGTAAACCGGCAGCGGAAAACCATCTATAATCCCGGAGCTTAAATCTCTCTCGCATGCAACCGCGATCACCGCTTGAGGTTTTTTTTCCTCCAAAACCATTCTCGCAAGGGTGCCGCCGGTCGCAACGGCAATAAACATGTCTTTTTTATCCGCCAGTATCGCAAGCTCTTTAATATTGCACTTTCCGCAACTGAGGCAGTTATGGATATCGTCCGTAATTTTAGCCTTGCAATTATGCAGTTGCAGGCAATGAGGAAGGAGAATTAAAATTCTGTCTAAAGACACCTGCTTATTCATGGAAAAGAGTAAAAAATTATTTATATCTATGAAAGAATTCTGCATCTTATCCCTGTTTATTCGAAAAATAGACGTAATAAAAAAAGCCATCGGATATAAGATTTTAATCAAAATATACCTGGACGGATAAACTAATAAAGATTTATTTTTACCATGTTTTTTAAATAAACCGAGTAAAAAAATAAAAATAATCAACAATAAAACGGCATCTAAAAACAAAAATATATATACCGGCAGATTGGGGCTTATCTTTTCCAATCCGCCGGAAATAATCCAAAAAAGAAAAAATAAGATAAACAGTATAACAAAAATAGAAACCGATATTATTTTTAAGAAATAAATATGCTCCTTTTTTATCGACATATATCTCCCGGCTTTATCCTGTAACCATTAATGAAATCTATGTAACTTATATCTTTTCTCCCTTCCGGTTTTAACCTTAAAAGTTTGATATAAGCCCCTTTTTTAGTCGTGGCAACGATTAAAGACAACCTGTTCGCCATAATTATCGTCCCCGGTAAGGATTCAACGTCTTTTGGAACAATATCGTTGTTATTCTCTCCCGAAGACAAGGAATCAACATAGTCGTTATAATTATAAAACAGACCGTCTTCGTCCCCGGAGACGGATCTTTCGTATTCCTTGCCGTTAATAAGCAATTTTGCTTCAATAAGTTTAACAATTTTATTCCTAAAAATAAAATACGCCCCTCCGAACTCGGCAAACGCCCTTATTTTAGCATAAATTTCTAACGGTTCGTCTTTTAAAAAATCAACCATTCGTTCGTCTAAACCGATTAACTTCGTAGCGGTTAAAGCATCATTGTCCGCATCAGACTGTACAAACCCGGATTCCGACATATTTACCTTAATTTTAAAGATAGTTTTTATAACCTCTGACAGTAAGACGGAGCCCGTAATGGATAATCGTTCATAAAGGCTTTCACAATATTCATCTTTCCCTATATCGACCTTTTGTTGGGCTATAATAGGACCGGTATCCACTCCGGCATCTAATGCCATTATGGAAACGCCGCTAAATCTTAACCTTTTTAATATAGCGTGATGAATCGGACTTGGACCTCTTAAGTCAGGCAGAAGAGCGGGATGAAGGTTTAAAGCGCCGTATCTTGGAATATTTAAGATATCTACGGGTAAAATATGTCCGAATGCAACCACTATAATCAGGTCTATATCTAAGGATTTTAAAAAGGCTGTCTCGTCAGCGTTTTTTTTAAAGGTTGCAGGCGTTCTTACGTCTATATCATGCTTCAGCGCCAATCGGTTTACCGACGACATGACAAGTTCCTTTTTTTTATTATTCCAGACAGGAGGTTTTGTATAAACCGACTTTAAATTTAATACGCTTGATTCCCGTAATTCTAAAATACATTGAAGCGATACCGAGGCAATATTCGGAGTACCCATAAAAACAACGTTCAAAAGAGGCATAAATTATTTTCGTTTTAATAAGGAGTAGAATAAATTAAATATAACTCGGACTCTTTCCGCGCTTCGCTACTCCGGCTTTTTTCAAAAAAGCATTATGCAGAGAACGTTTTAAAGGAGAAACTTTATCTATGAATAGGGTTCCGTTAAGATGGTCTATTTCATGTTGAAAAGCAACGGCAAGCAAATCTTTTGCCTCTAACACAACCTCTTCTCCTGAGATATTAATCGTTTTGACCCTGATGCATTCCGCCCTTTCGATATCTGCGTTAAATCCGGGTATTCATATACTGTCTTTCCGTCTCTAAAAATTATTTCCGGATTTACAGCGATAACAAGCCCCTCGTTCTCCGTAAGTATATTAGACTCACTCAAGGAAAGTATCTTACTTTTATTGCTTTTCCTGCTCATATCTATTGCTATTACACGTTTGTTTATACCGACCTGGGTAGCGGCAAGTCCTACTCCGTCCGCCTTATACATAGTATACACAAGACTTTTAATAAAAGGAATATCCGCAGATATGCTGTCTTTATCTAAAGGTTTTGCTTTTATCCGCAATTTTGGATCCGGATATTTTAATATTTCAATAAGCTCCATGGTTATATTATAGTATAATGCAATAAAAAAATAAACACGGTTAATGACCGTTCCCTACTACTCCGTTAAAATTAAACCTATTTTGGTAAATGACCAATCCGTGAAGCGTCAGCGGCATATTATATAAATGCCGGGTAGCGGCGTTAGGTAGAGAGTGTTTTACCGGATTAGGGGGAATCTTTAAAGCGGCAAAACCAGCGGGAATATTCTTCTTTTTTACCTTTAAAAGCGGACCGTGCCTGAGGGGAAAAGGGATATCCTTTTGAATCGCTATGCCAAACATTCCGTTTATTTTCTTTGAGTCAAACCATATTCCCTTGTTCCAAAAATAGTAAGTATCGTTATAACGGTAATAAACTTTTCGGTTTTTTTTGTTTATATATGCCCTAAGATTCTCAGACATTTTAAGTATAATAAATTCTTTGTTTTCTGTATAAAACTTCTTATTATGGCTACTATTATCGGCGTATTCCAACCGCTTTGCAAGATTTTTCGACCGGGCAAAACCAATATTGGGAATTAACGAAATAAAGACCGCGATAGACAAGCCGAATATTATGATTGTTAGTGTCCTGCTTAAAGCTTGACCGACATTGAGCTGTCCGTCGGATTTGATTTTAAATTGTTCTTGCATGCAGGTTCCGCCTGTTTTTTTATTATATTTTTATTTAATTTATATCTTTAATTATACATTATAAACGATAAAAATCAATTTTCAAGGGGAACGAGGGGCAGATTATCGAAACAATACCTATACAACAAAAAATTTAGAAACGTTATATCCGAAACAATCTATTATTTAACGTATCCTTCTATAACCTTCTCTAAAAATGCAGCTTCCGAAACGGCTCCGATTACCTCAGCAGTATCATTCATTACCGTTTTAGGAACACTGAAAACTTCATATCTGTCTGAAAGGCCGGGAAATTCTTGAATTTCAACGACATCTGAAGTGATATTATCGTTCATAATGGCAAAATTGTGAGCAAGAACCGCCGCCGGCGGACAGTGAGGTCAAGTGGGGGTTACAAATACCTGAACATTGTACGGCTTAGTGATTTCTTTGAGTCTTTCAACGGTTTTTTCCGAAAAACCGATATTTTTGGTAGAAACATTCATTATGCCGTGAACTAAGGTCATAAACTCATGACCCGCCGGTATTCCGTAAAAACGAACCCCGTAATCCTTGTCGCCTTCTATAACTATTGCAGGCGCTCTTTTCACGGCATACTGCCTTACTTTGTCCGTATCATTATCGAAATCATATTCTTCAAGGCTTATTTTATCACTGAGACCTACTACTTCTATTAATATTTCTTTCGCCTCTTTGCAGTAAAGACAATTATTTTCCGACTTAAAAAATATAAGTTTGATATTATTTTTAAGTTTATCGTTAAAATCTTTTTTTAAAAACCCGGCATCTTGCTCGCTTAGCAGAGACATTCTCCCTCCCTTTTGCGTTTAGCTTTTCGACGACATATAATAATATCCATCTTTCTATATTTTGACATATTCCCCATAGTTAAAGCAAGGAAATTCTATTTTCATAAAGACCAAGTTGTAAAACCGTTATATTATGTGAAATGTTAAAATTCAAGATCCGACCTAAGTATGTGCTCTTATCATATGATTATGTCTCATGTCGGGGGCTGACCCCC
>QIJE01000036.1 GCA_003232385.1 bacterium
CATTGAACCCGAGGTATCTAAAAATATCAGCACATTGGGATTATTAAGGTTTGTAAGTAAAGAGGTGTCCGATGCGTAAGACTGCCCGACGAATAAATTAAAACCTAAAAATATTATAAGAATAACCGCAGAGATTATTGTTTTAAAAAATCGTGATTGCCTCATTCTTTCATCGGATTCGTCATATTTGCCGATCTTAGTGATTTTTCTATTCATCCCCTCCCCTCCCATTTTTTAAGTCCTCGCCGGAACCCTCTTTAGTAGCCCTCATGGACGGGTCCGTAACTAAACGTCATTCCGGTTCTAACCGTCTTTGAAGCGCTTTGATTCTGCGCTATAGTGTCATTCTTCCCGCTATAAAAGTAGTATGTTAAACTATAACCGGGGAAACTCCCGTAGGCTCCTTCATACTCAAAGCCGAATTTCCCGCCATCTACCGTAAAACCGAGAATGTTAGAAAACCCGGGATCTATATTTGCCTTAGTCAATTCAATATACTTGCCGCTTTGTTGAAGCATACCGTTTACGGCAGGCGTATAATAATAGATATTCGCTATGGGCAGTCCTATCCCTGCGTTGGTTTGCCGATCTGTATCCAACTGAGAAATAGCAATATTCATAGCCGAATTAGATATATTCAATACCTGCTCGGAAGACGTATAATCTCCGGCATTGATAATATCCGAGCCGGTAGATTCGATGGCTATCGCGGCCAATATCCCCAATATTGCGATAACTAATATTACGACAACTAAGGTTATACCGCGATTATTATTTAATACCCTATTTGTCCGCTGAGAATCGTTGGTTTTTAAATCATATTTTTTGCTTTTAAAATATTTATTTATCATATTTATCTTCCGTAATAAACGTTTCTTAAAAAGACGTTAGAATTAAGAACCTTTAATACGTTATTTCCCACAATCTGTCCCGCATTCCCCTTAGCATCGGCTCCGTTAGGATTGGAATTATACGGAACATGAACGCTGTAGGAAGGCGAATCGGACAGCGCTACATTAGATTCGCCGGTGATGGAAATATCATATGCATAAGGCTGGGGAGGTTTATGTTGGTTTTCCAGCTTCTTGAACGCCGAAACTTTAAAATTATTTACGTAGTCGCTGAGCATAACGGTGGTATTTGCCACGCATATCGGAGCCGTATAGTCTGAGGGAGCCTTTTCAATTATAATCGGATTCACTGTGCATTTATACAAATTCCCGGGAATATCAAACGGGGGATTGAAATTATAGACGGTATTTCCCCAATAAAACAATACCTGGTTTACCACTGATACGTCGCCGCCACCGATGCTCCTCGGGGGTACGGGATTAGCCGCACACATGCCTCCCTTTCCGGGGTTTACCTGTATACTGCCGGGATTTTTTTGAACCGACGTTACGCAAAAAACTATGGGCGGTGCCGGAAGCGGGCTGCCATTGAGCGGAATAGAGTTCGTAATGTTCAATGTTTGACCGGCATAAAAATTATTTATGTTGCAAGAACCGCTCAAATCAAACTCCGACGATGCCGCACTTGCGTTTGCATTAGACACCGGGGTTAACGTGCATGGATTGGAACCGTTGACTATAGTATCGTAACTGACCAAAATTTCATAAGGATTAGTCGGATATTCCGGTTTTACAATCTGCACGGGAGGAACGGCGTCTTTCTGGATAAAATATTTTTGTCCATAATCAAAACCGGCCATCCGAAACGAATACCTAACCGTACCAAACGCCATATTAAGCCTTTGCTGCTCTGTTGAAACGGAGCGACTGAGCCTTATAACCCCCGACTGAGTCAGCAAAATAAATCCCGCTGCGGCAACAATTATCACGGAAATAGCTAATGCTACGATAAGCTCTATCATAGTGAACCCGCTTGAGTTCGGAACAACGGGCCTCTTTGCCGTATGAGGTTTGACGAAATCCTTTATTTTTGCTTTTAATTTCATTTTATAATGTTTGCATATAATATAATAAACAAATTATTTATGAAATTATATCGTTCATTACTATAATATGCCTTCCTATATCCCGCCAGCCGACTTCAATCTGAGCATTAATAAGGGTCGAGGAGAAAGGATTGGGATTATTGAAAAAATTAATAGTAACGGTATAGGGAATCGTAACGCCTAAAGAAGAATCTGGGGCGTGGCCGCCTTTGCTTAAAGCCTCCGTGATACAAGATGTCACGGTATTTCTTTTATCCGGAGTAGACACAGTAGGATTTACCGTATAAGTGTACGTCCACGGACTTATTTGCGGAAAATTTTGCAATATTCCGCTTGTTCTAAGGCAATTAAGCTGACTGACTTCCGCCTGCGCAATAGCGGTTGCGGTATTTATTTTACCCGCCGCAGCGTTGTTATTGGTGAGTACAAGCGCCAATGCTATTACCCCCAAAAAGCCGATAGCAAGAACCACCATCGCAATCATAACCTCTAACAACGATGCACCGTTATCGTTATTTTTAAAATCGACTAAATTCATAATAAATCAATTTAATGAATCCGATTTACTTTTAAAACAAAAAGCTATTTTAAATTATACTATAATATTTATAAAAGTGAAATAACCAAATAAAATGTAATTATTAATTTAACAAAATTGCAACATAAACGTAATAAAAATTTAAAACAATTTTAACTTGCCAAAATAATCGACTTAAATTATCATATAAGCTGTAAATGGTTTTTTTAATTTTATAATTAAATTTTGGAGGTATTATATGGGGAGTCTTAACAAAGCGCTTTTAATAGGTAATTTAGGGAAAGACCCGGAGCTCCGCTACACGCCGGACGGTCTTGCGATTTTAAGTTTCTCTATTGCCACGACTGAATATTTTAACGACAAATCCGGTTCTAAAACCGAAAGAACTACTTGGCATAATATTACCGTTTTCGGAAAGATGGGGCAGAGTATCGCAAATTACTTAACAAAAGGAAAACAGGTTTTTATCGAGGGCAAGATAAGAAACTCTTCTTATGACGATAAAGAGGGGATTAAAAGATACAAAACAGATATAGTTGCGAGCAATATCGTCTTGCTGGGTGCCAAGGGCGGCGGCGGCGACAACGGCTATACCGCTCAGAAAAAAAACACCGAAAATGATTTTAATCCGGCAGACAAACAAGAAGACGACGATATTCCGTTTTAAGGTACGCTTGATAATAAAGCGTAACAATCAGATTTTACATATAAATAACGAAAATACGATACGTCATTAAACGAATTCGGTTGAGAGAATGCACAACATAAGATGACTTATCGTATTGTAAAATAAAAAGGCATTATACCTTTAACAGAGAGGTATAATGCCTTTTTATATCAAACGTTGTTAAATATCGTAATACAATGCAAATTCATATGGAACCGGTCTCGTACGAATGGGGATGACGTCATTTTCCATCTTGCGGTCAATCCATGCCCGAACGATGTCCTCGTTAAATACATCTCCCTGAAGCAGAAACTCATGGTCTTTATCGAGCTCTTTTAACGCTTCTTCTAAGGAACCGGGAGCAACAGGGATACCCTTAAGTTCCTCATTGGACAGGGTGAATAAATCACTATCGGTAGGCTTGCCCGGATTAATCTTGTTGACTATGCCGTCAATACCCGCCAAAAGCATTGCGGAAAAAGCAAGGTAACAATTTGCAGTCGGGTCGGGTGTCCTATATTCTATCCTTTTTGTCCCGGGAGATTTAGAATACATCGGAATTCTGACGGCGGCGCTCCTGTTTCGTGAGGAATAAACAAAATTGACGGGCGCTTCAAAACCGGGTATTAATCTCTTATACGAATTTGTCGTCGGATTGGTAAAAGCGCACAAAGCCTTTGCATGCTTTAATATACCGCCGATATAATAAACTGCAATCTCCGACAATCCGGCATATTCTTTACCGGCAAAAAGCGGTTGTCCGTTTTTCCATAGAGATTGGTGAACATGCATACCGGAGCCGTTATCGCTGAAAAGAGGTTTCGGCATAAAAGTAGCGGTCTTATCGTATCTTCTCGCCACATTCTTGACTATATACTTGTACCACATGAAGCTGTCGCCCATGGACATTAAAGAATCGAATCGCATGTCTATTTCGGCTTGACCGCCGGTTGCAACTTCATGATGAGCCGCTTCCACTCTAATGCCCACATTTTGCAGCTCTAAAACTATTTCATTCCTGATATCCGTCTGAGTATCAAGCGGAGAAACAGGGAAATACCCTTCCTTATGTCTCGGCTTATGTCCCAAATTAGGCATCTCGTCTCTGCCGCTGTTCCATATACCTTCTTCGGAATCGATATAATAATAACCGCTGTTTACAGTCTGGTCATATCTTATGTCGTCAAAAATAAAAAATTCCGCTTCCGGACCAAAGTATACTGTATCCGCAATACCCGTTGATTTCAAATATTCTTCCGCCTTCTTGGCAATGTAACGCGGATCCCTGTCATAATACTTTTCCGTAATAGGGTCCTTAATATTGCAAGTCAAAGATAACGTTTTAGCCTCTATAAAATTATCTATTACGGCAGTAGAAGCATCCGGCATAATAAGCATGTCCGAAGTATCAATTGCCTTCCAACCCCTTATACTCGAACCGTCGAATCCGAAACCCTCTTCGAACGACTCTCTTGAGACTTCACTAACGGGTACGGTAAAATGTTGCCATGTTCCGAGAAGGTCGCAGAACTTTACATCGATAAACTGAACCCCCTGCTCTTCAATAAATTGCATTACTTCGTTTTCCGTCATTTTCCCTCCAAAAAAAATTAAACAATTAGAATTTATTTAAATAATAAAAAATCAAAGAGATTCGTCTCCCCTTTCGCCCGTTCTTATTCTGACGGCATCATCGACCGGTAAGATAAAAATTTTTCCGTCTCCTATCCTTCCCGTCTTTGCGCTTGACGTTATTGCTTCTACCACGGCAACGAGCCTATCGTCCGAAACGATAACTTCGATTTTAACCTTAGGTATAAAATCCACCACATATTCCGCACCCCTATATAGTTCGGTGTGCCCCTTCTGCCTACCGTACCCCTTAACCTCCGTAACGGTAAGACCCTGAATGCCGATTTTGCTTAACGACTCTTTCACATCGTCAAGCTTAAACGGTTTAAATATAGCCTCAACCTTTTTCATCGTCCCCCCCGTCTAAATTTTTAGCAATAAACATGCCATGTTATTATAAAGAAAACCCGACAAGAATGTAAAATCAATTATAAAAATGCATAAAAATTACACAACGACAAAAAAAATGTATAAAAATTACACATACATTTAATTTCTAAAATTTATATAAGAGAGTTCTACGTCCAACGGAAAGGATTTTAAATCGGCAATAATACTTTGAAGCCCGTTTTTGGATTTAGAACTGACCCTGAGGTGGTCCTTGAGATTTTCTATCGCCGCCTTAGGATCGACCTTTTTTATCTCATCTATTATTTTTTTCGATGAATCTTTGTTTACGCCCTCTTTAATCTCTATCTCTTGACGCATCATTCCCTTCGATGCCTTTTCTTTCTTTTTGAACTCTAAGAACTTCACGGAAACTCCGCGCCTTATAAGCTTTCCTTTTAGTATATCTACGACGGCATCTAATTTATAATCGTCGTCTCCCAGTAATATAAGAATATTATCTTGTCTCTTTATTTCACTTTTCGTCCCTTTAAAATCATACCTGCCCGTCATTTCTTTTATAGCCTGATTAATGGCATTATCTACTTCCTGAAGGTCGGCTTTGGAAACTATATCAAAGGATGGCATTTTAATCTCCGTCTTAAATTTAAGATTAGTTTTTATCGATTCTCTTTCATGATTTCATAATCCAAGGGAAAATGAATGCTAAAAACAGAATCTTTAATATACTCGTTAAGTTTTACGTCTTTATAGCGGAACATTATTATCTGCCCCTGATACGTAATAATTTTCAATGATTCCACCTTAAAATTCTTTCCGTTAAAATCTATATAAATCCTTTTTGCCCTTTGTATCACTAACGGCTTTAGTTCTATTGTTACGGTTCCGGAACCAGAATTCGCCGATACGGCCTCAACTTTAAAATATTTCGTTAAATTACCCAAAACTTCAACGACATTGGGCGGAAACCCACCCTTTTTCTTTCCCATATTTATGACCGAAACTTTTTTTATTTGATTATTAACAATATAAAGCTTATTATTTTTAAAAATCTGCTTTTTATGAAACGGGTATTCATAAAACCATGTCATACCATCCCCGTGTTTGTAATAGAAATATCCCTTAAAAACCATATTTTGCGAATAACCGGGTATTATTTCCTTTTGATAAAAATATGCACTCATTGAATGCACGTTTTTATATCTGCTTTCTATTTTCTTAATTATAGGATTTGACGGGGGAGCGGCATAAGATGTTTGCGCAAAACCTAACGAAAACAAAAAAGGCAGAATTAAGAAATAAATAAAGAACCTCATAATCATACTATTGCCATTCACCTTGACGTTCTCCTTTTTTTTGCCAATATTCCGTCGTTTTGAAGCCTCTCCATAATCCTCGCCGCCCTGTTAAAACCTATGCGAAACCTCCTTTGGATATATGATATGGAAATACCGTCCCCGCCGTCAGAGGCTTGGACCATATTTATAACCTCATTATATATCTCATCGTCGGGGTCGTCCGTAATTATTCTATCAAAATTACCGACATTGTCAAATTCATTTATTAATCTTTCGTCTTTCTGGGATGGAAAATTCTTTTCCTTTATAAATTCCAACACCTTTTTAATCTCGTCTTCGGAAATATAAGAACCGTGAATCCTGAAAAGCCTATTTTGTCCGGGGGGCATAAAAAGCATGTCTCCGTTCCCAAGAAGGTCTTCCGCCCCGTTGGCGTCCAATATCGTCCTCGAATCTATTTTAGAAGAGACTAAAAATGCAATACGGGAGGACATATTTGCCTTAATAACACCGGTAACGACGTTAACCGAGGGTCTCTGTGTAGCAATTATAAGATGAATTCCGCATGCCCTCGCCATCTGGGAAAGCCTTATTATCGAAGTCTCTATATCCTTCGGACTTGCAAGCATTAAGTCGCTCAACTCGTCTATTACGATTACCAAATAAGGCATGCATTTTAAATCCTGTTTCCTGGACATTTCGTTAAACTGCTCTATATTCTTAACGCCTGCAGCCTGTAGTTTTATGTATCTTGCTTCCATTTCCGAAACCGCCCACTTAAGAGCGATGCCCGCTTTTTTCGCATCATAAATCACGTCGCTTATCAGATGAGGCAAATTTTCAAACGGTGTCAATTCCAATCTTTTGGGATCAATCATTAAAAAATTAAGTTCTTCATAGCTCGCCTTGAAAAGAAGGCTTAATATTAATGTATTGATGAATACGCTTTTTCCCGCCCCCGTCGCTCCGGCTATTAATAAATGAGGTGCTTTTGCGATATCGAACGAAATATCGGCTCCGGTCGTATTTTTACCTAAAATTATCGTAAGCAAAGACTTTGAATCTATGAAATCCTTGGAATTCAAAATTTCCGAAAATAAAACCATCTCTCTCTTGTTATTAGGAACTTCAATGCCTATGGCGGATTTGCCTTCAATAACCCCGGACATTCTCACGGGCTTAGATTTTAAAGCCATAGTAAGGTCTTCCGATAGAGATAAGATTTTCCCCACCTTAACGCCGCTTACCGGCTCAAACTCATACATAGTTATAATGGGTCCGGGGTTTATTCCGGTAACCTTCCCTTTAACTCCGAAATCCATTAATTTTTTTTCGATTAGTGCCGCATTTCCCAAGAGAGATAATTTATCCGGTCTTTGAACGTCTTTCGCTATTCTTTCGATATTGATTAGGGAAATAGGTGGAATTTTAGATTTTCTATCATCTATGAAATCGAATGTTCCGACCTTCTCCTTGATAGATTCTTCGTTCGCTTCGGTAACATCGTCTCTTCCGTCCAAGTTGTCTATCAGGTCTTCCCTCGAACCGCCGAATAATTCTTTGTTTATGATAAAACTTTTTTTCCTCTTCTTAAACCCTTTCCTTTTTTCTATTTTTAATCTTAATGAAGAAAAAAATGCGGCTAATTCTCTCGGTAAAACACTCAATTTAAATAATCTCATTTCTTTTATATACACCTTAAGCATATTGTAGGCACGATAATAATACCCGAAAAGGCTTTTAAGTCCGATTCTTTTAAAAATAAAATAGATCGAAATTATAAAAAGTATAAAGCCTATTATTACGCTTCCGGCTTCTCCGAAAAATTTAAGAAGATAGCCGTAAATCCCGCCGCCGATTAAACCGCCGCCGGATGTTATGAATCCATGATATGAAATTTCCGGAAATAATAGGCTTAAAAAAATCAAAGCGGTAAGGAACGCGGTAAAAATTCCGGCATGAAACCGTAAGCTGAATGTTCTATTCAATATCAAGAATATACCTGCCGATAAAATAAGAAGAACTATTAAAAAAGAAGACATTCCGAATGCGATTAGAAAATAGTTAGACAGAATACCACCGAAAAACCCGCCTAAATTAATCTCTCGTGCGGTAGAAATCGAATATGAATTATAGGTTTCCTGAAGTATATTATAAGAATAGAGAGATAGAAAGGAATATACGGAAAAAAATACTATCAAGACTCCAAATATTATTCTTTTGCCGCTTGACATAATTTAAATGAACTCTTCCGTTCCAAAATATGATTTTAAAGCATTAGGAATCCTTATGCGACCGTCTTTCGTCTGGTAATTTTCGATTACAGCAATCATCACCCTCGGAAGTGCAAGCCCGGAACCATTCAGCGTATTTACATATTCCGCTTTAGAGCTTTTATTCCTTTTAAATTTTATATTTGCCCTTCTTGCTTGAAAAGACCCGAAATCGGAACACGAACTTACTTCAAGCCATTCGTTTATACCCGGGGCATAAACCTCTATATCAAATTTCTCACTCGCGGTAAAGCTCAAATCTCCCGTGCATATACGTATAAGTCTATGCGGAATATCAAGCCTATTCAATATGTCCTGCGCATCGGCAATAAGACTCAACAACTCCTCTTTTGCGGCTTCCGGGGTCGTAATCTTTACAAGCTCGATCTTGTCGAATTGATGACCTCTTTTTATACCCTTGGTGTCTTTACCCGCAGACATCTTTTCCTTTCTGAAACAGGCGGTGTAGGCGACATGCTTTATCGGAAGGTCTTCGGCATTAAATATTTCGCTTCTATACATATTTGTAACCGGAACTTCCGCCGTCGGAACGAACCATAACCCCGAATCTTCGTCTTTATATAAATTATCCGCAAATTTGGGCAACTGCCCTGTTCCTATTAAGCATTCCTCATTAATCATATAAGGCGGATATACCTCTTCGTAATCGTGGTATGTTACATGCACGTCCAACATAAAGTTAATAAGCGCCCTCTGAAGCCGGGCAAACCCTTTTTTCAATATATAAAAACGCGTTCCGGAAATCTTGGCTCCCCTTTCGAAATCTATTAAATCCCTTTTCTGCCCTATTTTATAATGAGTTTCAGGTGTGAAATCGAATTTTTTCTTTTCGTTGAAATATGAAACCACCGCATTTTCGGTCTCGTCTTTGCCTACCGGCACATCGCGTCCCGGCAGGTTAGGAACGCTTAACATCAATGTTTTAAACCTTCCGCCCACGATATTTAGTTCATCTTCCTGAAACTTAATAGATTCGTTTATCCTTTTTACCTTCGCCTTTTTCATTAAAATTGTTTCTTCATCTTTTTCGGACGCTATTTCCTTAGAAAGCGTCTTCCTCGCATTTCTAAGGCATTCGATGTCGTATAAAAGCCTCCTTTTAGACTCGTCAAGCTCAAAAATTTCATCAATGGGAACCGAAACAAAAAGCTTTTCCATCTCCTTTTTGACGTACTCTCTCTGTTCCCTAATAAGTTTAATATCTATCATAATTTAATTATTTTATACCCTATATATTCAATATATAATTTATATCTTGTTCCGCTTCAGGAATTTATCATGACGTTAATGCAATCACCGCTTATTTCTACGAATCCCCCTCCGACAATATCTATTTCGTTTACCGTTTCACCCGTTTTATATCTTATTTTACCTTCTATTAAATTTGATATAAAATTTATATGCCCCGGCAATACGCCCTCTATGCCCGCTTCGGTCGGAATTTCGCAAAAATCCGCAAACCCTTCAAAAACAAGTCCTTTTTTATCGACTACCTTTATTCTAATATTAAGAGACATTTATTTCAATCCTTTTGCCTTTTCGACCGCTTCGTCTATCGTTCCTACCATGTAAAAAGCCTGTTCCGGTAAATTGTCGTGCCTACCTTCCAATATCTCTTTGAAGCCCCTTACAGTCTCTTTTAACGGAACATATCTGCCGGAAAAACCGGTAAACACTTCTGCCACAAAAAAAGGCTGAGATAAAAATCTTTGCATCCTTCTTGCGCGATTTACCGTTAGCTTATCGTCTTCCGAAAGTTCATCCATGCCCAAAATAGCAATTATATCCTGCAATTCCTTATATTTCTGAAGAACCGCCTGAACGTTCCTTGCAACCTCGTAATGTTCGTCCCCAATGATATTTGCGTCTAATGCCCTTGAAGTAGAATCAAGCGGATCGACCGCCGGATAAATCCCAAGATCGACAATCTGTCTTGAAAGAACCGTCGTAGCATCCAAATGGGAAAACGTAGTTGCCGGAGCAGGGTCGGTCAAATCATCGGCCGGAACGTAGACCGCTTGAACGGACGTAATAGAACCCTTCTTCGTACTGGTAATTCTTTCTTGAAGCTCGCCCATATCGGTCGCAAGGGTCGGCTGATAACCCACGGCGGACGGTATTCTACCCATAAGCGCACTGACCTCCGAATTTGCCTGTGCAAACCTGAAAATATTATCTATAAAAACTAATACGTCCTGCCTTTCTTCGTCCCTAAAATACTCTGCCATAGTAAGCGCAGAAAGGGCGACCCTCGCTCTTGCTCCCGGGGGCTCGTTCATCTGCCCGTAAACCAAAACCGTTTTATCTAAAACCTTAGATTCCTTCATTTCCGTCCATAGATCCGTTCCCTCTCTTGTTCTTTCGCCGACTCCGGCAAAAACGGAATATCCGCCGTGCTCTATTGCTATATTATGAATAAGTTCCATAACCAACACTGTTTTTCCTACGCCTGCACCCCCAAATAACCCCGCCTTTCCGCCCTTTAAATAGGGTTCCAACAAATCTATAACCTTAATACCGGTCTCTAATATCTCCACAGTCGTAGACTGCTCCTCAAATGCCGGGGCAGGTCTATGGATAGGAAGCCTTGATTTAAATTCTACGGGGGGTAACTCGTCTACCGGCTCGCCTATAACGTTAAATATTCTTCCCAATACGTCTCTTCCCACGGGAACCGTTATTTTGTTACCGGTATCTACTACCGTTATTCCCCTTGATAACCCGTCGGTAGAGTCTAAAGAGATGCATCTGACGACATTTTCACCGAGATGCTGAACTACCTCGAGTACTAAATTATTTTTTTTATTGCTTATAGCCGGATTTGTCAGTGTCAATGCATTAAAAATAGACGGAAGTTTTTTATTTTCAAATTTAACGTCAACCACCGGGCCTATTACCTGCGAAACAAAACCTTCATTCATCAATAGCCTCCTAAAATTTTATTTTACGGCGTTTACTCCGTTTATAATATCGAGAATTTCAAGGGTGACGGCCGCCTGCCTCGCTTTATTGTAAATTATCGTCAACTTATTTATGAGTTTTCCGGCATTTCTTGTGGCGTTATCCATGGCATACATTCTTGACGCCTGTTCTCCGGCAAAAGATTCTAAAATTTTAAAATAAATCTTAGTACGTATATAATCTTTGAAAATCTTATCAATTATATCATCTTCGTAACTAACCGGTTCCGTTAAATAACCGCCGCTGTTTTTATTCTCGCCGTTATCGTAAGAATTCAACGGCAAAAGCCTTTCCGCTACGGGTCTCTGGTGCAGCACGGAAATATAGTTATTTGATATTACGTAAATCTCCCCTATTTTCCCCTCGGTAAAATCATTCAACATTACATCAGACAATTGAACGGAAAGATCATATATAGATTCGCTTTCCGAATAAAATCCCTTGAAGGCAATATCATAATCATTTTTTTTAAAAAAATCGAAACCCTTTTTGCCGAGGATGTACAGCTTCGTCGAATCGGCATTCGGAACCGTCGTTTCTAATCCTTCGAAAAAAAGCTTAAACAAATTCACATTAAAAGAACCGCAAAGCCCTCTATCCGTCGAAATTATCAATATTCCTCTACTAATTTTATCGCCGTTCTTATCGTTATCAAGTAAATTTTTCTTATAAAACGGATGAGAATATAATACCGTATTTTTGGAAATATTATTTATAACGCCGTCAAAACTGCTTGAATAAGTCTTAAATTCGTTCATGGCTACCTGATTTCTTTTTAGCTTGGCTCCCGCAACCATTTTCATGGCCTTGGTTATTTGTCTCGTATTTTTAACACTCGAAATTTTTCTTTTTATCGATTTTAAGTTAGGCATGCTATTATTAATCTTCTAAAAAAATATTTTTAAATTTATCTAAAACGGCTATGAGGCTCGTTTTGACGATATCGTCTATAATTTTTTTCTCTCTAATATCCTTATATATTCCGGGATTATTGTTTTCTATATACAATAAAAGTTCTTTTTCATACTTTTTTATAGCGGAAAGTTTATAGTCCTGCAAATAACCGCCGGCGGCGGCAAACAATATCACTACTTCTTTTTCAACCGGCATCGGCTTATACTGACCCTGTTTAAGGAGTTCCGACATCATTCTGCCCCTGGCAAGCATTTCTTGCGTCGTCTTATCAAGGTCGGCCCCAAACTGAGAAAATGCCGCCAATTCTCTATATTGTGCCAAAGAAAGCCTTAAACCGCCGGAAACCTGTTTCATTGCCTTAATCTGAGCATCCCCTCCCACCCTTGATACGGAAAGCCCCGCGTTTACCGCCGGTCTGACACCGGCATAAAAAAGATCCGTCTCCAAGAATATTTGTCCGTCCGTGATAGATATAACGTTAGTAGGAATATATGCCGAAACGTCTCCGGCCTGAGTTTCAATTATAGGCAATGCCGTGAGCGACCCTCCACCATGCGCATCGTTCAGTTTCGCCGCCCTTTCTAAAAGCCTTGAGTGTAAATAAAACACGTCTCCGGGATACGCCTCTCTACCCGGCGGCCTCCTAAGAAGCAGGGACAATTCCCTGTAAGCTACGGCATGCTTTGATAAATCATCGTAGACGATAAGGCAGTGCATGCCGTTGTCTCTGAAATATTCGCCGATAGTAGCCCCGGTATAAGGTGCAAAATATTGAAGGGTGGCAGGGTCGCTCGCATTAGCTGCGATTATGGCGGTATATTCCATCGCCCCTTCCTGCATCAGGCGGTCATAAATGAAAGAGACGCTTGATTGCTTCTGCCCTATCGCCACATAGATACAGTAAACATCAGAATTCTTTTGGTTTAATATCGCATCTATGGCTATTGCCGTCTTTCCGGTCTGTCTGTCGCCTATAATAAGCTCTCTTTGACCCCTGCCTATCGGCATTAAGGCATCTATTACTTTAATTCCGGTATATAGCGGTTCATTAACCTTTTTTCTTTGCACTATACCTATCGCTTTTTTCTCTATTGCCGAATATTCAGTCGCTTTAATAGGATTTTTGCCGTCTATGGGTCGCCCGAGTCCGTCAAGAACCCTGCCTAAAACCCCCATACCTATCGGAACCTCGGCAATATTGCCGGTTCTTTTTACCGTATCGCCTTCTTTAACTAAAAACTCTTCGCCTAAAATTGCAACACCTACATTATCCTCTTCCAAATTCAAAACGTAACCGTAAACATCGGGAGAAAATTCCAGCATTTCACCTATCATGGCATTTTTAAGCCCATATATTTTTGCAACGCTATCCCCGACAGATAAGACTACTCCTCTCTCGCTTATATCAATATTTTTAGTATAAGACTCTATCTTGCTTTTTATTATATCCGTAATCTCAGAAGCCTTAATTCCCATAAATAAATGCCCCTTGTTTTAAGTAATTATAAAAACTGCTTATTTGAGCTTTTATACTGCCGTCGTACGATATATTTTCTGCGTTTATAATATAGCCGGCTATTATGGATTTATCGGTTCTATTTGTTATAATCACCGTTTTATTTAACGCTTTTTCTATAATACACTTTATTTTATCAGTCTCATTATCATCCAATTCTTTTGCGGAAACGACATCTACCCTCAGTATATTCATAAAATCATCCCTAAAATTGGAGAATCGTATAAAAATTTTAGGTAAATATTCCACTCGTTCGTTTTCTATCAGGAGATGCAAAAAATTTATGAATTCGGCGCTTAACGATAATTCTGCAGCTAATAAATTTACAATCTCAAATCTTTCTTTCTTATCTATGTAAGTTTGCGACAAAAATTCTTTAAGGCACAAATTATCGTAACAGATATCAATGAATCCGTTAATATCTTTATAGACCTCCTCTATTTTATCTGAATGCCGCGCAAATTCAAAGAGTGCTCCGGCATATCTTTTACTTATTTGATCGTCTATCAAATGCTTCCTCCTGCAATTTAAGAAAACTATCGTTTATCCTGCCGTAAACCTCAGGGGTCATTTCTCTTTGCATAATATCCCGCATGAATTTAAAAGACATGTTTAAAGCCTCATCAAATAGCTGCTTTTTTTGTTTATCGATTTCAGATTTAGCCTGATTAATATAATTCCCTAAAATTTTCTCCGCCGCCATTTCGGCATCTTTTATAATATTGTTCCTTTCCGTTTCCGTCTCTTTTATTGCCTCTTCTTTGATATTCTCTACCTCTGACTTAACATCTTTAAGTACATCCATAGCTTGTTCGTAAAGCTTTTCCGCCTCTTTCTCATATTCGGCGGCTTTTTTTAACGATAATTCTATGTCCTTTTTTCGATTATCGAAAAAAGGGATTCCGTATTTAATAAATATATAAACAAATCCACCTATTAATATGAGAGTATCGAATATCCGCCAAAAAATTTCCATAAATAAGCTAATTACTCTAATATTTTTTTGTAAATTAAATCTGCCAATTCTTCGGATTTAGATTTATAATGATTAATTATAGAAGTTTTTTCTTTGTCAAAATCTTTCACTATACGGCTGAATTTAGAAGAAGCATCTTTTTTTGCGGATGAAATAATTTTTGCAGTTTTAATCATAGCCTCTTTACGATAGGTTTCTTTTATCTTATTTATTTCTATTTTTAGGTCCAACTTCTCTTTCCTAACGTCTTCATTCAATTTTGCCGCCGATTCTTCGAAATATTTTTGCTTTTCATTATGCAAATTTATATTTTCCCGTCTTTTTTTTAAGATAGCCCTTATCGGTTTAAATAAAAACAGATTTAAAAAGTAGGTAAATATCAGAAACGTTACGGCTTCAAACAGGAGTCCCTGCCATGTTATGATCAGCTCTTTCATGTCATTTATCGTATTTTCATATTTTAGTTTGACTATTAGTTAAATTATATATCAAAAACACAAAAAATATCAATTTTAATTTACTTTATACGAATATTTTATGATAATATTTAAATATAAATATTTGACGAAGATTTTTAATTATGGACGAAAACGAACAGAAAACGGATAACACAAGCAATTCTACCGTGAATACTATCCGAATTAAAAAAAACAAAATAATCGAACAAATAATAGATAATATTCTTACGTCAAAAAGGGAACTCGGCGTCACATTATTTCCCTATAACCAATTTTTTAAATCATATATGATAGAAATAAAACATAAATACTTAGTTATAGATAGCCTTATTCCGTTTTACGGCAACAAAATATTACCGAAAACAGAATATATAAAGATAAATGCCGAATCCAACAAGCACGAAATCGATAGACATTTTTTGACGAAATATAAAGACGAGATAATTTTAGGTGAAGAACATAACTTTTTGGTTTATAAACCCGAAGAGATAGTCTTAATCGAAAAGAGAAGCGTTCTAAGGGTCTCCACGAATGACTCGGACATGGCTTACGTTTATATCTTATATAAAAATAACAACCTTTTTTGCATAATACGAGACTTATCGTGGAACAGCATATCGTTTACTTCGGAAATACCCATCGAGACCTACTATCCGTTAAAAAACGCCATGGTTAAATTTTTCAATAAGACTATTAGGATGGACTTAAGGGTTATTCATTCAACTTATGCGGGCGGCAAATATCAAACCGGATGCTCCATTACAAAAATATCCGATAACGATAGAGACCTATTGATAAATTTTATGCTTGGGATAGAAAGGAAGGATATCCGGTCTAATCTCGGGTAATCAGTTTAATTATTCTTTCTAATTCCTCGGCGGCATAAAACTCTATCTCTATTCTACCTTTTAATTCACCGTCTCTGTCTTTGTAATCTATTTTGACTCGCGTTTGAAGTTCCTCAAGCAATTTATCTTCATAGCTCCTAATCTGAGAAGATACCGCCAAATCTTTTTCCGGTTTTCGTTTATTTCCCCGTTTCTTTATCTTAATCGACTTAACGGCGCGTTCGGTCTCTCTTACGGTCAACTTTTCACTGGAAATTTTATCCAAAAGCACACTCGCTTCATCATCTGAAAGGCCTATGAGATTTCTTGCATGGGATGGAGTAATTTTTCCATATATAAGGTCTGTCTTAATTCCGTCCGGCAACGAAAGAAGCCTAATCATATTTGTAATAGTTGCCCTGTCTTTGCCGACCTTAACCGATAATTCCTCATGAGTTATTTTATACTCCTCTATCAGCCTCAAATAACAACCCGCTTCTTCAATAACATTCAGATCCTGGCGCTGAATATTTTCTATCAGGGCAATCTCAAGCGCTAAAACACCGGAAATATCCTTAATTATTACGGGAACTTTTTTAAAATCTAATTCCTTTGCGGCTCTGTATCTTCTTTCACCGGCAATTAAATCAAAAACATCTCCATTTTTAGATTTAGATACTATCAATGGCTGAATAATACCGTTTTCTTCTATAGATCTTTTCAGTTCGGCAAGCTTAGCCTTGTCAAAATACCGCCTGGGCTGATAAACGCCGGTGTTTATTTTATCTACATCTATTTCAAAAACCGAAAATTGATTATCGTCGCCTGCCGTCCTATCCGTATCCCGATTAAGGGCATCCGTTAAAAGAGCGCCCAACCCTCTTCCTAACACACTTCTTTTCTTGATGGATTTTTCTTTTTCTTTCATAATCAATTAATTAAACTAATTAAAAATTAAGCAACCCTGGCCAAAAACTCCTTGGTCAGTTCAAGATAATAAATTGCTCCCTTAGAATTTATATCGTACAATATTATAGGTTTTCCGAAACTTGAGCTTTCCGGAAGTTTAATATTTCTCGGTATGACGTTTTTATAAATTTTTTGCCCGAAATACTTTTTAACTTCGCTTACGACCTGATTTGTAAGGTTCGTCCTTCCGTCGAACATTGTAAACAAAACTCCTTCTATATATAACGTTTTATTGAGTCTCTGATTTACAAGCTTAATGGTTTGCATCAGCCTGGATACCCCTTCTAATGAATAATACTCGCACTGCATAGGGATTAAAACACTGTCGGATGCAGTCAAGGCGTTAATGGTCAGCAATCCAAGCGACGGCGGCGTATCTAAAAAAATATAATCATAATCTTCCCTTACCTTGTCTATTATGTTTCTCTTAATATAGTATTCTCTTGCCTCCATATTTACAAGTTCGATTTCTATACCGGCAAGGTCTGACGTAGCCGGAATGACATAAAGATTTTCCATTTGCGTGGAATACACCGCATTAGAAACATCATAATCTTTAATGAGACACTCATAAATTGTAGGATTAGATTTTTCTACTATAACATTCAACCCGCTCGTAGCATTAGCTTGCGGGTCTGCATCTATTAAGAGGACCTTTTTCTCATATGCCGAAAGACACGCCGCGATATTAATAGCGGTAGTAGTCTTTCCCACCCCACCCTTTTGATTTGAAACGCATATAACTCTTGCCATTAATCTAAACTCACTGGAATTTTTAAAATTACTTATTAAAAAATAAGATTTAACGAAAATGATTATAACATTAATTAAATTAATAAATCAAAATTTTTAGAAAGTGAAGATATTTATTCATCTTTTACCATATGTAATAAAAACTTAATAAAACCTTAATAATATTGTAACAGACGCGATGTATAATAAAAAAGTCTATACTACTAACTCAATAGCATATCGGAGGTTAAAATGAACGATATAAAATCAAGTTCTTTTTTCGAAGAAGTCCTTAAAAAGGTTTCTCTAAATGCCATTGCCGTCAGATCCAAATATATGAATTTGATAAAGAACAAGATCTCATCGTCACATTCGAAAAATGCCATAATGAATTTGAAATGCAAATGTAACGAATATGACATGAATGTCTTAGTGACCGAATCGGATGTCGAAAAGATTTATGAAAGATTTGTGAAAAAATGCCTTAATTGCGACGATATTATAAAAATAACTTTTAAATTTAAATGATTTACTAATTAATGTTTCACGTGTAACATTAATTTAATTATCCCTGTTTGAAAAATATTGATAAAACGATTTTACGCTTTGCAACAGGTTAAGATTAAACTCCAATAAAGAATAATGACCGAAATGAGCCGTCGCCTTCTTCTCTATTATCTGATTTTTTAAATCAATTGCGGATTTGCCTTGAAACTGCGTATAGCCCTTGCCGACAAATTCTTTGGTATGGGCATCACTTGCACCTACCTGAGGAAAACCGATTGAAACATTTACTAACGACGTAACGGCATTAGAAAATACGGCAAACGTACTTGAGTTATTAATAACCTCTATCGCATCAAAATCTAAGTTTTTGAGATGTCTCCTTATCGGCTCATATCCCTTTTTGGCATAAGAAAGAAGATAATAGGGATGCGGCGCAATCGCTAACCCGCCCTGAGCATGTATCGCGTCAATTGTATCCATTGCCGTCATTCCTCGAACAATCTTTTTCTCCAAAAATAGGCCTATTACGTGTCCGTTCTTTGTCGAAATTTCCTCACCGATTATAACGTCTACTTCAAGGAAATCATTTTTTAAAGCGTATTCTTTTGCCTTATACGCCCCGTCAAGACGATCATGATCGGTTATGGCTATTACTTGAAGTTTTCCGGCAATAAACTCTACGATGTCTTCGGGCGAACTTATCCCGTCATCACTATAGCTTGTATGAACATGAGTATCAGCTTTTGAATATAACATTTTGCCCTCCGTTTTATTTAATATAAGTATTATGCCGGGTGACTGAATTGCCCTCTTCTGTATATTTTTCCTCCTCGCCCACGACTCTCAAGGATTGTCCCTTGGGCTCCGGCAAGGCAAATATCGTTAAGATAGCCCCTGCAAAAGATATTATCGTAAGGATCATAAACGTCCCTCCCATCTTAATCGATACTATCAAAAAAGGAAAAAGCAAGGTTCCGATAAATGCTCCTATTTTGCCGGCACCGGCAGATATGCCGTCACCTAATCCCCTTATAGGCGTCGGAAAAACCTCTGACGGATATATAAAAGTCGTAGTATTCGGACCAAATTCGGTAAAAACGTAACTCATACCAAATATCAGTACAAACATGGCCGGAACGAGTACGTATCCGCCTAAATTAGTCAAAGAAATTATTAGATATGCCGCCGCCATTCCAAAAAAACCCAGTATTTGAATGAATTTTCTGCCTAATTTATCCATGGCAAAAGCGGCAATCCAGTAAAACGGCGCTGCAAACACTATAAAAACAATAGTAGATAACGCAAGTTTATGTATGAGGTTTGCATTGGGCATGACGGATTTCATCACCAAAGGCCAACTTATGGAATTTCCGTAAAAAGCCCAATCCATTAAAAACCAGCTCCCCGCCGTTCCGATAAGTCTCAAATTATTAGGATATTTGAATAAATCATACCATCTTGTTTTTAACTTCGCTACATTCTTCTTACCGTATTCATTCTCGTCTACTTTTATTTTTGTTCCTACGATATCATTAATGGCTGCTACGGTTTGATTGACGTCGCCCTTCACGTTTATGCTATAATAAGGGGTCTCTTTAATTTTTCTTCTTAAGTATATAACGCTTGCCGCCGGAATCGCGCCGAGCCCCAAAAGTATTCTCCATGCCACGTCATGAGGAACCCCAACCGTCAAAACAAGAATGGCCACTATGGGTCCGGCTATCAGACCTAATCCTTGAAGAGAAAATACCATCGAAACAAGTTTGCCCCTATCTTTTCTATTTGCATATTCGCTCATTATAATCGCGCTTATCGGGTAGTCCCCTCCGATACCGATACCTAAAATTATCCTCCATATTATCAACTGCGTAATATCTTGAGAAAAAGCGGAACCTATCGCTCCTATGGTTAAAATGATAACTTCAATTCCATAAACCGCCCTTCTCCCGAAAATATCGGCAATCCTGCCGAAAAAATATGCCCCAAATGCGGCGGCAAGTAGAGACGAACTGCCTAAAATGGCTATTTCGGATGTATTTAAATGCCATATCGGCGCCAAAAGCGCTATAACCACGCCTATAATAAAAAGGTCGTAAGCATCGGTAAAAAAACCCATTCCTGCCGTAAACATGGTTCTGAAATGATGATGGACAAGACCGATCTCATCGACTTTATCCAGCAGGTGATTTCTTAAATTGCCTGCCGTTTCCATAAAGATACCTCCTTAAATTTAGATTAATCTTTATTCTTCCTCAATCAATTATTTAAAACTTATTATATTTTAACATTACAGTATTACATTTTTATTACGTTAATGTTAAATTTTTGTTACGGTATTTATATCGCGCCATTTGCAATATCGTATAGTGTGATGCCGTCAGGTTTAATTCGATCATGATATAAAAATTGATATATGAGGAATATGGGCGGGCTTATAAAATAGTGAGGCCTACCCTTGCAAATATTGTTGATTTTACGGTACGTGACAAACACGGGGAAAGTTCAAAAAATAGGGAGGCTCTAAGGCGCGCCGGGTTCATTTACGGAAGAATAGTTGTATTGCTTTGAATAATTAGAATGCTAAACGGACAGCCTTTCCATAACCCTTTTTCTACCGAGAAATTTGATTATTTTCAATATGGAAGGACCGCTTAACTTCCCGGTTATTAATAATCTCAGCGTCTTGTAACATTCTTTAGCCGGCACATTGTGTATAGAGACGGTGTTGTTTATCATATTTCTGATTGAATTCTCGCTGAAATCATCGATATTTTTAAGGTTGTCGGCAAAAATTGATTTTAATTCGGAATTATATTCGGCATCGTTTAATTTAACCCTATAATCATCAAGAAATAATCTTAATTCCTCCGTTATTTCACGTACGGTCTTAAATTCATTTTTTAAGAAATCGATTATTTCTAAAAATACCTCTTGCGGATACTCGTTTTTAACCCTTGCCGTCAGAGACTTTCCTGCAAATTTTTCAGCTATAATATCTATTAAGGCATCGGCGGATATTGCATTGAGCCATTTCTCATTGATAAATCTCAATTTATCTTCGTTAAAAATTGCGCCCGAGCTCTTTGCTCTCGTAATATCGAAAAAAGCCGCCATTTCCGAAACATCAGCGAATATCTCTTTATGTCCGGAAACGGCAAATGTATTACCGGTTACGGCAAGATAATTCAGAAGCGACCCGGGAAGATAACCTTCTTCCTTATAATATTCGATATTAGAAATTAAATCTCGTTTCGACATTATTTTTCCGTCTTTGCCGTATAATAGAGAAATATGGGCAAAAACAGGCACCTCTTTGCCGAGGGCTTTAAGTATAAGAATCTGTTTAGGCGTATTGCTTATGTGGTCTTCGCCCCTTATTACGTGAGAAATATTCATATCGCTGTCGTCAATAATAGAGGCAAAATTGTAAGCGAACCCGCTGCTTTCGGTTCTTAGGATAAAATCCCCTATAAGTTTCGGATCAAAAATGAGGCGGCCGTGAACCAAATCATGAAATTCAACGGAATTTAAATCCTGACCGCTATGTTTTAAAACATTGGCTACGCTTAAACGAATTGACGGGGATAAATTGTTTTCTTTTAATTCGGAACGCAATATTTTTCTTTCTTCGGATGAAAGTTTATGGCACTTTCCGTTATAAACATACGGTTTTTTTGACTTGATAGCAAGTTCTTTGGACTTTAAAATATCTTTTCGAGTACAAAAACACTCGTAAACCAAACCCTTTGTTTTCAAAATATCGAGGTAATTTTCATAAACCTCCGTTCTTTCCGACTGCCTATAAAATTCATTCCATTTGATATCAAACCATTCCAGATCACTTATGATAGAATTTTCATATTCCTTTTTGTTTCTAAGCTTATCAGTATCGTCTATCCTTAAAATAAAATCCCCTTTATTTTGTAGAGAGAACAGATAATTAAACAATGCCGTTCTCACTCCGCCTACATGGAGATTACCTGTCGGACTCGGTGCAAACCTGACTCGCGTCCGATTAATCAAGCCTTCTTTCATTATAATTCAGCCTTTTTATATTTTTTTTGGTCCTAAATTTATTATGACTATTCAAACTAAGCAAGTTTTTCCGTATAGGATTTTAATTTTACAAAATGGATTATACCGCCGATAGAAATAGCGATTTTTCAGACTTACGACAAAATAAGCAGCCGTTCCTATAAATGGGAGCGGCTGCTTATTAAACTTATAATTTTACCCTCTTGTCCCCGTCATATACATAAACGGCCGTATCGGCTTCATCTCTAGTACGATCATGCGAGCCGTCGCAATACGGAAGATTGCGGGAAAGACCGCATGCACAAATGTGCATCGGAAATTTCGCATCCTTTTCTTCTATCACAATCGGCAATTTCTTTTCGTGTTTAACGATTCTCGGCATAACAACACCCCCATTTTTAAGTTGTTCATAAATATCTAAAATTTACATCAATCACTTCATAAACGTTTTGTTAATAGTAAAACATCAAATGCCTTATGTCAAATTGCATGCCGCATGTCGTAAAAAAGGGGTTGCATCACATATATTTTCGCAAGCGCGTATGTTATAATAATTTATTCAAAAATTAATAATGATCGATTTCAAGGAGGGTATCCTTATGATTATAGTTACCGGCGGTGCCGGATTTATAGGTTCTAATATCGTCGAGGCTCTTAATGAAAAAGGCAAAACGGATATTTTGGTCGTAGACGATCTTGCCGACGGCAAAAAAATGCATAATCTGGCAGATTTAGATATTTTGGATTATATGGATAAGGATGATTTTCTAATAAATATTAAATCAGGATATAACTTTGGAAATATTGAGGCAATTTTTCATGAAGGAGCATGCTCTTCCACTACGGAATGGGACGGGAGGTTCATAATGAAAAACAACTTTGAATACTCTAAGGAACTGCTGAAATGGTGCATGAAAACGGGAGCACAATATATATATGCATCCTCCGCTTCCGTATACGGTACCGGCAAAAAAGGATTTATAGAAAACAGGTCATGTGAACATCCGATCAACATGTATGCCTATTCTAAATTTCAATTTGATCAGTATGTCCGAGGCGTCATGAAAAAAGGCGGGTTAAAATGTCAGATTGTCGGCTTCAGATATTTTAATGTTTACGGGCAAAGAGAGACTCATAAGGGGACCATGTCGAGCGTTGCATTCCACTTTAACAATCAGATACTTGCAAACGGGAAGGCAAGGCTTTTCGAGGGGACCGACGGGTATAAAAACGGAGAACAAGAACGCGATTTCGTGTATGTCGAAGACTGTGCCGGGGTTAATTTGTGGTTTTTGGAACACCCCGAAAAATCCGGCATATTTAATGTAGGAACCGGAAAGGGACGATCCTTTAACGACGTTGCGAATGCCGTTGTTAAATGGCACGGTTCCGGGAATATCGAGTATATTAGCTTCCCCGATAACCTGAAAGGCGCATACCAAAGTTTTACCGAAGCAGATATAACCGCTTTACGCAATGCAGGATACGAAAAACCCTTTCTTTCCGTTGAAGAGGGGGTTAAAAAATACTTAGACCGGCTGAATAACGGAGATAAAGACCGATTGCCGCGTTAAAAACATTACATTATACCTTAATGTTTCATGTGAAACATTAAGGTATAAGATTGTAAATATATTACAAATAACAACTTAGAATAATTTATAGACAGAAAATTATTTTCTTATCATACCCTTCAAAATATCTAAATCTATTTTATGTTCATCATCACTTCCGGGTGTCTCGACTATTAACGGTATGCCTTCAAGCCTTTTGTCGTTCATTATAAACCCGAAAGCATCCGGGCCGATATAGCCCTTCCCTATCGAAGCATGTCTGTCTACTTTAGAACCTAAAGGTTTCAGTGAATCATTAATATGAATCGCCCTCAGCCTATCAAGCCCAATAATATTATCAAAATCATCCATGTATTTATTATATGCCCGTAATGTCCTTATATCGTAACCCGCCGCAAAAATATGGCACGTATCGATACAAACGCCAAGCCTAATACTACCCTCAAGTAGTTCGATAATCTTAGCAATATGTTCCGATTTATATCCTATTTGATTACCCTGTCCGGCGGTCGTTTCCAAGACTAAACTTACATCCCCGGATTCTTCTGTTTGCTTTAAAATTTCGCTTAAATTTAAAGCTATTTGCCGCATTGTCTCTTCCTCGGTTAAATGCTTGTTTGAACCGGGGTGAAATATTAACGATTTTATGCCAAGTAGCCTGCATCTTTTAATTTCATTTATGGCGGCTGCCACAGATTTTTCTCTCACAGATTCCTCTGTGCTTCCAAGGTTGACTAAATAGGAAAGGTGGGCAACCACCGTTAATTCATCCTTTAATACGCATCTTTTAAAAGAATCGTCAAGTTCCTTAGCAGACCACTGCAACTGATTCTTCGTAAATATCTGAATGGCATTAGATGCAGTATTTCTTGCATGCAGACAGGCATTCGCCAACCCTCCCGCAACAGAAACGTGCGCGCCCAATAAAATTTTCATTATGAATTAAGAAATAAAATTTATTTATTACTCTTTAGTTTGAAAAAATTATATCACGATTATGCAATAAGATAAACAATACGAATTAGGATCTTTAATTTCAGCCATCATCCCCCTACTGTTAAATTTTACCGATTTTTACTTGACAAAAATTCAGCAAATAACTTGGAATAGTTGCAATACCTGCAGTAAGGGTTTACAACAAAAATTATCTTACGTGCTAAAGTATTTCGCACCCGCGTAATCTAAATTATGCTGGAAATTTTTATCTCAATATCTTCCGGCTCAAGCATGGCATTGATAAGCGATATCTTTTGAAAATACGGCAGGTCGACGGTTGAAATTTTTTTTTCTTCTATATCACCCTTATCCAAAAGATAACGCCTCTTTATTCCATTCAGAAGGCAAGTATTCGGCGTGATCCATTTTTGTCCGTCAAATAAAATCACATTGGAAAACGAGGTATCGGTTATCAAGCCATTTCTCGTAATAAGCACATCGGTTGTATCATCTAATCCGGACAAAAAACAGTTAATGCAGGTTCTGTCTTTATATTTAAATTCATAATTTAACGGTTTGCATCCCGAAGGAAGATCTATCTCATCCGAATCCATGATCTTTAATTTCGTTATCGTCCTTTTTACATAAGGGGTGATTTGAATATTATCTACGCGTTTAGCGTAAACCAACCTGCACTTGTAAGTTCCGATTTTATATTCGTCAGGTGCCGGCATAATGGTCTTGATATTTATTTCGAACCCTGCTCCGAAAAAATGCCTTATCGTGTCGTTAACCCTGCGGTTATGATAATCAATAAGCTTATAATTTCCATCCGCCAGTTTAATTGTATCTATAAAATGAGGCATATAATATATTTATCTTGTTAAACTTTTCTATTTTGCCATCAAAACGACATTTTAACATATTATGATCAAATTTCATTAATCTACCCACAATACCATAAAGAAACAATGCAAGCCATAGAGAAAGCAGAAAAAGATGTAAATTTAGAAGAGGCTACTTTTAAACAACTCAAATAAGAAGCAAAAGAGCGAATAAAAGGTCTATTAGAGACATCAAAAAACTTTCCTTAAGCGATACTCGATACAAAAATACATTTCAAAACTATTGAACGAAGGCCCTTTGCCGCCGAAAGCTTAAGGCTATCAGTTATTAAGTAAATATGAAAAATTAGGGTATATTAATAAATTTTTGTCCATTATCATTTTCGTACACTCGCTGTTAACGACCACGGTTATGTCAATTTGATGCACAAATTTTATGATATAATATAAGCATGTAGCAGACAAGGGTTTTGCGTATAACAATCAAATTATAATTAGCTGCATGAATTAAAACTTTAAAAGAAGGAGTGGCTATGAAAGACGAAAAAAATAAGCTGACTACCAATACCGGTGCCCCGGTGCCCGACAATCAAAATGTGCTGACTGCCGGACCTCGCGGACCGCAGTTGCTGCAGGATATATGGTTCATGGAAAAACTCGCTCATTTTGACCGTGAGGTTATTCCGGAAAGACGTATGCATGCCAAAGGATCCGGAGCATACGGAACCTTTACTGTGACCCACGACATCACACGCTACACCAAGGCAAATATTTTTTCCGAGATAGGCAAAAAAACAGAGCTTTTTACGCGTTTCTCGAATGTGGCGGGTGAACGAGGTGCGGCAGATGCGGAACGGGATATTCGAGGATTTGCCGTTAAGTTTTACACCGAAGAGGGCAACTGGGACCTGGTGGGGAATAACACTCCCGTATTTTTTCTGCGTGATCCGCTTAAATTTCCGGACCTCAATCATGCGGTAAAACGAGATCCCAGGACAAATATGCGCAGCGCCGCCAATAATTGGGATTTCTGGACATTATTACCGGAAGCGCTACATCAAATTACAATAACCATGAGCGACCGAGGTATTCCGTACTCATATCGTCATATGCACGGCTTCGGCAGCCATACCTTCAGCCTGATTAATGCACAAAACGAACGATATTGGGTCAAGTTCCATTTTGTTACTCAACAGGGCATCAGAAATCTTACGGATGCCGAGGCTGAGGCTGTTATTGGAAAGTCCAGGGAGAGCCAACAGCGTGATCTCTATGAAAGCATTGAAAAAAAAGACTTTCCGAAATGGAAATTATTTATACAGGTAATGCCGGAAAAAGAGGCCGCCGATTGCCGGTACAATCCCTTCGACCTGACAAAGGTATGGCTTCATAAAGACTATCCGCTGATTGAAGTGGGCATTATGGAACTGAACCGTAATCCTGAAAATTATTTTGCCGAGGTCGAACAGTCTGCTTTCAACCCCGCCGACGTTGTACCCGGTATCGGCTTTTCACCCGACAAAATGCTGCAAGGCCGTCTATTCTCATACGGCGATGCTCAGCGCTATCGGCTTGGCGTAAACCACCATCTGATTCCGGTCAATGCACCACGTTGCCCTGCTCACAGTTACCACCGGGACGGCGCAATGCGGGTCGACGGCAACCATGGCAGCACTATTGCCTATGAACCTAACAGCTATAGCGAATGGGGGCAACAGGAGAAATACTCGGAACCGCCTCTCAACCTGAACGGCGCTGCCGATCATTGGAACCATCGTGAGGACAGCGATTATTATACCCAGCCCGGCTTACTTTTCAAGCTGATGACAACAGAACAGCAGGAAGCACTCTTTGCGAATACCGCGCGCGCATTGGATGACGCCCCGGAGGAGATCAAGCGGCGTCATATCGGCAATTGTATGAAAGCCGATCCGGATTATGGAAAAGGTGTGGCCGGTGCTTTAGGTATTTCTGCTTGACCAATACATATTGCTCCGTTAACATTGCAAACATTAGTGAGACAAAGATTCTCACTAATGTTTGCAATGTTTCAATTTTTTATAAGCTATGCTGAGCCCTGTTATTAAGACATATTTTAAAAAAGTTTAAGGTGTGTTCTCCTATGCCGCATTGTCTAAAGTCAAAATATTCAAGCGATTGATGAAATAGTTTCGTATTGTGAAGCATGAAATATCTCTTAACCCCTTCCTTTAACTCTTTTGCCGTCTCATATGATTTTATATATATCTTCATACTTTAGACTACTGTATCGTTCTACATAAATATTATCCGATACCCTGCCTTTGCCGTCCATACTTATCTATACACGGTATTCTTTAAACCTGCCTGACGCTCCCTCCAATAATCATATCTCTTCCATTTAGGTGCATCATATCCCTCCTGTCTGTTTTTGTGCTTATAAAGTCAACAGTTTCAAAAACTAAGGATTTGCCAGAATTATTATCACCGACAAAAAAATTTACCCCTATATCAAAAAGACGAAAAGTCAAGAATCGATTACTTCAAAAAAAGGTTAATTTAAGTATCGGAATTTCACGGACAAGACTTGCTTAGACCAATTTGTACCTGATGCCGGCACCTGCAGAAACGACAGGAATTAAAACGGAAAAAACATGTTCATATATCTATATGCAAAGCTATTTGCACTTACAATGGATGTGACCGTTGGCATTCTTAGGTAAATAATACAAAATAAAGGCTGCTTTTCGTAAAAACAACGGGCATATCGGCGAATCGTCAAACAGCGCTCTCAAATTGACAAGTGGAGACTTAAAACCTTATATTGAAAGTATCTTACAAAAAACAGTCTATCCGAATCATGAAATAACGGCATATTTATCACAGAGAAGTAGCCGTTGAAACGTATAGCCATAAGATGCCTGAGGAAGACCTATGTTTTTTGCATAGAGCAAAACTTCACAGAAATGTTTCTGCAACAACAGGAGCGCGCATGGGGATAAAAAGCTCCGTTTTCGAAGAAGTCGGCGACTTGGATAAAAATTTGTCAATGCTTTGAATGGCATAAGCCTATGCCATTCAAAGCATTGACAAAAGGCTATAAATAATTTATACTCCCTTTTGCGGAATTTCATCATTGATAATCAAAAACAAGAAAGTATGCAACCCCATAAGGACAAGATCAAGAAAAGAGAGTGAGCATCCTTTAAGCAAGATGAAAAGACCTTGGTAGAATACGATAACATTGCAATGCAGAATACTAAAAAACCGAAGATTAAGTCGGATAATTTGTTTGAAAAGATCGAATCTTTTAGAATAAAATGCAAAAATATAAGAGAATTTTAATAGATTGCTCGGATACATACAGCCGTGATTTAAACACGGGGATACAGAGAGTCGTGCGAAACATTGTCGAAAGAAGAAATTTAATGGAAGACATATTGGGCATCCCTGTCATTCCCGTTGTCCTTACAAAATCCGGCTATATCGGTTTAGATGAATTTTTAAGAAATAATAATGACAATGGTAAAAGTTTAAAGGAAAAAGCTCGAAAATTTCTTGCTTCAAAAGTTAAAAACGATGTTTTGAATAGCATAATAAAACTGCTTTGGTATGAATCGTCCGGGATATATTATTTTTTAGATTTTCTTCTGTCCCGTTTCAGAAAAAAACAAACAAAGATACGGCATCAAAACGGCGATGCGCTATTGGTTATAGATGCATCTTGGATGTCTGTCCATACCACTCGTTATCTTTGGGCATTCATAAAACAACTTCATGTCGAAAATTCGTTCTTTATTCCTTTGATATACGATATAATATTGATCAACAATACGGGTTTTTTTGAACTGGCAACTGTAAAAAAGTTCAATAAATCTTTCAACAATGTCGTAAAATACGCAGATCATATTATAACCATTTCAAAAAGTGAGAAAAAAATCATAGAGAATCATTTGAAATCTTTAAATACCAAAAAAAATATAGAGTATTTTTATCTGGGATCAAATATAAACAACAGCAATGATATGCCGATAAGGGATAGCTTAAAAAAGTTCCGGGACAAAAAATATTTTCTTACCGTAGGGACGATAGAACCCAGAAAAAATCTTGGATTTGTTCTGGATGTATTTGAACAATATGCGTGGAACAACGGCCTCGACAAAAGCGTTGTGATCTGCGGCAAGGTAGGCTGGAAAATGAGAAGATTGATTAATCGCATTGAAAATTCATCATATCTAAACGATAAATTGTTTATGTTTAACGACTTAAACGATAGCGAACTTGATTTTCTATACGGGCACGCACATGCTTTGATCTTCGCGTCCGAGAGAGAGGGCTTCGGGTTGCCCTTGGTGGAGGCTATTAACAAAGGATTACCTGTTATAGCAAGCGATATAGACATATTCAGAGAGGTAGGCGGAAATTATCCCGTTTATTTTAAATTGAACGATAAAAATTCTTTGTTTAATGCCATAAAAACGCTTGATAATGGCACCGACTGTAAACAGAAAGGATTACCTAATAATAAGGTCTTAACTTGGGATGAATCCATAGAGATGCTGTGCGATGTATTAAGGGGTTTTAATGATATAGGATAATTTTACTGCTCTCTTTTGAGAACATATATGAAATGGATTCAGTAAAACAGTGTGTTAAACCTTCCGGATATTACAATCAAAAGGCTATGCTTATGATTTTAGGGAAGTTGAATGAAATGACCTCTCATACCTGCTTCCCGCAACCGTTTTCGGGCTTTTGTTCGGAGCATATATTAACCAAAAAACATTTTATTATTCGGCACGGTTTCTTCTTCATGGCCACTAGAATACACACATACTGCCACCTGTTTAAACTACGGCTGAGTATAATAAGTCTAAGGCATTCGGACTATTTATTTCCCCAATGCATTGCGGCATCAAAAAAGCGGGAACGTCAAACTTCCGTTGTATGGAAAGAAGATAAGACTCCTGTAATTTTCTCCTATTTTTAAAAATGCTGTCGCTAAAAATATCGTTAAGTATATAATTGACGACTATAAAGGATACATTTACTCCGGCTAATTTCAAATCGTCGTAAGCCCTCTTGGCTTCCTCAATGGGACTAAATTCAGGATAAAGACAGAGTGAAAAAATTGTCTTCTTCTCATTTTTGAGAATATTTATAAACCTCTCTAATTTTGGATCCTTCTTGTCCGCTTTAGCATATTCCATACTTATATATAAAAGCCTTAAGGCGTGACCGGTAGGGGCGGCATCAAATATTATCACGTCAAAGTCTTTATATTCGAAAAAATAGCTGCTGAATTTTTTAAAAACGGCAACCTCTTCCGTACATGGAGAATTCAGCTCTTCCTCTAAGACTTTTAAGGAATCTTCATTGCTTGAATGTGATTTGAAATATTCGACCGTCTCTACCTTGTATTCATCTATCGCCTGAGCCGGCGATATTCCTGCAGCATAAAGTTCATATTTTCCGTCTAATTTTTCAGGAACCTCGTTTAAACCGGTAAGCCCCATTATTTCGGCAATATGATTTGAAGAATCGGTGGATACGATCAATGTTTTTTTACCTATAGAGGCAAAATATTTTCCGAATAAAAGAGAGGATGTAGTTTTTCCAGTTCCGCCTTTGCCGGTAAAAAAGAAATAAAACGGCGTTTCCGTCGGGGTTATATTTTTAATAAGTTTATTATTTTCCTCTTTAATATTCTTTAAGTCATCGTTAAAACAGGAAAACTTTTCATCCGGTCTATCTTTTTCGATATTATCGGAGAAAAAATTAATCAAAGAAGCTATACCCTTAACCTCACCATCTTTTAAATATATTTTAGATGTTTTATAGTTTAATAAATTAACCTGCCTTAAAATTTCTTGCTGTGATGAAATAAGCCCCTTGAAATCATTATTGCCAAATAATATATATGGAAAAACGGCGTTAACCATGATTTCTATATTAGTTATGCCGAGTTTTTTAATCTCGTTTGCAGAGGATTTAATCTCTTTCAGATCCAACTCTTGCGGATGCATTACGAAAACAAATGTCGTTAATTTAGGATTTTTTAAAACATTTAGGGCGGCCTTATAACTATCGTAATATTCGCCTAGATTAACGACCGGTCCCATACAGGTCATACCTGCTCCCTTTTTGACCTCGTCTATGTACACGGTCCATTCGAGAGGAAGCTCAAGCAGTCTAAGCGTGTGAGCGGATGGGGCGGTGTCGAATATTATGTTGTCATAATCATTTTTTAAAAAAAACTCCGTAAAGCCATTAAAAAAAGCAATTTCAGAGGTGCACGGGGATCTAAACTCCTCTTCTATCATGCCTACTACTTCCTGCGGCAAAATATCTTCGCTATCCCCCAAAATCTTTTTTTTGTACTTTAAAATCTCGGTGTCCGAATCCATCTCTACTGCATAAAGATTGTTCAACCCTTCTATTTTTTTTTCCGCTCCACCGATATTTTGCTCAAAAACATCGCCGATATTAGATGCCGGATCGGTAGAAACAATCAATGTCTTTTCGCCGTTAAGCGAAAGTTTGACGGCAAAAGCAGAAGATATGGTTGTCTTGCCGACCCCGCCTTTTCCGTGAAAAAAATAATAATGCATTTTTAGACCCCTCTTATTGCAATTTCATTTTTTTAGAAATATAGTCGTAAATTTCTTTTACCTCCGGATACCTTCCGTATGTTATAACCTTGCCGTCCAAAATGCACACGGGTAATGCCGCCTTACCTTCATTTTTTATCAGAATCTGCACGGAAAAGTTTTCAAGGAATTTCTTGGGCTCCTGAGATATGGATTGTCGTTTAATTTCAACACGTTCTCCGAAATCCGATTTTAATTTGTCTATCAAATCCCTCATTTTTATAAGCTTTTCATCTGAATTAGGACCGCAAACTCCGGTAGAACAGCAAAGTGCCGGATCGAAAATTTCAAAAACAATCTTATTCATATTTAACGTCCTCCTTAAAAATAACCTTTTTATAAGACTCCCCTGCCTATATGAAAACAATAATTCACACGCATCCGTCGGGACGCTACCCTGCGGGCGGCATATATGCTCAATCTTTATCGGCGCAATTAATGCTTTGAACTTCTTTCATACTTTTCACGCCGAGTATGTCGCCGTAAATATCCTCAATTTCTTTAAACGCACCTTTATTAAGAGAATAATAAACCCATCTTCCGGTCTTCCTTCCGTTAATTAATCCTATTTTTTTTAATGCGGACAAATGGTGCGATACCAAAGTCTGATCAAGCCCAAGCTCTTTATATATAACACATACGCATTTCTCTCCGTTTTTTAATGCGGAAACGATTTTAAACTTGCTTTCGTCGCCAAGCAATTTAAAAAACGTTACAAGTCGCAGTTCGCCTTTATTCATATAAATTTATAAAAATTAAAAGATTATGAAAAATCATATAAATATATGAATTACAATTCATATATTTATATGATACAATTTTTACGTTTAAATTGTCAATGCTTTTTATTTAAGGAAATTAAATCGGAATATATATCTTTTTAATCATTTCGTCATATTCTTTTTCTACATTACTATATACCGTTATGCCGCCGCCGCTTCTATAAAAACAATCTCCTCCTCTTTTTTCGATAAACCTTATCATAATGGAACTTTTAAGATTTTTTCCGTCGTACATACCGAAAACGCCGGTATAATACCCCCTTTTACCCAATTCGGTTTCCTTAATAATATCCAAAGTCTTTCTCTTGGGAGCCCCGCAGATAGAGCCTGCAGGAAGCATACTAAAAAGAATATCGCCGAAACGCCGCACTAAATTCGGTTTGACCTTGCCTTCTATTTCGGAAGTCATTTGCAACAATCCGCCAAAATTCGTCTTTATATTCTCAATAAAACAAAATCTCTTAACCTTTACGCCGGAACATACAACATTTAAATCATTTCTCAAAAGATCCACGACCGTTAAGTGTTCCGCTATCTCTTTTTTATCATTCAAAAGAATTTTCCGCGCATCGGGAACATCTGTGCCTATCGTTCCTTTGATTGGATAAGTAAAAATTTTATCTTCCGTTATATTAATAAACGTCTCCGGAGAAAAGAGCACAAATTCGCTTTCTTCGTCCTTAAAATAGAGTTTATATTGCGACGGGCTTTTAAAAAATATCTTTTCTAAACTAAAATTTATTTTAACGGGATTTTTAAAGGTCAAATTCAAGAGGTATGAGTTGCCGTCTTTCTGATTTCCGATAACATTATCAAATGCTTTTTTATAAATTTCAAAGGGGACGGGGTGTTTTTCAATCCTTAGGTTTTTTTCTCCGAAGGCATTATCACGACTTACATCATAATTTTTTGCCCCGTCTATAAAATATTTAATACAAAAAATATTTGTCTTCGATAACTCGGATAACTTTAAAACTATGGGACGCTCCATCTCATAATCAATAATGAAAATGAATTTGATGCCGTTTCTTGTATAAAAATTTATTTTTTCAACCCAGTCCGACTCTAAAAACATTAATAAATCTTCAATTAATAACTATATTTGATTTTCTGTCCCAGATACGATAGAAATTATGCAAGGCGATATTTATTTCTCTTTTATCGGTTATATATGTCGCATTGTTGTCCTGATTTTCCGACGGGCCGCAATTCCCGTGATAGCAAGATGCCCCCTCGGCAGACGGCGACCAGTTTGCCGAACCCTCTCTGAATACAATACCGGGGATTATGAACATCTTATTGTGCATGATATTCCAGAAACCCTTGTCTCTTTTGGCTTCTATATGGATATTCCGTACGTTTTCGAGCATATAAGTCTTGTCGGTTCTGTCTTTCATCTGCTTATCGTCTCTATACAGATAAATTTTAACGCCCTTATGAGCCAAATAAAGAAGGTCTTTTGCAATTCTATAATCGGTAAAAGAATACATTGCAATATAAAGCCTTTTAACTTTTAACGATTTATTGAGCCAGTGAATATCGATATTTTGAAGGTTGGTTTTCGGAGAAAAATAAGTAGCCGTCCGTGCATATGCCGGTATAAACATGACGGACGTAAATAATATCGAAAATAAAATAAAATAAAAATATACCCGATTTATTTTATTTATCCCATGAAACATTATCGCAATAGCCTTTAAGATCGCCATGGTCTTTCACGCGGAACCGCTTCTAACATATAAATTCCGGCATTATAGTTTCAAAATTATTTTAAATGAATGTTATCGCTTAAGCCTTTTAATCTCTATTATTTTTTTTCGATCATAGGGCAGATCGAGGAACCCGAATCTGCTGTTTTTTCCTTTAAACATTTTTTAAGCTTTGCATTTAATTCCTTAAGTCCGCTTATCTTCAACTCTATTTCGTTTATTTTATTTTTAATTAATTTTTTCGTATAAGCACACGGTCTTTTGCCTTCATTGTAAATATTAATAATCTCTTTAATTTCATTTAATCTAAAACCCTGACTTTTAGCTTTTATAATAAAATTAATTCTTTCAAGGGTTTTATCCCCGTATATCCTGTATCCGTTCTCCTCTCTTGCCGGCTCAGGCAAAATTCCTATAGATTCATAAAATCTTATTGTCTTGGGGTTAATATTAAATTTTTTCGATAAGCCCCCTATAAAATATCTCTTCATAAACCACGCTCCCGGTAAAGGGTATCATGATCGACCCATTTTACGCTATATATCGAATATAACATATTTTATATAATTTCAATATCTTAATTATAACCCCTCTCCGCCTTGACGACAGAGAGGGGTTATAATTTTTAGCGACATTTTATCGCATTATACGGGCTTTCCTATTCCTGCCGCCTTCAAATCTTCCGCCGTCGGCTTTCCTCTTTCACAACAATCAAGAATTTTTCCATTCACGACAACGGTAGGAACGGAATTTATCCCATATTCGTCAGATTTTTCAATCCCATTTTTATGCAAATCATAAATCGTTACGTCACAGTTCGGACATGAAAGTTCCTTTACGAGTTTAACCGTTTCATCGCAAATCGGACAACCGGCGGTAAAAACCTCCACCTTACGTTTTTCACTCATTTTAATCACCCCCTTAATACCGATAGTATTATTTGATAAATTAATCTATAATCTAATTATAAACTATCCAGTATACTGGAATGTCAAGAGTTTTCTATAATACCTGAAATAAAATTTAAAGAAACCGACAAGAAATGACCGATAAAAATAAGGGCAACATTTTACATGTAATTTATGATATCTTGCTCGGTGAATTCGGGCATATGAACTGGTGGCCGGCAAAATCGGATTTTGAGGTCATGATAGGGGCAATACTAACGCAAAATACCGCATGGACAAATGTCGAGAAAGCTATAGACAACTTAAAGACACACGATCTTTTATCCTTTGAAGCCATTTATAAAATTGATTCCAATTTATTAAAAGAGCATATTAGGCCTTCCGGATATTACAATCAGAAGACGTTAAAGATTAAGGCATTTATAAATTTTGCAAAAAAAGAATATAATTTTTCCATAGATTTGATGAAAAAAGAGAACACATACGTGATGAGAGAAAAGCTTTTAACTATTTTTGGCATAGGCGAAGAAACGGCGGACAGCATTCTCTTATACGCACTAAAAAAACCGGTATTCGTAATAGATGCATATACAAGAAGAATACTCGAAAGGCATAATATAATCGAAAACGCCTTTAAGGAAAAATATGAGCATATACAAAGATTCTTTACGGCTAATATCCCCCGGGGTAAAGCAAATGTCTCCTTATATAACGAATATCATGCCCTAATAGTAAAAACGGGAAAGATGTTCTGCAAAAAAACCCCTCAATGTGATGATTGCCCCTTAAAAAAATTACAGGTATAAAATACGTTATGCACCCAATATCCACATTTGACATAATAGCGGGAATCGTAATAGTTTTGATAGCTTTTTTCGTTAGAGCTACTATAGGTTTCGGTTCCGGATTAATTTCCGTATCGCTATTGACAATATTTATCCCGATAAGTATCACCGTTCCGGCAGTTTTCGTACTTGATTTTCTGGGTAGTATTTTACTCGGGGCTTATGATTTCAAGGAAGTTGAATGGAATGACCTCCCATACCTGCTTCCCGCAACCGTTTTTGGGCTTTTGTTCGGAGCATATATATTGAAATACGCAGACCCGCAAAAACTAACCGTCTTTCTGGGGATTTTTATTTTGGCATATGTAATATATGCCATGAGTATTAAGCAGGATAAGCTTCCTTACGCAAAAAATACCGTAGGTGTACCCTTGGGGTTTTTAGGGGGATTCATCGGCAGTTTGTACGGCGGCGGTGGCCCGCCTATAGTGGCTTATCTGCAAATGAAACATCATGGAAAACGCACATTTAGGGCAACATTTCAAATAGTTGCAATCACGGACAGTGTTTTTAGATTAATGATTTACACCTTTCTCGGGCTCTTAACCGTCAAGGCATTAAAACTGTCCGCTGTTCTAATACCACCCGTATTAATAGGTCTTTTTTTAGGCAATAAGTTTCATTTTGTCATAAACCAAAAAACATTTTATTACTTGGTAATGATAATTTTATCATTAGCGGCAACAGCTTTGATAGTACACTCTATTATCTGAACCATATTGTCAGATTTTTCCGAAGGTCAGAAGGTACTGTAAAATGTTATCCCGTCTTGATAAGCTCGTGCTATAACTTAAATTGACCGAGATTCGCTTGCCATGCTATAATAAATTTGCTTAGTTTTGCAAAAAATCAATTAAATTTCAGAGTGAGGATGATTTATGGCAAAAGCAAAGGCTTTGATAATTATTCTATCCGGCGCTGACGATCCGATAAAAGTCAAATTAGGCCTTACCATCGCGTGGAGAACAAAAAACAGCGGGGCTTTTGAAGATGTACAGTTAGTGTTCTTCGGTCCGGGAGAAGATCTTATCGCTAAGACCGACGACGAGGGTATTTTAGAGGCTTACAAGCAGGTGCTTGCGAACGGCATTGCCCCTCAGGCATGTATCTTTGTAGCCGAGGAATATGGAGTCAGCCAAATACTGACGGATAAAAAGATAGAGCTTGTTCATGCAGGGCAAGCGATAGCGTCATTCATGGCAGACGGATACCAGCCGTTAACGTTTTAACGTTTTTTACTACGATACCTTTATTAATTCTTTTGAAGGGGTAACCCGCTGAAATATTACGCTTATTACTATATCTTTAAGACTTTTGCCCCTTCAATTCTTTTTTCTTTTATGTCCGTTATAGCCTTATCGGCATCGGCAAGGTCGTATAATTGATATGCCGGTTTTATATCGTAAATATCCGCGATGTTTAAAACCTCTTTTATATCGTTAAAAGTAACGTTTGCAACCGATTTTATTTCTTTTTCCATCCATAAATCTCTTGAATAATCTATGCTTACGAGTTTATCCTTATCAAAGTCCTCTTTCCTGATATTATTTATGACAAGCCTGCCGTTCGGCTTTAAATTTCTCATCGCTTTCACGATCGGCATCCAGACCGGCGTAGTGTCTATAATCGCATTTAACTTTTCCTCCGGAGTTTCTTCAATGTTGCCGCACCAGTATGCCCCGAGATCTTTAGCGAGTGCTCTTTCCTTTTCCGACCTTGCAAAGACAAACGATTTTAACTTCGGATAAACGGCTTTTGCTATTTTTAGGACCAAATGATTCGAAGCACCGAAGCCAAGAAAGCCCAAATTCATTTCATTCTTGACGTTTGTTAATTTCAAAGCCCTATATCCTACGGCACCTGCACAAAGCAGTGGCGAGGCTTCTTCGTCGGTAAATTTTTCAGGAATTGGAACGGCGTAATCTTCGCTTATTTTTGTATATTCGGCATAACCGCCATCTGTATCCTTGCCGGTTGCCACAAAATTCGGACATAAATTTTCAAATCCGCTCTTACAATAAACGCATTTGCCGCATGCCGAATTAATCCAACCGATCCCTACCCTATCTCCGTTTTTAAGTTTTTTTACTTTGCTTCCTATTTCGATTACCCTACCGACTATTTGATGTCCGGGAATAACCGGCAACTTAATCGGTTTGATTCTACCCTCTATTTCATCTAACTCGGTATGACATACCGCGCAGGTATTTACTTTTATTAAAACCTCGTTTTTATCAATCTTGGGAACGTCGGTTTCTTTATAAGATAAAGGATTCTTATTAACTCTTAAATCTGATATTTTCGTTAACACCATGCATTTCATAAATAACCTCCTTAATCATTCCAAATACTAAGGCAGAAACTCATATTATTCTTTTATTTGCAAACCCCTTCTCCGGCGGTCAATAAAAACGTCTAAAAGACGAACCGGCGTATAACGTTCACCGAAGTCGACGGCGTTGTCAAACGTCTTCTCTATGTATTACGAACAACATCCTCGTCCTTCAGAAAAAACACCGGAAAATTCTATTTCGCCGGATAGACGCTTTACATAATATTCCGGATCTTTCTGAAAAACAGTCATACAATGCGGACACTTGCAAAAATTGAATCTCTCACCCCGATAGTTGATTTCCACAGTTTGACTTACCGGTTTTTCCGCTAAACAACTCGGACACACGACTATATCGGTAGTCTCCTTGAGCAGTGCCTCGGGATTTTTTTCGAACATAACGGCGCATCCGTCGCAGCAGAACGAATATTTTTTTTCTCGGTATTTCCGCGTTACCGCACTCTCCCCTTTAATGCCCAATCTTACGAGGGAACAACCGCATGTAAAACAAATCGGCGTCTTCATTTTAATACCTCCTTATAATCCTTAATATATTCTATTCCAACATTAAACTTTGAACAATACCTTATTCAACAACATTCGACTAACGACGAGCCGTGTCGCAATCACGTGAAGGCGTTCCACCCGATATCATGCCGATTATTTGCAGTGTCAAGATTTTTAAATATATGAAAAAATATGTTATGCTATTAGTCATACGTATAAAAACAAACATTTAAGGTAAACCAAAAAGATGGAAACCTATACTTTTTCGGTTAAAACAAATAAAGGAACAGAGTTAATTGATGTTACTGCAACAATCGAAAACTTTGCTTCAAACTATTCCGAGACTGCAGGAATATGCATAGCTTATTCCCCTCACACGACTACCGGTATTATTATTAATGAGGCATATGATGCAGACGTAGCCTTCGATATAAATAATTTTTTGGACAGTTTAGTGCCGAAAAAACTTAACTATCGTCACTGCGAGGGAAATTCAGCTGCCCACATAAAATCGTCTATAATCGGCAATTCAAGAATTATACCTTATTCTAACAATAAATTAAATCTTGGAAGATGGGAGGGTATTTTTCTTTGTGAATTTGACGGGCCGCGACAAAGGAATATAAATTTAACATTTATTTAATGTTATTTACTACAGTCTGTAAGGTATAAGGGTTTTCATATTACCAAGCAATGCAGGTAACGTTCTTATCTATATGCTCAGCTTTTTTTGATCTCATCCTTAATATTGATTATATCGTCGGGTTTAATAGTTTGGCACGCTTTTTAATGTGTCCTTTTATTCTCCTTTTTCATCTATAATATTTTTAGACGTACCGGCAAGGAAGCTCTTAGTAGTGCGCCGTCCCAAATCTGCCTGTAATACCGAAATTTTATAAAGCGTATCCGTTTCACTATCATTCACTTAATCCGAAGATTTACATTCCGGCATATAGAGCTCATCATTGCGCGTAAACAAAACATCAAATTAATTTTCTGTCTTGGCATCAAAGGTATTCCGTACATTGACATTAATGTTAACATTATCAAGGATCTTATCTCCTTTTAATTCTAAAAGCTCATAAAACAAAATTGCTCAAGCTACCCTCCCTTCAAAAACTCACACTCATCTTCCTTAAGATCTCCCTTTATGGTAATTTGATCGTTTTTGTATTTAACGTCAAGATGATTTAAGTAACCGGATTCAAATATATAGTCAAAGCATTCATTAAAATCATTTGCGGGTTTATTGATTCCAAGAGGAAAACTAACATCTATAGCATAAGGATGATATGTTTCTTCATTTCTCTTTTTCTATCTTTATCGTCCATTTTTTCATAGAGTGCAGTAAAGAACAAAATAACATCCGGCTTACAATGCCATGTGCATAAAACATTAAGGATCGTCTCGTTACTTATCGGCAATATTAAAAGTTTTATATATCACTCTATTTGCTTCGCATGCCGGTAACGACCACATCGCGCCCACCTGCGATAGAAAATACCTCCGGCTTAAGACCCACGGCATTAAGCTCGGCAACTATTTCGTCGGCATGGAGAAAATGGTTACCCAACACATGTTCGCTTAAATTTTGAAAGGCTAATGCGCGGCGATCGGGCATCCGCAAGTCTCTGTATTCCAACGGCCAGTCAGGCTCCCAGATCACTACCGATCCTCCCGGACATAAATGATCGCGAAGGATGGCAAATATTTTTTTCTTTTGATCCCAAACATGATGTAGCGACCTATTCATGGCAATAATATTGACCGGTTCATCGACATGAAAATTATATATATCACCAACTGCAAAAGTAAGACGATTCGTCAACCCTTCGCGTTCTGCCGCTCTAACTGCTTGTTCAATATTCTCCTCGAAACCGTCCAGCCCGATACCGCGCAGCTTCGGATAACGACCGATTATTGCGCGCAGATACCAACCGTTACCGCATCCCAAATCAATGATCGTACCACCTTGGGCATTAACTTCACTAAAAACCGACACTCGATCGATAACTTCACTTTTTAATAGAGGACCGAACATATGTTCAAGCATCGGCCCGAACCATGGCAAAATTGTCTCCCACTCGTTCAATATTTTTTCTCCGGGGCATTCTCCCGTTCGCATCAAACCGGCGGTGCGTTCCGCCATATGCGCCGACAGCACACTCTGGACGGCAAAAGATATCAAATTACCGGGCTGATCATCGAGAAAAGTATGCCCCAGCGGGGTCAAGCCGAATGTGTTCTCAGCAGGTTGTTCAAGATATTCGAAGGCATATGCGGCATCACACCAGCGGGCCACGTAATCGGCATTCATACCTGTTTTTTTCGCCAGCCATGTCGGAGCGGCCGAATCTGCATCGGCAAGATGAGCAAATAATTGATTGACTACACCGATATATGCAATGCTCATACTAAGCGCACCCTGCGCTTGCTCCATAATGCGTTTGCGTAATTCTTCATTCTCCATAACATGCCTCTTTATTTTCAATATATAAGTTTAATTTGCACTCGCTTCAACCTCATAACTGCGCAATACAAAACCGCACAAGCCCATTTAGGGTTAAATGATAGCACAGATTTAGCATTTGTCAAGAAAAACAGCGGTATTACATTGCCTCACTTTTACATAGATACGGTTAAACGGTTCAGCTCATAAATTTATTATTGCCGGTCATTAAATATTTATAAATTGAGCCACTTGCAAATTACCAAAAACAACCCGCAATTTAAGCTAGATTAAATTTGAAAAAGCCTTTTAAATCCCATAAGTGCCATAATTATCTACCAAGAAAACAATAACATCACAACATTCATACCAACATGAGTACCAAGGCTTTTTATGAAAACTATTAAACTATAAACTTAAAAGATAATTTTCATATAGCATTGACAGATATAGATGGACTTATAGTTGTAGATACTCCCGATACACTTCTCATAATACAAAAAGGTAATTCTCAGGAAATAAAAACCGTAGTGAAAGAGTTGAAAGGTAGAGATAGTGATTTGCACCATGTTCATCTTAACTGCACATCGCCCCCGGGGAACATACACTATTTTACGATAAAATCCTGAGTATAAAATAAAACGAATAGTAGTTAAGCCATAGAAAAGACTTAGTTTGCAAAAACATTTCCATAGAAGTGAGCATTGGATAGTTGCATAGACCAGAAAACCCTGGAAAAGTTGATGCGGCTCTTGTAGAGGCACGAGTTGGCGAGTATCTTGGTGAAGATGATTTTAAGAGAATATGATGAATCAAGAGAATAAAATCGCATTTATAACAGGAATAACAGAACAAGATGGTGCATATTTAAGTAAATTATTACTACAAAATGATTATAAAGTTATAAGATTAGTCAGAGATTCTCAAAATATTAATGATAAAAAATTAAATTATTTAGGAATTACCTCTAAAACTTTATTTGAAGAATGTTATTTACTTGATATTGTAAATCTAATTAATAAATATAAACCGAAAGAGATACATAACTTAGCTTCACAAAGCTCAGTTGGTACATCTCTTTCGGTATCCAATTAGGACATTAAGCTTCAATATTATGTCAGTTGTGAACTTGTTTGAAAGTATTAAAATCACTGATAAAAGTACTAATTTTTATCAAGCCTTAAGTAGTAAAATATTTGGTTCGGCAAATAAAATGCTATTAGTTTTAAATCAGATATAATCTGTGCTTTCTTTGCATAGTTTGCATATTCATTTACTTTAGAATTATTTTGTTTAAAAGCAAAATCAAAACATGATTATTTTGAATATGTTAATTCTTTCAGCAATTTTTTAACACCATGGTTTCGAATCTCTTGTATAACCTTTTTTATCATAGCTCTTCCTCCTTCCTTTTCTCCGAATAGTATGAACGCACTAAAGGATTAACACCTGACTCCAAAACATCAGGATTGTTTTATATACTTAATTCATATATAAATTGATACACTTCTCCATTTGGCAGTTTTTCTAAGTACTTTGATATAGAGGTATCAAACTCAGAATACGAATAAGCAAATTCCGTTTCTCGAGGCGGAACAAAAGTTGCTGTTTTATAAACACTAAAAAAACCAACTTCATCTATCATTTCATCTAAAGTTGTTTTTGTAAAAAATCGTATATGTGTTTCATCAAGTAAACCGGTTGACCTATATGTAAATTTTCCTTGTAACAAGTCCATAATAACTGCATTATGAGCTACATTTGGTATTGAAAGAAGAATGCTACCTTTATCTTTTAAAAACAATTTTGATTTCTCCAAAACTTGTTTTGGAGAATAAAGGTGTTCCAAGACATCTGCAAAAATAATGTAATCAAACTTAGTCTCGCTAAACTCCTTGCACCATGTATAGTTTTCTATGGAATCAACAAGCATTTTTTCTGCATAAGGTTCTGCGTCCTTTGCACTCTTTTCGTCAAGCTCAACACAATATACTTTACAATTCATTTGCTCTTTTAAATGCCTTGTCAGCCGACCATTTGCCGGACCAAATTCTAAAATAGTGCTATTCTCTTTTATTCGAGAGATAATTAAAGACAAGCTATTTTTTGTCTCTAGATCTAAAGGTACATTATAATTGCTCATATTTAAACTCAACCTCCTTGGGATATAAAGATACAACACATGCATTTATAAAGTCTTTTGCAACAATATTTATTGTCATCGCTTCATGAATCCAATCTATGGTAATAACGTCACAAGGTATATCGCCTAAATTGTTAATCGACTCTATCATTGCATCTGTCTGTTTATTGATAAGGTCTCAAAACGAATATTATCTAAATATAAGCTAAATCTTCTAAATCTTCAAGCTTAATATCTGGAATCCTTAAATCATTGTTAAAATTTTCAACCTTTATCACTGTGACTGTCTTGTCTCGTCTTCCATCTATTGTAAGTTGCAAAAAAGAATGCCGGTCAGTCGGTCCTGTGATGCCAATTGGGGTAAACCCTTGCCTCGTATTGTTGGTATCAATCTTTCCAAGGCTTCTCCCCCCCCCTAGAGTTAAATATATCATTTGCTAAAACCCTCTAATCTTGAAGAGTAAGAAAGTACCGCATTAATATTAAAACTATTTTTATACCGTAAAAAAATCGTCATGAACTTTTTTGCACTACTTGGTAATTCATCAACATCTATGTCAACAATAGCCGAAGGTAAAAGTCCAACAGCACAAAATACCGAAAATCCTCCACCTACATTTTTTGGTATAGTAAAACTCTGCATTTCATTTGCATCTGTATAGGCTTGGAGTTTTAGGTCATCTTCCGTAGCGACTACTGTATTTGTTCTATCACATTTGACAAGAGAGTTTATGTATTTAAAAATCGAGAAAGTGACTACCCTTGCGAAAAGCTTAGCATTGTCCCCTTTTCATTATAGATACGGTTAAACGGTTCAACTCATAAATTATTTCATTGCCGGTTATCATTTAGTGCCGGCAAAAAATATTTATACCATAAAAACAATATTTCGGAAATATTGTTTTTATGGTATAAATCACAATTTTATCGCATAGTGATTAATGTAAATAAATTGATTTTGTATTGCAACACTAATTAATTTTTAGAATTTAATTAAATTCTTTAAGGATGAAAAGATCTGCTTCTATTCGAACCATCGGCATTAGCTCGGTCGCATTAGTATTGACTTTGGCATTTTCGTTAATGTTTTTTATGCCTAAAGCTCATGCTCAAGGTAAGTATTTTAATAGCTATTACATAGGCTTTAATCTAGGTGTTATTAAAACAAGCTTCAGCTCCAGCGGATCACCGACCCTCTCCGGCGGAACAAGCAATCTGTCTTTTGGGAAAAACATTAATATTAACAACATCGTAATCGGAGGCGATGTAGCTCTCGGTTACTCAGACAACGGCTCATATACCGAAGATAATTTCGACGGATACGGAGATAATGCAACATTAAAGCTTTCATCAACCTATTTTGCTGTTGCATTAAAGGCTGGGTATGTATTTAAAAAGGTAATGCCTTTCGTGAAATTAGGTTATATAGGCGAGCGCTATAAATTAAAAGGTTCTGCCACCGGACCATACAGCAGCAGCTATCCATCAGCCTCCATTTCCAAAACCGGAAATGGTATACTGTATGGGGCAGGTGTAGAATATATGTTTAACCGTACATGGGGCGTAATTGCACA
>QIJE01000005.1 GCA_003232385.1 bacterium
ACGGTTATCATTTGCTTGAAAAATGGCAATTTAAATATTCAGACGACGACTATATTTTTGCGGAAAACTGCGATTTCAAAATATTCAGAAACTATCTGCATTCAAATGTAAAATATTATACTATTAGCGATCTCAAAAAATTGGAAAATGACGTAATATTATGTCTTGGCAGCGGCGATTATAAACGAGCAGCAGAATTATGCGATGATATCTTGGCGTATGACAGATTAAACATAAGGACTTATAGAAAAAAAATGGATTTAGATAAATTGATTGAAAAACCTTAATATTTTAATTCTCCTCTAACATCATTAGGGTAATCCGATGCCCCTTGTCCATAAATCGGCCTATTTTCAATGGGTATTCTAATAGTTGACGGTATTATAGACAGCTTCCTTGAAAAAAGAAAACTAATGAAATATAATACAACAGAAGCGCAGGTTTTCAAAAAATAAATACGGAGCTAATAAAATCCTATATCCTATAAATGAAAATAAAAGTAGATTTGAGCCGTTTCGGCAGTGGAGGGGGGTATGAAATTTTAATTGGTTCCGACATTATAAATCCGGAACCAAAAGGCGATATTACTGACATTCTTAACTCGGTGGGGTTAAGGGGACGCGCTTTCGTTATAACATCCAAAACCGTTTCGGATTTATACGGCAGCCGTATCACCCACTTTTTTGAGAACGCCGACATTAATCCTATAATTATTATCCTGCCCGACGGCGAAAACACTAAAAGTCAAAAATATCTTTTCCACATTTATGACGAATTGATTAACTGCAAGGCAGAAAGACGCGACTTTATAATAGCCTTCGGCGGCGGAGTCGTAGGCGATTTGGCAGGATTTGCGGCGGCAACATATTTGAGGGGTATAAACTTCATACAAATGCCCACCACTCTGCTTGCAGATGTCGACTCAAGCGTAGGAGGCAAGACCGGTATAAATCATTCTAAGGGTAAAAATCTTATAGGTGCTTTTTATCAGCCTAAGGTCGTTTTAATAGATACGGGATTGCTTAAAAGCTTAGATGCAAGGGAACTTGCCAATGGGTTTGCCGAGGTTATTAAATACGGTGTCGTTTTAGACGGTGAGTTTTTTTCATATCTCGAAAATAATTGCGATAAGGTCCTTTCTTATGACGAATCTGCTCTTGCATATATAATAGAAAGGTCGTGCGCCATTAAGGCCGATATAGTAAGCGAGGATGAAAAAGAAGCCGGAATTAGATCGGTGCTGAATTTCGGTCACAGCATGGGGCATGCCGTAGAGGCATTGTATAATTACGAGAACATAAAACATGGCGAGGCCATATCTATAGGGATGATTTTTGCGACTATGCTGTCTAAAAAAATAGGTCTTTGTGCCGATAAAACCGTTACAAGAGTTAAAAATCTCATTGAAAAGTCGGGATTGCCGGTCAAAATTCCTGAATTTACGGCTGAACAATATGTAAACGCAATGAGATTAGATAAAAAGGTAAGCGAAAAACAGATTAAGTTCGTTTTAATTGAAGACATAGGGAACTATAAATTAAAAAAATTAGACTTTGGGTTTATACACGATTTTATATTTGATATATGCACGAAAACAGTCAGCAGATAATAATAACTGCAATTTTTTTACTTTCTATCGCCTCTATCGGGGGTATTTTAACTAAATATCTCAAGATTCCTTATGCCTCCATTCTTGTCATAATCGGATTTATAGTAGGCATTCTTCATATTTTTCCAAGTTTAAAAATTACCCCTTCTTTGATATATTATGTTTTTCTTCCCATTATTATTTTTGAAGGGGCGGTCAACATTAAGTTGCGCCCTTTAATATCTAACGCCCTACCTATAAGTATATTATCAGTATTAGGGACGATAATTTCCACTATTTTTACAGGCGTCGTTATTCATTTTGTTTTAAGTTTTCCGCTAAAACAATCCTTGATTTTCGGAGCAATAGTGGCCCCTACCGATCCAGTCTCCATACTTGCTTTGTTAAAAAACAGGATGATTAAAAAAACCGATATTAAGAGTAAAGATGTCGATACGGGTAACGATGCCGGTTTTCCCGGAGGTATCGACGGTAAAAGTCAAAATGTCGCTGTTGACGGCAAAGAGGACATAGAAACTCTCCTTGCCGGCGAAAGTATGTTTAACGACGGTATCAGCCTTGTCTTATTCGAACTATTTTTGGCTTTAAACTTTAGCGGTTCAGCTTCCGTTTTTTTACACGGCGGTATAATTCATATATTTCAATACGTATTCGGCATAATAGGAGAATCGACGCTGAGATTTTTGTATTCGTCAATAGGCGGTTCGATACTTGGAGCGTTGCTTGGTTACTTGGCATCCTTTATACTGTCCATTATAACCGATTATTCTACGGAAATTATGATATCGCTGCTTTTGGCTTATGCATCGTTAATGCTGGCGTATTACGTCGACGTATCCTTTATTATGGCTATCATATTTAGCGGGATAGTTCTCGCTAACTACGGATTTAAAAGAAAGGTTTCCGATAGAACCCTGCAGGTATTTCCGATAGTAATCGAATATTTGACTTTCATAATAAATTCTCTTTTATTTTTAATAATAGGCATAGAGATAAATTTATTTAAAATTTTTGATTTGTGGATTATATCATGGTTTATAATAGTATTGGTTGTATTCTCCCGTTTTATCGCCGTCTATTCTATCTCGCCGGTAATTAATAAAATCAGGAACAAATTTAAGATATTTTCTCATAGCCTAATCCTTAACGAGTCGTATAAAAAATTTCTTGTTTTTGGAGGTCTCAAGGGCGCTTTACCTATAGCCATGGCATTATCTTTGCCTTTAAATTTATATATGCGTTATAAAATAATTACTTATGTTTTTATAGTAGTTTTATTTTCCTTAACGATTCAGGCGATATTTTTTGATATATTTGCCAGAAGATATTTTAAAAGCAAATAAAATTTGACAAGTTCGGATTAAAAAATGAAAGAAAAAAGAAACGGCGGTGCAAAAAAAATAGGAAACATTAAAAAAGACGAGCTTGAGGATTTTATAGAGGAATATATTTCATTTTTAAAGATAGAAAGAGGGCTAAGCCTTAATACCATATCCTCTTATTACCTTGATTTAGCAAAATTTCATGGTTACGTAACGCGGGAAAAAGTCGATTTTAAAACACCCTCTCCATTTTTCTTTCAGGATTTTTTGAGTTATCTTGAAAAACAGAATCTAAGCGGAAAAACTATGGCAAGATTTTATTCGTCGATAAAGGGATTTTACAAGTTTTTGTTTAAACACCGGATGATCGGCGAATTTCCGTTTAAAGATATAGGGTATCCTTTTGTAGTGAGGAAATTACCCGATTTTCTCACTAAGGATGAAATGGGCAGGATTCTATCCGTAGATTTCACAAAACGGTATGTAAAGAAAAAAGGGCCGGTTAAGGAGGAGAGAAGTGCCGCCGCCGATTTTATGAACGTGAGGAACAAGACTATATTAGAGCTTTTATATTCCAGCGGATTAAGAATTTCCGAACTGGCGGCTATAAAGCCGGACAATTTTAATTTTGATATGAATTTTATTAGGGTATACGGCAAGGGGCAGAAGGAGAGAATGGTTCCATTCGGGACCCCGTTTAAAGACCTTTTGAAAACTTATTTGCCGTTAAGGCGAAAATATGAGAAAGGCGATAAAAATTATCTGTTTATAACGGAGCGAGGGTTTCCGCTAACAAGGCAGGGATTGTGGAAAATAATTAAAAAGGCGGCGGTGCTTGCAAATATAGATAAAAATATTACTCCTCATATGCTAAGACATACTTTCGCTACGCATCTTTTGGAAGGAGGGGCAGATTTGAGGTCTATACAACAAATGCTGGGGCATTCGAGTATATCCACTACAGAAATTTACACTCATACCGATATAACCCATATAAAAGAGCAACACCTAAAGTTTCATCCGAGAAATATTCGAAGGAAATGATTGCGGAACAATGAAGTAATAAAATAAAAAAAATGAAAATGAAGGGGGAGCCGTTTGACACCGCAAGATTTAAGGGAAAAAATCTTATTAAAATATAAAAGCTTAAAAGACGACCTTCTAAATTATGATTCTTTTCACACTGTGAGAGAGATCTCAATGTTTTATGATTCCATTATCACAGAGGCTTTTTCCGGTATTAACGGTCGGGAAGATTTTTGCGTAACGGCGGGAGGCAGTTACTCCAAGCTTGAATTGTGCCCATATTCGGATATCGATATAATGATAATCATAAAAGACGGTTTGAATCGGGAAAATACGGCAAAAAATCTGAGGGATTTTTTTTATCTATTCTGGGATGCCGGAATAGATATTGCTCGAAGCGTCATGTCGGTTATGGACGCAACTCTTCTTATGAAAAAGGACCTGAGTACATATACATCATTTATCGATGCAAGGTATATATGCGGGAACAAGGATTTATTCGGTAATTTTAAAAACAGTTTAGAAAAAATAGACGCAAAATCCATTTTTTCGGTTGAGTTTATGAAAAATTTAAGGCGAAGAAGGTTAATCAACGTTATGGTGGATAACGACATATTTCTCTTGGAACCCGACGTAAAAGAAGGCATCGGCGGGCTAAGAGATTATTCTTACTGTGAATGGGTATGTCGTTTGAATCTTTTCGGAAGTAGTTCGAATATGATATCAAGCATAATTTTCGGAAAAAATAAATTTGTAACGGGCGGAGATGAAAAAATAGATAAAGATGCAATAACCGGAACATTAAAGGCTATTATGCCGAATACTTCTTTAAGCGCAGGGGATATCATCGATATTTATAACGGAAAGAAGTTCGTGTTAAAGGTCAGGATAATGATGCATCTGCTTGCGCAAAAAAAAGTCGATAGGCTCACTTTTGATATTCAGGAGGATATTGCAGGGGCATTTTACTATAAAGACGGCAAATTTTTAAATAAAATAGAATATTTCATGCATGACTATTATTTAAATGCTAAAAATATACACGTAGTATCTATGCTTATAATAAATCTCTTAGTGAAGCCGAGAGTTTTAATACGAAAACATAACCGAAATAATAATTCCGGTTATGAAAATGAAACTAACGTAAATTTGGGAAAAAATTTATATTTGGAGAATGGCCTGATCGCCCTGCATGATAGGGATTTATTTATGTCTGACGTAAATAATATTTTCAATCTCATTGATACATACAGATTGACCGGATACAGATTAGAGACGGAATCCATCAATTTTTTAAAAATAGCGGGTGAGAAATACGGGAAATTTATTAAAAATAACGGTTTTGCAAAAGACTTTTTTGTAGGTCTCTTAAAAAGTAAAAAAAGGGTTTATCAGACACTACTGATTATGCATGAAACGAAAATATTAAGTGCGTTAGTTCCGGAATTTGAAAAGATAAACTCCCTTTCGACCAATGATGTTTATCATATTTATACGATAGATGCCCACTCTCTTAACGGCGTATATTTTTTGGAAAATATGATCAATTTGAAAATTCACAGGGAGTTTAAAGAGATATTCAAGGATTTGAGCGGGGACGATATACTTATTTTGAATTTCTCTCTCTTGCTTCACGATATAGGAAAAGGTTATTCCGCCCGTCATGAAATAATAGGCGCCGGGATTGCCGTAAAAATCGCAAAAAGACTTGGATTGAGTAATAATATTCGCGATTACATCGGATTTTTAATTTTAAACCATTTTCTTCTACCGTTGACGTCGGAAAGAAGAGACATTCATGACCCCTCAACCGTTAAGTCCATCGCCAATATCGTCAAGGATGCGAGGCATTTGAAGCTTCTTTTTATAGTAAGCATTTGCGATTCCATGGCCGTATCAAAGACAAGGTTCAATTCATGGAGAAAGATGCTTTTAACGGAGCTTTACGAGAGAGTCTTATCGTTTTTAGAAAATGCCGAAGGATATTTTAAGAGCGATTCGTATTATATCGAAGAGGTATATAAACTTGCAGATGGTTTAAAAGGGCGCAGGGGTTATAATTTCCTTAACGGTGTAAACGATTTAAAGGGATTTATAACGGATTATGTCGATAAATTTTATTCACCCAATAAATACTTGACGAGGGAAAATCCGGAAAATATCCTGCTTCATTTGAAATTATTTTCTAAAATTTCATTGAAGCGCGGGTTTAACTTCGTAGCAATACCGCATATAAAGGAAGATTACTATGAGATAGTTATATGTGGGGAAGACAAGAAGACCATATTCTCAGACATAACGGGGGTTCTTTCGTTTTTTGATTTTAATATAATGAGTGCCGATATTAATACTAGAAAAGACGGAAGGTTTATCGACACGTTGTTTGTAAATCATACATATAAAAACGTTGGAGAGGATATAGACTGGCACAGGTTGAGAAATACCTTTTTCAAAGTTTTTAACGGAAATATTTCGTTGAATGAAATGTTTAAAAAGAAGGACAAGAGCGAAAGCCTATATAAAAAAAGTACCCCCCGCGTTTTTAATTCGGTAGAAATTTATAATAATATAAGTGACGAATTTACCGTTATAGAAATCACGGCTTTGGATAGAAAAGGCCTACTTTATGACCTTGGGAGGATCTTTAACGGATTTAATATAGATATATTCGTTTCTAAGATAACGACCCAGGGAAATAAGGCTTTTGACACCTTTTATGTAAAAAACGACTATGAGAGTAAAATTAAAAATCCGCTCCATATCGGAAAAATTAAACAGACGATTATGAGAGAAATATAACAATCTGCCGGTTATCGGCGATGAATCATATCGTAAGCCGTTTTAATTTTTTCTTGACAAGTATCAAAGCATTGTGTATATTAAATCAATAAAAATTGTCTTAATTGTTAAGGGAAACAGGTGCAAACCCTGTGCTGTTCCCGCAGCCGTAAGAACTGATAACGGTTTATAAAAATCGTTATTAAGAATATTCAGGTATGCCACTGGCAAAATTTATATATGCCGGGAAGGCGGAATATTCGTATGTTTAAGCCGGAAGACCTGACTTTTAAGACGCTTTAATCAATCAATCTTAATTAGCGGGAGGTCTAATTATGTTTTCACGCCAATATTTCCTTTATTCATTTTTATCCGTTAAATTCTTTAATTTTTAGACATAAAATATGTGCCTGATACCGATCAGATCGTTGCAATAAGCAACGTCAATCGAAACGCTTATACTGTTTGCGAAGGACAGTAGCGGGATTTATTTGCTTTGATAATATATTCCTTGGAACGTAAATAATATCAGGCATATCGGTATCGGCACGACTTCTGTTTATTTCGATATATATAAATTTGATAGGATTGAAAAGAATATGGCGAATATAGCTTTCAATAAAGAGATAGAGAAACTTGCAAAAGAAGGTATTGACGGTAACGGTTTTATTTCATGGGAAATGAAGATAGACGAACTTTTGAATATGTTAATGCGGGATTACCTGAATGAATTAAATGCGCTCAATAAATTGAAAAATGAGATATAGATTTATAAAATACCGTAAACAGCCAAAGCATGAAGGAATATTGAGATATTTTATTTTTTGCGCGTGGTTGTTTGTATCGATAGGTTTCTTGAATACTTCATACGGCTACAAATACAATGCGATTTTAACTTCAAAGATATCGAACGGAAATTCTCCCGATAAATTAACCGCAACTTCATTTTTTGCGGGAACAAAATTGTACGGAACTTTTGCTTCGTCTTATACATTTAATTTTGCAACACCCTCAACGACTTTGACTTTTCCTTACGGTAATAAGAATGGGAACTGTATAGATGATTATCAGATAAACGGACCGACTATAAATGAATTTGACCTTACCATCTCAAAAGAACCGCCCGTTAGCGATAATTTCATAACATCCGGTTTTAAGATTAGTTTAGATACGGGACAAAATATTAGAGATGTCGGACCCTATACCGGTAACTATTCCTATTATACCCGCGATATGTACGATAAGCAATTATGGGGTTTTAGGCAAGCCTATATTTGTTTCAGATTTCCTGTCGGTTCCGGCTTAAAAATGGATATCGGGGAGAAAAACTATTCAATAGGTTATGAGTCTTATAACCTTTCAAGAACGTGGAATAATACCTATTCGCTCATAGCAGCGACAGAACCGGGCGGATTAACCGGTATATTCTTAAATTATCATTTTCTTAAAAATTTAAAAAGCACGATGGGTGTCGCTTTTACCAATAGCGCGATGTTTCCTGTCGACCGATACCCTACATACGAATTCAGTCTCACTTATAAACCCCTAAACTATCTTGTATTTTATGAAGGAATGGTCTACGGAGCGGAAAATTTTATTATATACGGTAATAATTTAATCCCCGATAATCTGAATAAATTTTTTTACAACTTTATCGGCACAGAATTTTCGTATTTTAAAGGCTATGATTTCGTTTTAGATTATGAAGTAGGTCTAAACGGAGGGATAAACAAATCATTCGTTTATAACAACGCAATAAATATCAGCAACCTTCCTTCTTCAGGCGCGTATCCGAATCAGTTTATTTCGACGTCCGATTCAACCTTTAACAAGAGTCGCTTTTCCGGAGTCGCTTTTTATATTCATCATTATAAGACGCATAATTTTGGAAGATTTTCTCAAACTTTAAGGCTGACCGATGTCTTAGACCCGCAGGGCCTATGGGAAACTGCGAGCATTCCCGGAGAGGCGTTCCATTATTTTGATTATACGTTTACCATAGGATTAAGACCGAATATTAAAATCATGAAGAATATTCAATATAGGCTGGAATTTGAGCGTCAGCTTTCGAATCAAGATATTTACGGAGACGGGAACTCATCTCAGAATATGATGAATTTAATGATGATATATACGTTTTCACGGTAACCGTTACGTTATTGTTTTTTCTAATCGTAATATCCTTGTAAATTTCAAATAATATGATAAAATACATTTAAATAACTAATTTCTAAGTCGGGATTCGGAATGTTTTTTAAACTTGACTAATACCGACATATTATGGTAAAAAATTAATATGGCTATAGAAGAGAAAACAAAGACATTTGCAGGGATATACGAATCCCAGGGGCATTATGGGGACGCCTTAAACATTTACATAGACCTCCTAAAAGGAAGTCCTTTAGATGAAGAATTGACGGAAAGTATTAGAAGATTGCAGTCGTTAATTCAAGAAAAAAATAGCGAACGAAAGAAAATAATGGATACTCAAATATCCGTCCTTGAAGGTTTCCTGCATAAGACATATGCTTATAAAAATAGTCCTGCATAAACATAACGAGATGCCTTGTTTTTATATCGGCTTATACTTATGCTGAATGTTTACGGGCGCGTGATGTCCGCAATTGATAAAAAAGCCGCCGGGATTTTAATTAAAAAACCCTCTAATATATTTTATATTACGCGTTTTTCCGGCGAGGGTTACGTTTACGTTTCAAATAACGGGGAAATTAGTTTATATGTCGACGGAAGATATACGGAGAGAGCAAAGAAAGAGTGCGTCAAGGATATAAGGATTATCGGGATAAGAGAAGTTTATAATGATATTGCGGGAGATATATGCGGTATTATTTTTAACGATAAATTTACGGATAGGGCGGTTAAACCGGGCAACGCCGATGTATGCAATAATAAGCCGACTATTGTTTTTGAATCGGATTATTTTACGTATGAAGAGTTTTTAGGGTTTAGAGCGGGATTTAAACGTAGAGTTAAATTAGTTCCGTCTCATAATGCGATATCCAAAATAAGGTCATTAAAGGATAAAGAGGAACTTAGCCTGATTATTGAGGCGGTTTCTATCGCCGAAAAATTTATGATAGATTCTCTGAGGGTTTTATTGGGTTTCGACGTTCCGGATATAAAAACTAACTTGTCTTGTAAAACCGTTGATTCAGGCGTATCTTTAAAATCCGTTAAGTCGGAACGTGATTTGGCCTTAATTTATAAAAAGAGTTTAATGGATAGCTATTCTAAGGAATCGTTTGAGACCATAGTGCTTTCCGGCAGTAATTCCAGTTTGCCGCACGGCATACCTTCGGATGTGGAAATAAATAAAAGCGGCATTTTGCTTTGCGATTTCGGGGCGGAACAAAACGGTTATAAGAGCGATGAGACGATAACGATTCATTTGGGAAATCCGGACAGCAAGTTTTTGGATGTTTACGATACGGTTTATTCGGCTCAACAGCTTGCCGTTTCAAAAATAAAGCCGGGGGTTAAATTTAGTTATTTAGACAGAACGGCAAGGGATTATATAGAGAAAAGGGGTTACGGTAAATATTTTACTCATTCTCTCGGGCACGGCGTAGGGCTTGATATTCACGAATATCCTTACGTAAGTAAAAGAAATGACGATATCGTCCGTGAGGGAATGGTTTTTACCGTGGAACCCGGTGTATATATAGAAGGGGAGTTTGGCGTAAGGATAGAGGACATGTGTTTCGTAGAAAAAGATGGGGCAAGGTTTATTACTAATATAAATAAAAGTCAATGCAGACTTATAGATATGGGCATTATTTAGCTATGAAGTTTTAAATTAATGAAATTATCGGTTGATTTTTATTCTATATTGTTTTAAATTATAGAATTGCAGTTAAGGAATACAAACAAGCGGAGGTTTTTAGTGTACCCTACTACCAGTTTTAAAAAAGGTTTAAGGATTGAAATGGATAAAGAGCCTTATGAAATTATAGATTTTCAGCATGTGAAACCTGGAAAAGGCGGGGCTTTCGTGAGGACTAAATTAAAAAGTCTTATTTCCGGAAAGGTAATAGATAAAACGCTAAGGGCGGGGGAAAAGGTCGGCATACCCGATATCGAAGAGAAAAATATGCAGTATCTGTATGCCGAGGGTGATAGTTTTATTTTTATGGATAATAAGACATACGACCAGATAAGTATAGATAAAGAATCTTCGGCCGAAAGCGCCGATTTTTTGTTAGAAAATATTCAGGTAAACATTCTATATTACAACGGTAAACCGATAAATATCAACGTTCCTAATTTTATTAATATGAAAATAGTACAAACTGAGCCGGGATTAAGAGGAGATACTGTTTCCGGTTCGAATAAACCGGCAGTGCTTGAAACCGGTCTTGTAATTAACGTACCTCTTTTTTTAAACGAAGGGGATATGATAAAAGTAGATACCAGAACAAAATCATACATTGAGAGAGTAAATTATAAACAATAACTTTATCATATAAGGGTTTAAGGAAGAGATATGAATATAAAGGATATAAAAGACTTAGTGAAATTTGTTAAGTCTAGCAAAATTAAGGAATTTTATTATAAAAAAGGCGACGAAGAAATTCGGATTGAGTTAAGCGGAGAGGGCACTCATAGGCGTAATTTAAAAGAAGTGGTTTTCGAGAAAAGCGAATATGCCTCTCAAATTTCCGAAGCCGAGCAAAGCGACCTTGCCGACTTTGCAATACGCAGGTCGGAAATATTGGAAACAGAGCTGACGAGCGGAAAGGCAACGGTGAACAACAAATTTAAAGAGATAACCTCGCCGTTCGTAGGTTCTTTTTACAGGTCGTCTTCTCCGGAAAAATCTCCTTTTGTCGAAGCGGATAGTATAGTGGAGAAAGGGAATCCGGTCTGTATAATAGAGGCCATGAAAATAATGAATGAAATAGAAGTCGATATAAAGTGCAGGGTCGTATCTATTTTGGCGGAAAACGGCCAGTTAGTAGAATACGGACAGCCGTTGTTCCTTGTAGAACCTCTATAGATAAAAAAATAACTCACTTCTTCACGATTTATAAATCAATAAAAATATGTTTAGAAAAATTTTGATAGCGAACAGGGGCGAAATAGCCGTTAGGATTATCAGAGCATGCAGGGAAATGGATATAAAGACTGTTGCGGTTTATTCTACCGCCGACAAAGACAGTCTTCACGTGAGATATGCGGATGAAAGTATATGCATAGGCCCTCCATCGTCCTTAAAAAGTTATCTTAATATATCGTCTATAATATCCGCGGCGGAAATAACCGATAGTGAGGCTATTCATCCCGGTTATGGTTTTTTATCGGAAAACGCTAACTTTGCGGAGATTTGCGAGAATTGCGGTATCAAATTTATAGGTCCGACCTCTTCCAATATGAATCTTTTAGGAAATAAAAGAAATGCAAGGAAGTTAGTAAAGAGTCTCGGTATTCCGGTTTTATCCGGTAGCGACGACATAGGGGGCGATGAAGAAGATATAGAAAAAGCAGCCGAACAAATCGGTTATCCGTTAATACTTAAAGCATCTATGGGGGGAGGCGGAAGAGGCATAAGAATGGTCCTGACGCCGGCACATTTATCGCAGGCTTATCATCAGGCAAGGCAGGAAGCTCAATCCTTCTTCGGAGATAAAGACGTTTATTTGGAAAAGTACTGTGAAAATCCAAGACATATAGAGTTTCAGGTACTTGCGGATAGGCACGGCAACGCCGTATATCTTGGAGAAAGAGATTGCTCTATTCAGAGGAGACATCAAAAGATCATTGAAGAAGCACCGTCTATTGCGGTAAAATCCGCTGCAAGAAAAAAAATGGGGGACTTAATATTAAAAGTCGTTAAAAAAATAAATTACGTTAATGCGGCTACCTTTGAATTTCTCTTGGCAGATAACGGAGAGTTTTATTTTATGGAGGTAAACACGAGGATTCAGGTAGAACATCCCGTTACGGAATTCGTGACTAATACCGATATCATTAAAGAACAGATAAAAATTGCGAACGGAGATAAACTTAAAATTAAACAAGACGATGTTAAAATTAAAGGTCACAGCATAGAGCTTAGGATCAATGCCGAGGATTCGATAAATTTCAAACCTTCACCGGGTACGATAACATTTTATAATAAGCCGGGCGGTTTAAACGTAAGAGTTGATGACTTTATCTACTGCGGTTACGATGTTCAGCCTTTCTACGATTCCTTAATAGCAAAGCTTATCGTTTACGATACGACCCGCTTAGGTGCCATAAACAGAGCTAAAAGCGCTCTTAACGAGTTTAGGGTTGAAGGGATAGAGACAAATATTTCGTTCCTGAGAAAAATATTGAACGATAGCGATTATATTTCCGGCAAATTAGATATAGGATATGCCCAGAGATTCATAGAAAGATAAGAGAATTAATTATCATAATTATTAATTTTTATCTTGCAAATGCAGGAGTTAAATTATTAAAATATAAACATAGTCGTATGAGAAATGAAGCTTATAATTAATATGCGAGAAAAGATAAAAAAAGGGAGGGGGGATTTATGGATTTTCCAAAGGGTTTGAAATATAATTCTGAACATATTTGGGTTAAAGTTGGCGGGGATAATGCACTTATCGGGATTACCGATCATGCGCAGGATCAGCTGGGAGATATAATATATGTGGATTTACCGGAGGTAGGCTATGAGTTGGAACAAAATGAATCGTTCGGAACCATAGAGTCTGCCAAATCGGTTTCGGAGTTATATGCGCCCGTCGGCGGTCACGTGATTAGTATTAACGAATCGTTAAAGGACGAGCCGGAGCTTGTCAACGAGGAACCTTACGATTCCGGATGGCTGCTTAAGGTCAAGCTTACGAACGAGGATGAGTTGAACAACTTGATGGAGCAGAGTCAGTATGAAGAATATTTGAAAAGTAGCGAGTAATAAAGTGCAGATATGCTTAGCCTATTTTCGTCGTGAAATAGCAATATGATGAGCGCTAAAAACGATGGATATTTTAATCTTATAGTGTCGTCGGGTCGCACCGGCAGTTTTAATATGTCCGCCGACTTATCTTTGCTGAATAATTACAAAACTATGTCGGACTTTTCAAGTCGTCCGACATTGAGGATTTACTATTTTGACCCGCCTGCTCTTTCGTTGGGGTTTTTTCAAAAAGATAAAAATTTAGATGAAGGTATTATTGCAAAGGCAAAAAACAAGGGCTATGATATTGTTTCGAGACCTACCGGAGGCAGGGCAGTGCTGCACAAGGATGAAATAACTTACTGTATAGCAGCATCCTATAAAGAGGGCATTTTTGCGGGGAAACTTTTAGAAACCTATAAGAAGGTCGGAGAGTTTATATATATGTTTTTTATTAATTTGGGTTTAAGTCCCGATGATGATGTTTCTCTAAAGGCAAACGAAAAAGGCAATGTTGCGTCTGAAAGAGGGAATAGTTTTAATTGTTTTTTAAAAACACATTCGTATGAAATAACGTTTGACGGCAAGAAAATTTGCGGTAATTCGCAGAGACGAAATGAATCGACATTCTTGCAGCACGGCTCTATTTATGTGGATTATAATCCTGCCGAACATTTGGAGTTATTTGAGGGCGGCAGTTTTAATTCAGATTATTTTGATAACATTACCGGTATAAAGCAGGAAATGAGAAAAACCGGCATTCATTTTGATTCACATACGTTAAGTTTTAAACGTCTTTCCGATATTATGATTAAATCTTTTCGGGATACTTATAATCTTGAGTCTAAACATGCGGTTATGCCGATATAGGGGTAAATTGAAACCCGGTTCTGAAATATGAGTCGGAGGGCTCGATAGTTTTTGGCGATCGGGTGTTCAATGATGTCGACCCCTTATTATCCTTTACAATTCTTTGTTTTTATGATATATCTTAATTATTGTTTAAGACAAGCGGGCATAGCTCAGTTGGTAGAGTACAAGCTTCCCAAGCTTGGTGTCGCGGGTTCGACCCCCGTTGCCCGCTCCATTCAAAACAGAGCGTTTTAAGGTTTTCCTTTCTAAAATAATCCTTGACACAAAGTATAAAATTATATAAATTTTAGGCACAAAAACGGATACACTTTTTATATGAATTTATATAAAAGAGGGGAGACTTGGTGGTGCAAGTTTAGAGTCGATAATAAACTCTACCAATATTCCTGATATTTGTCAAAATATAATATTATTTAAATGAAATCTTGAAGGCAGTATTATTTATATTTTTTTTATATGATATAATTTAAAAAACAAAGAGGCAAGTAAATGCAAAATAAATATATCACCGGAATGAGCGCGTTAAATATCGGCGGAGCAGATTGGCATTTAACCGGCGTTATACAGGCGGATAGCTGGCCGGTAAGCGGAATAGATTATTCCGATACGGCTGAACTATTCGGACAGTTGGGCTTGCGCGACTGCACCAAATTCTTTAAATCCATCGGCAAGAATATGGAATCCGTTAATTGCGCGTCTCCCGCAAGGGCTTTAGCCGATATGATATATCATAATGTATTTGTTTTAAAGCATTACCCCGATCATATCATATTTCGGGATTATCTCTTAAGCGACAGCGATATTAATGAATTTTCAAAGTATTTTGAGATATTGAAAAACCATGCTGGAAAAGCGGAAGAAGATATGCTTTTGAGGTGGCACGATGAATTATTCGCAGATTGACGGCAAACATAGCATTCCTTTAAAATTAATGAGGGCGATATCGGAAACAGTTTTTAAAAATAAACTTCCTCTTGTCCTTAAGGGCGGAACCGCTCTTTTACTATGTTACGGACTTGACAGAATATCAACGGATTTGGATTTCGATGCAAATAAAGACATTAATCTCGAATCTGTTATTCATGAATCGTTTGATTTGCAGCACGGAGACGATAGACCCGTTTTAATAGAAATGAATCTCAAAAAGCATACCGATACCGTAAAAAAATATATAATAACTTATCGCCCGCAAAATATAGACAATGTATCGAGTCTCAAAATAGAGATGTTGCTAAGGAGAAAATTTGATGAATCTGAAACAGATATTATTGGCGATATAAAGGTCTATAAAATATCCGCTTTATTTAATTTTAAAAGGACAGCCTTCAAAAACAGAACCGTGCCAAGGGACCTGCACGACATTATTTTTATAGGGAAAAACTATAATAATTTTCTCAATGCTGAACAGCTGGATTTTATAAAAAACATTTACAAAAATATAGATACGGTATTCAACAGGTTCTTTATAGCATATAAAGAAGATGATATATTGAAAGACAGATTTTTAGACGACCTTTCCAATCTGGAGGATCTGGCTGCAATCAAATTAAAGAATAGTCTGGAAGATAAACTAAAAGACATTACTATTAATTTAAAGAGCTGAAAATCTTTACGGCGGATTGTTCAGTCAAAAATCTTTTTTATCGGCTCTGACCGGCGCTGATAAAATATTTCAAGATGACTATAATACCCCTTAACCCGCATGTATTCAATCTCAATCCGACGGTCACCGGCCTTAGAGGCTCTTAAAAAGGGCAAGAAAAGGGACTGAAGGCAATCAACAGAGGGAGGGGCAAAATATAAAACTTCCTGACAGGCATTTCAAGGTGGCTGTTTTTTAATTTAGGCATAGAAACCATTAACCGATAAAAAATAAAACAAAAACGGACATATAAAATAACGGCAAGCCGGAAAGCCTTTAAAATAAGCCTGTTACGGCTTAGCGCTTTCGCTTCCCAAGCTTAGCGTCGCGGGTTCGACCCTGTTGCCCGCTCCATTTAAAAAAATCACGAAAAATGTTAAAATAATCTTATTATGGCGTTATTTAATCTTGTTTCGGAAAACAATCCGGCCGGAGATCAGCCTAAAGCGATAAGCTCGTTAGTTAAGGGAATAAGGGACGAAAACTTAAAATACCAAACGCTTTTAGGGGTTACGGGTTCGGGAAAGACGTTTACGATGGCACATGTCATCAAAGAACTTGAGAGGCCTACCGTTATAATAGCTCCCAACAAAACCCTTGCCGGACAGCTTTATTCCGAATTTAAATCGCTGTTTCCGGAAAATGCAATAGAGTTTTTTATAAGTTATTATGATTATTACCAGCCCGAGGCTTATGTTCCGTCAAAAGACCTTTATATAGAAAAAGACTCTGCAATTAACGACCAGATTGATAAAATGAAACATTCTGCCACAAGGTCTATTCTTTCAAGACGAGATGTTATTGTGATTGCATCGGTTTCATGCATATACGGCCTCGGTTCTCCCCGGAGTTACGCAGGCATGCTTCTTGAAGTTAAAAAGGGAGAGGAAGTCAATTTAAGCGATATCTTAAGCAAACTGACGGACATAAGATACGAAAGAAACAATGTAGATTTTCATCGAGGTATTTTCAGGGTTAGAGGGGATACAGTCGATATTTTTCCGGCTTATGAAGAAGAGATTGCAATCAGAATAGAATTGTTCGGAGACGAGATTTCTATGATAGCGGAAATAGACCCACTGAGAGGGTCTATTATACGAAGGCTTTCTAAGGTAGCTATTTATCCTGCGTCGCATTACGTCGCTGACGAATCGACATTGAAAAGTGCCGTTAAGTCTATCAAAGAGGAGTTGAAAGACAGATTGATCGAACTTAAAGCCCTCGGCAAGATAGTGGAGGCGCAAAGGCTTGAACAGAGGACGATATACGACCTTGAAATGATGCAGGAGATTGGTTATTGTTCCGGTATTGAAAATTATTCGAGGCATTTAACGGGTAGGAAAGAGGGTGAACCGCCCCCGACGCTTCTCGACTATTTTCCGGATGACTTTGTTATTATGATTGACGAATCTCATGTATCCGTTCCGCAAATCAGAGGGATGTATAACGGGGATATTTCCAGGAAATCTACGCTCGTAGAATACGGTTTCAGGCTCCCCTGCGCCTTAGACAATCGACCCCTGAATTTTGAAGAATTTTCATCTCATATAAAAAATCTTATTTTTGTTTCGGCAACTCCTGCCGAGTATGAATTAAGCGTAAGTTCTACCGTAGTGGAGCAGATAATTCGTCCTACCGGATTAATAGACCCCATGGTAGAGGTAAGACCGGAGACAAATCAGGTCGATAACATAATAGGCGAAATTAAAAAGGCGGTGGCTGAAGGCGGTAGGGTGCTTGTTATTACCCTGACAAAAAGAATGTCGGAAGATTTAACCGATTTTTTGATAGATAGCGGTATTAATTCAAGGTATTTACATTCCGATATAGATTCCTTAGAGAGATTTAAAATTATCAGAGAGTTGAGGCGCGGCGATTTTGACGTTTTAGTAGGTATAAATCTTTTAAGGGAGGGATTGGATATTCCTGAGGTTGAGTTGATAGGGATATTAGACGCCGACAAAGAGGGTTTTTTACGTTCTAAAACCTCGCTAATTCAGACCATAGGGAGGACGGCAAGGAATATTAAGGGGAGAGTCATACTGTACGGAAATAAAATTACCGAATCTATGCGGTTTGCAATTTCAGAAACGGAAAGGAGAAGAAAAATTCAGAAAGATTTTAATGATAAAAATAATATAACCCCAAAATCCATACAAAAGAATATACCGGGATTATTGACCACCATATTTGAGCAGGATTATATTGATATATCCGGCGGTTTCGATAACGATTCTCCTTTAATATTAGACCCTAAAGAGGCGGAAAGGAGAATAAAAAATCTTTCTAAGAAAATGAAAAAAGCCGCTAAAGGATTAAATTTTGAAGAAGCCGCCCTAATAAGAGATGAAATTAATTCTATTAAAAAGAATATGTTGCTGATGGACAGTGTTTAAAAGATGAACGAGAAATTAACGGCGAAACTTAAAAGTATACCCGTGTCTCCCGGCGTTTATCTTATGAAAAATATTAGCGGGGATATTATATATGTCGGCAAAGCAAAAAAATTAAAAAAGAGGGTGTCGCAATACTTTTCCGGTAAAAATGTAAGCATAAAGACAAAGCATCTTATCTCAAAGATTTGCGATATCGAAACAATCGTTTCTCGAAACGAACTTGATGCATTTTTACTTGAAAATACCCTGATAAAGCGGTATAAACCTAAATATAACATAAGCCTGAAAGATGATAAATCCTATCCTTACATAAAGATAGCAAGCTCAAAGACCGGTTTCCCCTATATAATCAAAACAAGAAATTTTAAAAAGGGAGACGGGGAGTATTTCGGCCCATATTCCAGCGTATTTGCCGTAACGCAGGTAATAAAAACGGTAAATAAGATTTTCAAAATAAGAACATGCAGCGAAAATAAGTTTAATTCTTACGCGATTAGAAAAAAATACTGCCTTTATTATCAAATCGGCAGATGTAGTGCTCCATGCTGCGGATATATAGACAACAAGGCATACGGGAAATCAATAGAAGGAATACGTCTTTTGCTGAACGGTAAAAACAGACAATTGTTAAAAGAATTAAAACAGTCCATGAATACTCACGTCAAGAGGTTAAATTTTGAAGCGGCTATAAAATTAAGGGATAAAATTAACGCGATAATAACAATCAGCGAAAAGCAGACCGCCATATTTAAAAACGAAAAGGATATGGATGTTATGGGGTTCTATTCCTTGGACGGCAAAGCCGACATTGTTGTAGTTATCGTAAGGGATGGCAGGATTGTCGGAACAAAAAATTTCTTTTTTAAAAATGTTTATTTGAATGACGGCGAGATGTTGGCGGCTTTTTTAGATCAATACTATTTGAAAAATTTGGAGATAAGCGCAAATATTCCCGATGAGATTTTAATTCCGATAAAAATAGAAGATGAAGATAAGAACTGTCTCATATCCTACGTAAAGCAATTTTCCTCCAAGAATGTTAAGGTCATACATGTAGAAAGCGGAAAGAGGCATAGATACGATATTGTTACGGCAATGGCAATAGAAAATGCAAAAAAGAACTTTATGGAAAAATTTTATGTTGATGAGGAAGCGAATAGCGCCGTCGATAACAATATAGATATTCACAGGGAAAAGGATATCGACCGAGGCGAAGATGAAGGTGTTAAGGGCATTGCGGCAGATATAGCGATAAAGTATGGCGCCGCAAACTACGCATTGATTGCATTAAAAAGTATTTTACATCTTGACAAAGTGCCCAATATCATAGAATGCTTTGACATTTCTAATATTTCAGGAACATATGCCGTAGCATCTAAAGCGGTCTTTAACAAAGGCGTAAAGGATACGTCGTTGTACAGGCGGTATAGGATAAAATCAAAAAACACCCCCGACGATTATGCGATGATGTACGAAACATTATACAGGCGTTTTAATAATGCGGTTGACGGAAAAGACCCCTTACCGGATATTATTATGGTCGATGGCGGGAAGGGGCAACTGAACGTTCTCGTCAGTGCCGCTAAAGAATTTAGAGAAAGGAATAAGGGTCGTGATATTATAAAAACCGAGAATATGCCGGCATTAATAGCCATAGCCAAGACGAAGGTTTTAAAAATGAAAACGGGAGAGCCGTTAAAAAAAATCAGCGAAACGGATAAAATTTATATACCCGGCAGAAAGAACGAGGTTAATTTCGGAAGGGATAAGAAGCCGATATTTTTACTTATGCGATTGAGGAATGAGGCGCACAGGGTTGCGTTAACGTATTTTTCCAAACTTAAGACCAAATCGTTGATTACCTCGGAATTATTAAATATCGACGGTGTAGGAAAAAAAACGTACATCAATCTGACAGTCGGTCTGGGCAGCATCGAAAATATAAAAAACAGTTCGATTGAAGAACTCTCTGCCGTTAAGGGCATAAGTAAAAAAGCGGCAAGGAATATATATAATTATTTTAACTTATAAATTCTTTTAATTTTTTTATAAGATAATTGTTCTCGGATTTTTTCCTGATTGCTATTCTGAAATATTTGTCGTTAAGACTGCGGTAATTTCCGCAGTATCTTATTAGGATACGGGACTTAATTAAATAATTTTTTAAATCCAAGGCGTTAAATTCCCCGGTATTTATTATCTTCAATAAAAAAAAATTTGCCATTCCGGGTATTATTTGAAATGTCTTTAACCGTTCAATTTTTGCCCGAAGGTCTTTTTTCAATTTATCTATTAGTTTTACGGTATTTAAAATATACTCCGCGTCTATTAAAGAAGCCGAAGCAATTTCCGTTCCGAGAGAGGTTGCTTTCCATGGCGCGGTTGTTTCTGTAAGTTTTTTTATAATTCTACGATCGGCAATGATATAGCCTAATCTCTGCCCCGGCATTGCGAAAAATTTAGTTAGAGAACGTATAACAATTAAATTATCGTAATATTTTGTCATATGTTTGGCAGAGAATTCCTCGCAAAAATCCATAAAAGATTCGTCCAAAACTAAAAATGCCCCCCTTTTTTTTAAACGGTTTAATATTTCGGTTAAGGTATTCTTAAATGTTATTGTTCCGGCGGGGTTTGAAGGGTTGGAAATAAAAACGAGATCGTTTTCACCGATTTTGTTTATACACTCCAAAAGACTTGATAGGCTTTTTTCTTTAAGTTCAAAGCCTTCCGAATGATGCGTATTTATATGTATAATTTTTGATTGAGAAACGAGCGCGGCCCTTTCGTATTCGGCAAAAGAAGGCTCTACTATGACGACGGTTGCAGGTTTAAAAATATCGGTAATATTAAAAATCAGGTCGGTAGCCCCGGCTCCGGTATGGATAAATTTTTTATCTATGTTATGGTAATCCGATAGTGTTTTTATAAATGATTTCGGATACGTTTCCGGATAATTTTCTGTAAAAAACCTTATTTTCTTAAAATCTTTTAGTATTTTTACCGCATTTTTGCATAAACCGGCAGGATTAATATTGGCGGAAAAGTCTATAATTCCATTGTTGCAACCATACGATAAAATGTTGCCGCCGTGGTATAAAGACGCGTTAAAGGATACCTTGTTCACGATTACTATTTGCTCTCGATTTTATCTACTTTTTTAGTAAATAACTCAAGAAAACCTGCGGATGTTCTTATCGCTTCCGGCAGTATTCTATTCATAGAATTAAAGTATTCTATTTTTGTTCTCGCATATAGCAATTCGGGTAAAAACATCGAAGAGTTATGGGCATTATAATCTACCCATCCGAAAGGGTCAGTATCTCTATAGTGCTCCCTTAGTGACCTAAATTTGTATATACCCCCTTCTAATTTTAAATCTATGTCTAAATAATGCGCCGACATCCATCTTTCGAAAACCACATGTTTTTTTAAGGCTAAGTTTGTAGTGTGAAAAGGAATACATAAATCCTGAACTAAATGAGTCGCCCCCCCGAGAGCTATAAATGATTTTTTAAACCTGCCGTGATTCCAATCCCTTACAGCTATATTAAACAGCTGAAGGCATTTTGTGCCTGCATCGGAAAACCCGCTGATATAACCGGCATGCGAATGGGGATAGAGATAATGCCCTCCGAACCAGTGGATTCTTAACCTTTTTATTGCGAGTCTATCAATAATATATGAACCGTGTTGCATAAGATTGATTCGCTCATCGGCTCGAACGTTTGAAATTTTCGGGTCAAAAATCGTATTTAAAACATTTTCTTTAGAATCGTTATATAAAAGCTCGAAAGTCTTTTCGATACAATAGTTATGGAGTTTAGGCTGCATAATTGATTATTGAATATTTATAGTCCTCTACCGATTAAGTTATTGATAATAATAAAAACATTTGCATAATATACTTATACCATATTTATAGAATAATTCAATATTTATTTTAATAATTTAAGGAGTAAGAAAGGAAAAAAAGGTAAGCCTATAGCGGATTAAAAAATATTGTAATTCTGTTTTAGAATTTAAACTGTTGCGATTTATATATAAATTATTTGTATTATATATTAAAATCGGACTTCCTTCGTTTTCCCTATATTTTTAA
>QIJE01000004.1 GCA_003232385.1 bacterium
CCCTTTGATCAGCCGGGCGTAGAGAAGGGTAAGAAATTTGCATACCTGCTGATGGGTAAAAATGACGAAACCTTATCAAGAGAGTCCGAGGAATTAAGAAGATTGGATGAAATACCGGATTTGACTTATTAATTTACTAACGGCAGATTAAATTGGATTTATGCTTTTCAGGAAACGATAAATACGAATGTCCAATCTTCAGAAGATAATAATTATAGGCGGTACGACATGTTCGGGTAAAACCGAAATTTCGCTTGAATTGTCCAATCTTTTTCCGGTTGAAATCGTAAATTTTGATTCGATGTGTTTTTACAGATATTTCAACATCGGAACGGCGAAGCCGGAAGCGGCGGCAAGAGCGGCAGTAAGGCATCATCTCATAGACATTAAATATCCGGACGAAGAGTATAACGCCCGAATGTTTTCAGATAATGCGAGGCTTACGATAAATGATATAATAACGCGAGGTAAAATACCGCTTTTTATCGGCGGAACCGGACTTTATATAAAGTCCCTGATCTACGGTCTTTCCATTATACCTATGTCGGAGACCGATAAAGCGGTTTATAGGGAAAAAGCGGCAGAATTAATAAGGACATTAGGGGTGAATACCGCTTATGAAAGATTAAAAGAGATAGATCCCGAGTATGCTAATAGAATATCAAAGAACGATATTCAAAGAATTACCAGGGCATACGAGGTTTTTGAGGCTACAGGAAGGCCTTTTTCCCACTATTTGACTGAGAAACCGTTTGATAAGCCTTTATATGATTTTATGTATTTCGGTTTAATCCCCCCTAAGGATTATTTAAAACAATGTATAGAAGAAAGGACGGAGGCCATTTTAAAAAAAGGCCTGACGGATGAGATAAAAACTATTTTAAACATGAATTACAAGGCGGATTCAAAGCCCTTCGGCGGTATAGGTTACAAAGAAGGCTTACTGTATTTAAGCGGCAGCATTAAAACAAGAGACGAGTTGTATTTGAGAATAATTTCCTCCACGCTGCGATATGCAAAGAGGCAGGCTACTTTTTTTAGAAAGGCTAAAGGCATTGTAGAAGTCAATCGCGTCGGTTTAAGCGAGAGAGTTATTCTTATGACAAATTTAATAAAGGATTTCCTAAAATGATACAGAAGGCCGTTCTAATCGGTATAAATTTGAATATTTCAGGCAGGGAAAGGAGCATGGATTCGCTGGAAGAGCTTGCGATGCTTTCCGAAACTGCGGGTGCCGTGAATGCGGTTTCCGTTTTAAAAAATATTAAAAAGATAGATCCGGCATACTATCTTTCTATGGGCATGCTTGAAGATATTAAGGGGTTGGTTCTTTCGGTCAATGCCGATATCGTTATAATAGATGCATCGTTAAGCCCTGCACAGGAAAATAATTTATCGGAGTATTTTGATTTAAACGTAGTGGATAGGACGAGGCTTATCCTTGACATATTCGCCGCTCATGCAAAGACGGCGGAAGGTAAGTGTCAGGTAGAGCTTGCAATGATGAATTACATCCTTCCGAGGCTTAAGGGTGCATATATGATGCTTTCCAGTACGGGAGCCGGAATAGGCACGAGGGGTCCCGGGGAAACGAAATTGGAAACCGACAGGAGGAAGGTTAGACAAAAAATAACACATATAAAAAATAAGCTGAAGTTAACGGAAAAAACAAGATTGCTGCACAGGTCGAAGAGAAACAAACAGGGATTGTCTACCGCCGCTATTGTGGGATATACTAATTCCGGGAAAACTACGCTTATGCGGAATTTAACAGGAAAAGGCGAAAAAGGAGAAGATAAACTTTTTGCTACGCTCGGTACTAAGGCTGCTTCTATTTATGACAATATCAGAGGAAAAAAGGTTATAGTATCCGATACGGTTGGATTTATCCGGAATTTACCGCTTTTTCTCATAGAATCCTTTAAAGCTACGCTTGAAGAGACCGCCTATTCGGATATGCTGTTGCATGTTATAGACCCTACCCAAAAAGACGTGTTGTATAAATCGGAAGAGGTTATAAAAACTTTAAACGAAATAGGGGTAGGAGATAAAAAGATGATCGTGGTTTTAAATAAAATAGATTTGTTGTCTGCCGAACGGGCTGATTTTTTAAAAACAAAATTAGAAAGGTTGATGGGTAAACCCGTGGTTTTGATATCGGCTAAGACCGGAGAGAATAAAAATTTATTGAAAGAAAAGATTTTTGAATTATTGTTATAATATAATTAATGCTAATTAAAGAGTAGAGTGAAAATGAGAAACAAGGGATTAGGCAAGCTTTTATCCGTGGTGGTTTTATCTGTTTTATTATCCGGTTCGTCTTTCTTTTTTTTAAAGAATGCGTCCGGTATGAGCATAACGACTAAAACCTATATAATTATTTCAAAAAAAAATGCTGCCGGATTGCAATCTTTAGCGATCAGGCAAGCGATCAGGTTATCCTTAAAAAAAGCCGCTTTTAAATTAATAGGCAAAAAAATCCTTTCTAATAAAAATAACGAAAATATACTCAATACGCAACTGTTTCCTTTTATGCTGAGGTATATATATTCTTTCAAGATTATTGATACTGAAGAATATCTTAATCTTTATTATATCAAAATGAATGTTTATATAAGAAAAAAGAATCTAATAAATAAACTGAAGAGTTTTGGTTTTAAAATAATTAAGCCGACGAATAAAAACGATGTCAGGAAGGCATCTTACAATATATATTACGTGAAGTTTATCGGAAATTTCAAGTATGCGAATTCTAATAAGTTACAGGAATTGATGATAAAATATTCAAGGCACTTAAAAAACCTTTATGTGTCGTCTTTTGCGGATAATTTCGTAGAGATAAAGATTTTATACTACGGAAATATAGTAAAATTTTTTAAAAGAGTGAAATATTTTATCAAATCATATTTAAACGCAAAAGTATATTCGGCCAAAAATAATGTAATAGTCGTGGACGTTAAATAGCAAAATGGAATATGTTTTCTATAGACGTTATTGCCACGGTATTGAGATAAAAATTTAATACGGCGTAAAGAAAAATACTGGTAAAAAGAGGGATAAAAAGGTAGAGAAAGATATTTTTGTCACTTTCATATATTAAGCCGAGCGCGAAGGATATAGGCGGTGCCCCGATAAACATCTGTCCCACAAAAAGCCCTATTACGGAGCCGTATTTTAATATATAATTATGCGCTTTCCTTGTTTTATTCGGGTTTATTAATTTATGAATCCATTTCAACGATTTTAACCTTAAGCCTATATAAAAAAACACGAGGCATAATAATGTTTCCGATACGGTTATCAAGGCGATGCTTGCGTAAGGATTCATTTTATTGTAAACGGCGTATGCGGTGGAAATATATTTGCCCCCTATAAAAGGGGTAACGTTGATTGCGACCATTATAAGGTATTTGTAAAAGATAGGTTTTAATGCGACTCTAAACATATTGCATTTGTTTTTAAAGATTAATTTGGTATAATTATAACTATAAATCGTAAATTTTTAAAGTGTAAAATAAAATGTATTATTTTGCTCCGACGTCGGATATGTTTGAAACGGCAGATTCTGTCGTCGTACAGATAGAACTGGCAGGCGTAAGAAAAGAGGATATAAATGTCGAAATGTACGGCAGCCGTTTGGAAATCAGCGGAATGAAGCGTCGCAAGAGATTTGCGGAAGAGGATAGTTTTCAGAGAATGGAAAGACCGTTTGGTTTTTTCAAAAGGGTATTTGATTTACCTTATCGTTTTGACGGCAATTCGATTAGTGCCTCTTTTGACGAAGGACTGCTTGAGATAATTATTCCAAAAAAAAATAAAACCGGCGGTTTTGATTTTACCGATATAGAAATAGAAGACGTATAATCATAGCGTAGTTACGATACATAGATAATTATACTTCGATTATTATTGTTTATTGCAAATAAATAACTTAATAAAAAGGTAAAATTTATTATGCTTAGCTTGGATCGTTATGAAGACAAATTATCCGAAAGCGGATATAGGGTTTTTACTATATCCGTAGAGGAGTCTAAACGAAGAAAGCATTATTATTTAGGGCTTGAACACATATTTTATGCCTTAACCGTAGTAGATGAAAATTTTTTAGGTGAAATATTTAAGGAATTAAAAATAGATAAAAAAAATGTAGCAAAGCTGTTGAACGATTTTATGATGTCGTCCGAACAATATATAGGCGAAGGGATGAAAATAACCCTGCAGACAAGGAATCTATTTAAAAACGCTTATGATTACGCACAGAGTTCGGGCAGAAATCTCATAGAGTCGACTGATTTTTTGATGGTTATGTTCCAGGAATCTAATTCCGTGCCGACAAAGGTCTTTAAAAATTTAGGCGTAGACTCGGTTATAATTGCCGATAAAATTTTTCAGAAAATGAGAGAAAAAAGATATCGGAGCGACGAAAACAGAAGAAAATATGATTTGCCTTACACATTGAGGCAGCATGCCATAAACTTAAGCAAGCTGGCCATTATGGACAAGCTGTCTTTAGTTTTCGGAAGAGAAGAGGAAATTACGAGAGTTATGGAGATACTATGCCACATAGGCAGGCCTAATTCCGCGATTATAGTAGGTGAGCCGGGTGTCGGAAAGACGGCCGTTGTAGAGGGGCTTGTAAGAAAAATAGAGCTTGAACCGTACAACGTTCCGCCGAGGTTGCGAAATAAAATTATAGTTAATCTTCAAATGAACTCCTTGGTTGCGGGTACGGTTTTTAGAGGCATGTTTGAAGATAGGATGGAAAAGATAATAAACGAGCTAAAATCAAGAAAAAATATAATCCTGTTTGTGGATGAGGTACATTCCATTATAGGCGCCGGTTCCGCTACCGCTGTGCCGAGTGATGCCGCCAATATATTAAAATCTTCCCTGTCAAGGGGTGAAGTGCAAATTGTCGGAGCTACTACGCTGTCTGAATACAAGGAGTTTATTGCCGAAGACGAGGCTCTGGCTCGTCGATTCAGGGTTGTAAATGTCAAGGAACCGTCCATAGCGGATACGAAAAGGATACTTTACGGATTAAAGAGGCGATTCGAAGATACTTATGGCGTAGAGATAGAAGACCCTGCAATAGAAGAGTCTCTGCTGCTATCCTCCCGCTATTCCAAATCATTGAGGTTACCGGACAAAGCTATCGGTTGGATAGATTCAGGCTGCGTTAAGGCTGAAATTTATAACGAGGACAAGGTTGTTAGGAAGGAAAATATTTATCAGGTTATATCTCAAGAAACAGGCATACCTATAGATCTGATAAAAAGGGATATTTTAGAAAGGTTTCAGGATATGGAGGATTTTTTTTCTAATCGCATAGTAGGGCAGAAAGAGGCGGTAAATTCCCTTGCCAAGCATCTAAGGCTGAACAAGGGTCCTCTTAAGGAAAACTTTAACAGACCCGATGCGGTTCTGCTTTTCTTGGGCCCTACCGGCGTAGGTAAAACTGAAACTGCAAAAGTAATGGCGGAATATTTGTTCGGTTCCCGTCGGCATATTATAAGGATAGATATGTCGGAATATAAGGACGGTTCTATTTCCGTCGATAAATTGATAGGTATGCCGAGAGGAATAGTTGGTTCTTCAAGGGGCGGACTGCTTACTAATCAGATAAAAGACAATCCTTATTCGGTTATACTTTTGGACGAAATAGAAAAAGCGAGCGATCAGGTATTTAATCTTTTTCTTCAGGTTTTTGACGAGGGTTTTCTTACGGACGGCAGGGGGAAAAGGGTTTATTTCTCGGATTCGGTTATTATTATGACTTCCAATCTCGGTTCTCATGAGTTTTCTAAATTTACAAAACCGTTAGGTTTTATTGAATCTGATGATATGGTTAAGTCGTTAAAAGGGGCCATAAACAAAGAAGTGGAAAACTTTTTTTCTCCGGAATTTATTAATAGGCTGGACGATGTAGTGATATTTTCGCCGCTTACCAAAAAAGAGGTTAGGCAAATCGCATTAATACATATAGGGACTATAAAAAAGACCATGGCGGAATACGGGAAAGAGTTGGCGGTTACGGACGAAGCGTTAGACAAACTTGTGGAGACCGGCTATAGCACGAAATTCGGGGCTAGATTTTTAAAGCGCAATATAGATGATGCCGTAAAGGTTCCGTTAACGCTTAAATGGAAAGACGGTGATAGTTTTGTAGCGGATTTGATTGACGGCGAAGTCACCGTTTTTAAAAAGAAAAAGGCAATAAAGGGGAGTGCAAGAAAGAATAAAAATAAAGAAAAAAAATATAAGGAGGAGCCAGACTATGTCTAAAGACTCGGAACACGATATTAAGAACAAAGAAAAGGAAGAAAAGAATGATAAGCAGCAGTTTAAAGTGGTGGATAAAAGGGTATTTTCCGAAGATGAAAACATCGGAGAAAGTAAAGTAAAACCGGAGGAAGAATCGGCACCGAAACAGGAATCCAAACCGGTAGATGTAGTAGATAAAGAAACAGGCAGAGAATCGGAGAATAATTCCGATGTCCCAACGTTTGGAGCTGATTTTGCAACCTTTATCTATTCGTTGAATACCCAGGCGTTGCTTTTTCTCGGAAAGGTCCCAAACCCTTCGACGGGGAAGTATGAAAAAGACGTAAAAATGGCAAAGTATCTTATAGACACGATAGAGATGCTTTCCAAAAAGACAAAGGGAAATCTTGACGAAAACGAAACAAAGCTTGTCGACAACGTATTGTATGACATTAGAATGGCATATATTTCCGAGAAAAAATAGATGAAATTTTATATCGGTAAATTAGGGGAATAAGATATGAACTTAAATAATTTTACCATAAAGTCCCAAGACGTAATAGAATTAACCGCTAATAAGGCTCGTGAAGCCAAAAATTCAGAGATTAGCGATTTACATCTTTTATATGCACTGCTAAATTACGACGAGAACAGCATAGCCGTTTCAATATTGAAAAGAATAGGCGCGGACATAAAGCAGTTTTCCAATGAAGTAGAAGATGCCATGTCTGGACTTGTAACGGTGGAGGGGGGGCTTGAGCCCTTTTTTTCTCCATCTTTAAAGCGCATACTCGATGCGGCAGAAAAGAATAAAAATACCATGAAGGATGACTTTGTTTCCGTAGAGCATTTTATTCTTGCAATGTTTGACGTTAAAGATACGCAGTCTTATAAAATTTTGACAAAATTCTCCTTAACGAAAGACGCAGTCTTAAAGGCTTTGACGGAGATACGGGGGAATGCTAAGGTCTCTGATCAGAATCCCGAGGATAAATATCAGGCGTTGGAAAAATATACCGTTAATTTAACCCAGCTCGCAAGGTTGGGAAAGATAGACCCCGTTATTGGCAGAGACAGCGAGATAAGGCGGCTTATGGAGGTTTTATCAAGGAGAACTAAAAATAATCCGGTTTTAATAGGAGATCCCGGTGTCGGTAAAACGGCGATAGTGGAGGGTTTTGCAAAAAGAATAGCGGACGGCGATATTCCGGAGATTTTAAAGGGCAAGGATGTTCTTTCCTTAGATTTAGGTTCCCTTGTTGCCGGAGCAAAATACAGGGGAGAATTCGAGGACAGGCTTAAGGCCGTGGTAAAAGAAATAAAAGCGTCGGAAGGCAGGGTTATAATATTTATAGATGAGCTTCACAATCTTGTAGGAGCCGGCAAATCAGAGGGGTCAATGGATGCTTCTAATCTCTTAAAACCCGCCTTAGCGAGGGGAGAGTTAAGGGCTATGGGGGCCACGACGTTGGACGAATACAGAAAATATATAGAAAAAGACGCCGCGCTTGAAAGAAGGTTTCAACCGGTATTTATAGACGAGCCTTCCGTTGAGGACACGATTTCGATATTGAGGGGATTAAAAGAAAGATATGAAGCTTATCACGGAATAAGAATAAAAGACTCTGCATTAATTGCGGCAGCTACTCTTTCCCACAGGTATATAATGGACAGATTTTTGCCGGATAAGGCGATAGACTTGATGGATGAAGCCTCGGCAAAATTAAGGATAGAAATTGATTCTATGCCGACGTTTCTTGATGAAATTCAGAGAAATATAATAAAAATCAAAATAGAGCAGGAAGCCTTAAAAAAAGAAGGCGATGCAGAATCTAAGAGAAGGTTAAATAAATTAGATGAAGAGCTTGCAAATTTAGAAGAAGATTTTAATCAAAAAAAGGCTAAATGGCAAAATGAGAAAAATCTTATACAAAAAATAGGAAAAATCAAAAAAGATATAGATTCTTTAAAGATAGAAGAGCAGAGGTATGAGCGAGAGGGAAAATACGATAAAGTTGCGGAAATCAGATATGGTAAGCTAAGTGAATTCGAGAAAGAATTAGAAGACTTGAATAAAACGGTTTTAGAAATGCGGAAGAAAGGGGGGTTTTTAAAGGAGGAAGTGGATGCTGACAATATAGCGAATGTTGTAGCGAAATGGACGGGAATTCCGGTTACAAAGCTCATAGAAGGGGAAAAGAAGAAGCTTTTGCTTATAGAGAATCATTTGCATAATCGTGTAATATCTCAGGACGAGGCAATAAGCAGCGTAGCCAATACTATAAGGCGTTCCAGGGCGGGTCTTTCCGATCCGAACAAACCTATGGGTTCTTTTATGTTTTTGGGGCCTACGGGGGTGGGGAAGACCGAGCTCGCAAAGGCGCTTGCCGAATTTTTATTCGATGATGAAAATAGTATAGTGAGGATAGATATGTCCGAGTACATGGAGAGACATACCGTGTCCAGACTGATAGGAGCCCCTCCCGGTTACGTCGGTTATGAGGAGGGAGGACAGCTTACCGAAGCAGTAAGAAGGCGTCCTTACGGTGTCGTTTTGTTCGATGAAGTAGAAAAGGCTCATCAGGACGTATTTAATACGTTGCTTCAGTTGTTAGACGACGGCAGGTTAACGGACGGGCAGGGCAGAACGGTAGACTTTAAAAATACGATTGTCATTATGACATCCAATATCGGTTCGGACATAATACAGGGGTATAGCGGAGAGCGTTACGAAGAAATGAAAAATAATATTACCGGACTTTTAAAAAACTATTTCAGACCGGAATTTCTTAATAGACTCGACGACATAATAATATTCCGTACCCTTACCGAGGATGATATTTCCAAAATAGTAGGGATTCAATTAAATAAGCTTAAAAATATATTGAAAGAAAAGGGGATTGACGCGGAGTATACGGATTCATTAGTTAAATTTATAGCCATGGAGGGTTATGATCCCATTTACGGAGCCCGGCCATTAAAGAGGGCAATAAAGACCTTTTTGCAGGACAAGATAGCTATGGATTTGCTTTCGGGTGGTATTACGACGGGAGATAGTATCGTTTTAGATTATAAAGAAGAAACAGATAGTGTCATCATCGAAAAGATAGTTAAAGCAAAGCCTGTTTAAACGGTATATTCTCCGTAATTGCCGGAGTTTATTACACATTACCCCTGCATATTTCAACAGATGTGCAGATGAAAATCTTCATTTCCCGACCGGGATCGAAGGCAGGGATTCGAGCAGTTCTTACCAATGTTTTAAAAAGGTTATTTTGTCAATATGACAAACGATATTTGTCATATTGACAAAATAACAAATATAAAAGCAGCGGGTGAAATCCTATGTACCTTTAAATATTGGAATTAAACCGTTGTACATAAAAAATAAATTTTGGCATCATTGTTGCATAATAATATAATAATTAAATATTTTTAATTAAGGAGTTTTTAAATTATGAGTTTAAAATCTAATTCAAAAATCATAGGCGCAAGCGTAGCAGTGCTCATCGGTATAATCGCCGGTGTTGTAGTTACGGCAAATTTGCATTTATTAAAAAAATCTATGGCCGACGGAAGCGCTCCTATAGTATATGCTACCAATAATTCCAAAGTGCCTGCTCAGAACGGTCCGAGCAATTTTGTCGCTTTGATAAAAAAAGATAAGCCGTTTGTCGTGAATATAAGGACGACACAGCAAGTAAAAAGCAATCCGTTTCAGATGTATCGAAATCCCTTCGGAAATCAGGAGAATCCTTTCGGTAATTTTTTTAAAAACTTCTTTAACAATGTTCCCCGCAGTACATATACCGAAGAAAGTTTAGGTTCCGGTGTAATTATTAGTAAAAACGGCTATATAATTACCAACGATCACGTTATAAAAGGGGCAAGTAAAATATATGTTAAGCTTTATAACGGAAGTACCCTCAAGGCAAGGGTAATAGGTAAAGACCCGCAAGTCGATCTTGCCCTTCTAAAAATAGACGACGGCAATAATCTTCCATCGGCGGTTCTCGGTAATTCAAGGGAAACACAGATAGGAGAATGGGTCTTAGCTATAGGTAATCCGTTCGGATTAGGATGGACCGTTACAAACGGTATCGTAAGTGCAAAGGGCAGGGCCATAGGCGGGCCGTACGAAGATTTTTTGCAGACTAATGCCGCCATCAATCCGGGCAACAGCGGAGGTCCGCTTATCAATATGAAAGGGCAGGTGATAGGGATAAATACCGCTATTATAAAGGGTGCTCAGGGTATAGGGTTTTCTGTGCCGGTAAATGTGGTGAAAGAGGTTCTTCCGGAGCTTGAGACCGGTAAGATCACGAGAGGATGGCTCGGGATAGAAATTCAGAAAATATCTCCGGCGCTCAAGAAGGTGTTTAAACTTAAAACATCACGCGGAGCGTTGGTTTCCTCTGTCCTTCCGGGTAGTCCGGCGGCAAAAGCAGGATTGAAAAGCGGGGACGTAATTATAAGGCTTGACGGTAAAAAAGTCAAGGAAATGTCTCAGCTTCCCTGGTTAGTCGGAAATATAAAGCCGGGAACTAAGGTTCCGATGGAAGTTATAAGGCACGGAAAGAGAATAACCCTTATGATTACTATAGGGAGCTGGAAAAGCCCGAAGAATACTTTTAACAATAAAACCCAAAAAGTTTCGGCTAAGAAGTTAGGCATAATCGTTGTGCCGCTGACGTCTCAAAATAGGCTGGAATATGGCATTCAAAATGTCCGCAAGGGGGTTATAGTATCAAAGGTTATACCCGGGGGTATCGGACAGAAGATAGGCATAATGCCCGGAGATGTTATTCAGTCTATAAATCATAAGGTTATCGACAATATAAAACAATACGTAAGTGATATAGATAGAGCGGAAAAGTCCAAGCAATTTTTATTCTACATAAGAAGAGGAAATATGAAACTTTATCTTGCGTATTCGAAATAATAAGTTTAGTTGTACACTTTCCATCACTCCTCCTAAAGATGGCCCGGTTCTTTAAAAAGAGCCGGGTTATTTATTTTTATCTGCAGTATGATGTTATAATATGCATATGGATAGTTTCATATTAGGTACTGCGGGACATATAGACCATGGAAAATCCGCGCTCATAATGGCCTTGACGGGTATAGAGCCGGATAGGCTTAAGGAAGAAAAAAAGCGTGGCATCAGCATCGTGCTCGGCTATGCCGACATATCTTTTTCCTCGGGAATATCCATAGGAATCGTTGACGTCCCCGGGCATTTAAAATTCATCAAGACTATGGTTTCCGGTTCTACGGGAATGAACGGCGTTTTATTTGTGATTGCCGCCGACGACGGTATAATGGCACAAACCCGCGAGCATCTCCTTATTTTAAAATTGTTGGGAATAGACATAATCATACCCGTTCTAACAAAAATAGATATCGTAAGTGATGAGACTATTTTAACAAGGGAAAGAGAGATAAAATATTTTTTAAAATCTTACGGTTATATCAATTCATCCCAAAATATCATAAGGGTTTCGGCTAAATCGGGAAAAGGCATATCCGAACTAAAAAACGAAATAGAAAAAGCGATAAAAGGTGATAATGCCAAAAGGACCGCCTTGAAATCTATGCCGTCAAAGATTTTTTTATCAATTGATAGAATTATTACCTTAAAGGGCTTCGGAACTGTTTTAGCCGGTACGTTGAAGTATGGAAATTTTTCCGTTGGCGATGAAATGCAGATTATGCCCGCCGGTTTTACCGCAAGAGTAAAGGATATGGAATCGCACAATAAAAAAATTCCCTTTGCGCGCAGAGCCATGAGGATATCCCTAAACGTTCCTTCCGTAAAAAAAGAGAGCGTAAGATATGGCGACGTAATATGCGTTAAAGATAGCCTTATGGAGACCGATTCGGTTTTTACCAGATTTTTTTATGATACCGCGAATAAAAAGGATTTCAAAAACCGCACATTGTTAACCTTTATGACCGGGGGGGTTAGTGTTGGTGCGAAGGGATTTATTTTAAGCGAAAAAAAGAGGCCGGCACCGGGAGATTATGCGTATGTTTTATTTAAACTGCAGAATAAAATATCCACGATGTCCGGGGAAAGATTTATTACAAGGGATGCAGGAGCAGCCGTTACGGTCGGTGGAGGGGTCATAATAGACCCGCTTGCCGATTATCGTTACGACAAATCTAAGGAATTTATTTACGAGGGAATGCTTTCGGACGATTATGAAAAATCCGTTTACAGTTTTATCGCGGCGGGCGGCAACGGCAATTTGGAAGAAATTTATAAGAGATTAAACCTCAATTCTGCGGATTTTACATCGGCGATAGAAAAATTAAAAAAAGACGGATTGATAATAACGGACGGAAAAAATAAGTTTGCTTTTCCAAGAGAAGATTTTGACGCCGGCAAATCCTTTCTGATTAAAACGGTAAGCGACAGTATTAAATCGGAAACCGAAAAGAAAAAAAATGCTTTTAAAAACGGGATAGGCAGGCAAGAGTTATGCGGCGTCTTTGAACGAAATTTTAATAAACCGGAAAGCCTGTTTAATATCGTTATGGACGATTTGTTGTCTAAAAAAGAGCTTGTGAACGAGGATGGAACGATAATACTGAAGGGGTTTGAAAATAAAACCGGTATAGAAAATTTGCCGGACGAATATGTCTCTATAATTAAACGTGTAGAGGGTTTATTGAAGACCAACGACAACAGTGTTCCCAATTTGGCCGAATTAGAAAAAAAAATAGGAGCCGACAGGAAAGCGTTGAATTATGTTTTAAGTTTAATGATCAAGGAGGGAAGAGTCATTAAGGTTAAGCGGGATATTTTTTATTTAAAAGAGCAAGTGGAAGATATAAAAAAAGGACTCTATGATTTTTTTAAATCTAATAAAAAACTTGAGCCCAAAGATATTAAGGAAATTGCCGGTGTCTCCAGAAAGTATGCTATTCCTTTATTGGAATATTTTGATCATATCGGATATACCGTTAAGAGGGATAATTATAGGATAAAAAGGCAATAGGGAGATATTTTTAAGTATCTTTTTCTTTTAAATTTTGATACAATGTCATAAAAGTTAGGAAATTATAATAAAAATAATATTATCTATAAATGTCCTATAAAGACCTGCATAATTTTATCCATGTATTGGAAAAAGACGGCGATTTACGTAGGATTGCCGCTCCGGTAGATAGAATTTTAGAAATAGCCGAGATTGCCGACAGAGTTGTTAAAAGAGAGGGTCCGGCGCTGTTGTTTGAAAACGTCAAGGGTTTTAAATTTCCCGTTTTAATAAATATGTTCGGTTCGAATGGGCGGATACTGCGCGCCTTTGAGGTTAACAATCTTGACGATGTTGCCGATAGGTTATCGGAAATAATTGATCCGGAAATACCCACGAGTTTTTTAGGAAAAATAAAGTCTCTTTCTAAGCTTAAAAAACTTGCCGATTGTATACCAAAAACAGTTAAAACAGGCAAATGTAAGGAGGTTATTTTAGATAAACCCCCTTTATTAGACATTTTACCGGTTTTAAAAACATGGCCGGAAGACGGCGGACCGTTTATTACGCTTCCGCTTGTTTTTACGAAAGACCCCGAAAACGGCTCCACCAATGTAGGAATGTACAGGATACAGGTTTACGACGATACATCATGCGGTATGCATTGGCATATACATAAAGACGGCGCGAGGCATTTCAAAAAATATAAAGAAATAGGTAAAAGGATCCCCGTTTCAGTCGTTATAGGCTCCGACCCGGCGGTAATTTATTCCGCTACGGCGCCTCTTCCTCCCGATATAGAAGAGATGATATTTGCGGGTTTCTTAAGGGGTGAGGCGGTAAAGCTCGTAAAATGTGAAACGAACGACTTGATGGTTCCGGCAAACGCGGAGTTTGTACTGGAAGGCTATATAGACCCGAACGAAGATTTTAGGCTTGAAGGCCCGTTCGGAGACCATACGGGGTATTATTCGCTTGAAGATTTTTATCCGGTATTTCACGTAACGCTTATAACGCACAGAAAAGATGCGATATATCCGGCTACTATCGTAGGCAGGCCACCGATGGAGGACTGCTACATAGGCAAGGCGACGGAAAGGTTTTTCTTGCCGGCTATAAAAAAAATATTTCCGGAAATTATAGATATAAATCTTCCTTTCGAGGGGATATTTCATGACTTAGTCTTTATAAGTATCAAGAAAAGTTATCCCGGTCATGCAAAAAAGGTTATGCATGGGATATGGGGTCTCGGTCTTATGATGTTTATGAAAATAATCGTCATATTAGACGAAGACGTTAACGTTCAGGATAAAAACGAGGTTATATGGAGAATATCGAATAATATAGATCCGAAAAGAGACATTACGTTTGTAGAAGGCCCTATAGACGTACTTGAACACGCATCGGATATTCCGAATTACGGTTCTAAAATGGGAATAGACGCAACAAAAAAATGGGCATCGGAAGGATATAAAAGAAAATGGCCGAATGACATAGTAATGTCTCCGGATATAAAAAAACTCGTCGACGAAAGATGGAAAGAATACGGTTTCAATTAAATTTATAAGTTTAATCGATGCGCATTTAAAATGCTTAAAAAGATAAAAAATACCTTAGAGTTGGTCAAATTTTCCCATACCGTATTTGTCCTGCCCTTTGCCCTAAGCGCTTTTTTACTTGCCTTTTACGATAAATACCCGGCATCTTTCGGAACCCCGTTTTTTTATTATAAAATAATATGGATTATTATAGCTATGTCCGCCGGAAGAAGCGGGGCTATGGCTTTTAACAGGGTAATCGACAGGAAAATAGACGCAAAGAATGAGAGAACTAAGGGGAGAACGCTTCCTAAGGGCGAGCTGACGACTCTTTACGGCGTTATTTTCGGAGTTATTTCTTATCTTGTGCTTATACTTGCCGCATACGAGTTAAATTTTACCTGTTTTATTCTTACCCCTTTCGTGATTGCTTTTGTTACGTTTTATTCATATACCAAAAGGTTTACTTTTTTTTCACATCTCGTTCTGGGGATAAGCATGGCTATGGGTCCCATAGGGGCGTGGCTTGCGGTAACCGGAAGTTTAGACTATAAAGTATCGGTTCTGGGCATTGCCGTTGTTTTTTGGGGGGCGGGATTTGACATTCTTTATTCTATAATGGATTATGATTTCGATATTGCAAGGGGGCTTTTTTCCGTGCCGGCAAGGTTCGGAGTAAAGAACGCCGTGATTATTTCAAGAATATTGCATTTGATAGCATTGTCGTGCCTCGTAAGCCTATATTTCATGTTTAATTTTAATTTTTTGTATATTATCGGAATAATTTTAGTCGTAGGCCTTTTTGCTTATGAACATTATCTTGTTTATAAGAGCTTAAACAATATAAATACGGCGTTCTTTACGATGAACGGATATATATCCGTAACTTTTTTCGTCTTCATTTTTTTAAACGTCGTATATACTAATTTTCATTTAAGGTTATAAAAATGAAAGAGACGCCTTCTCATTCCTATATAATCGCAATAACGGGAGCATCCGGGGCCATATACGGGTTTAGCCTTCTTAAGGCCTTGGTCACTATGCATTTTTTCGTCTATCTTATAATTTCAAAACCAGGTTTTAAGGTTATTAAAGACGAGCTCGGAATGTTTGCCGATATTCTTTCGGACCATGCAAATACGGTCGATAAGGGCGTTGCGGAGAGAAACGGGTTATGGAACGGTCTTAACGACGAGATTAAAATCAGAATTAAGAAAGAAATAACGGATAAATTCGGATTGCATAACGATAGCGGCGGGTTTATATTTTTGGACGAAATGTTTCTCGAATCGAAGATTGCGAGCGGTTCCGCTAAGCTCGTTAAGGGTATGGCAGTTGTCCCTTGTTCTATGGGCAGTCTCTCCAGAATTGCAAACGGAAACTCCGGAAACTTGATAGAGCGGGCTGCCGACGTAATGCTTAAGGAGAGGAAAAAACTTATCATATGCCCGAGAGAAACGCCGTTTAACGATATACATCTTAAAAATATGCTTTCACTGACTGCGTCGGGGGCGGTAATTCTTCCTCCGATCCCCGCTTTCTATAATAAGCCTAAAACCGTTGATGATATCATTGATTTTATAACGGGTAAAATTCTAGACGGATTAGGTATAGAAAATGATATTTACAAAAGATGGGAGGGTTATGATTGATAAAAGTTTTGTTAGTAAAAATTTTGATTTAATAAAAGAAAAGGTCTATAATAACGTAAGGCTTTCTAAAGACGATGCTTTATATCTATTTAAATCCGACGATTTGCTTTCAATAGGCGGGCTTGCGGACTTTAAAAATTTTCAAGTCAACGGAAACAAAGCGTATTATATAGTCAATATTCATATAAACTATACTAATATATGTGTAAATAGGTGTGCTTTTTGCGCCTTTTACAGAAAGGGGAAAGAAATAGATGCATATACTATGAATGTCGAGGAAATAATAGAGTATATCAAAGCAGATTATCCAACCAATAATTTCAGAGAAGTTCATATAGTCGGGGGTCTCCATCCCTCGCTTCCTTATTATTTCTATGTAAATATGATTCGCAGAATCAAAAAAGAATTCCCGGCCCTTCTAATTCAAGCATTTACGGCAGTGGAGATAGACTATTTATCCGAGATTTCCGGACTATCCGTAGGCGAAGTGCTATTAGATTTAAAGGAAAACGGTTTGGATAGCCTTCCGGGAGGGGGAGCCGAAATATTTAATTTCGCAATAAGAAAAAGGCTGTGTCCGCAAAAAATAAGCGGGGATAGATGGATTCAAATACATAAGACGGCACACGGCCTCGGCATACCGTCAAATGCCTCTATGTTGTACGGAGTAAAAGAAAGCTATGAGGACAGGGTAAACCATTTAAGCGACATAAGGTTAGCGCAGGATGAATCTGCCGGTTTTAAATCTTTTATCCCGTTCGCATTTCAGCCTAAAAATACCGCGGTTAAGAATTCCGGTTTGACGTCCGGATATGACGATCTCAAAGTGATTGCCGTTTCGCGCCTTTTTTTGGATAACTTCAAGCATGTAAAGACATTTTTCGTAAACCTCGGCATTAATCTTGCGCAGGTATCTCTATCTTTCGGCGCCGACGATTTTGATGGAACATTAGTCAACGAGAAAATATCGCATGACGCCGGTTCGGTTAATCCTGCAAGACTTAGCGTAAAAAATGTAAAAAGGATTATAGAAGAAACGGGTAAAATACCGACCGAAAGAGATACTTTATATAATATTGTTTTTAATTAAATAATTTAAAAAGAGTTTAGGGAGGTAAGACTATGTTTAGCTTAGATGAATTTGTGTTTTATCCGGGGTATGGTGTCTGTATCGTCGAATCTATTTCTGCCCAAAAAATAGGTTCGTCGGAACTCTCTTTTTACAATATCAGGGTTATGGAAAACAATGCTAAAATTATGGTGCCGGTTAAAAATACCTTGGAGGTCGGTCTTCGTCTTTTGATTAAAGAAGATGAGATACAGAAAGTCTTTGACGTACTGGAAGAAAAATGCGTTAAAAGACCTTTTGCAAGAAAAGAATCATGGAATAAAAGGTTTAACGGATATAATTTAAAACTGTGTTCCTCATGTCTTTTTGAGGTAGCGGAGGTTTTGAGGGACCTTTATATTTTGAAACGCGAAAAGGAGCTTTCTTTTGCGGAAAAAAAGATGTTCGAAAAAGCCAAACATTTAATAATAAAGGAGTTATCTACGGTTATGAACAGACCGGAAACCTTTGTGGAGGAAAAAATAAAGAAAATATTCGCGGGACAATCCCAGCAAATTGCCAATTAAAATCACTTTGATAAATAATCAAAAATAATTAATTCTTTTTTTATATTATTTTATTTATACTAATTTAAAACGGTATATTTTAATGAAAATTTTAAATAAAGAGTTTATCCTTTTTTTTATAAGGATAATGCTTGTCCTGACTTCTGCGATTCTCGGTTATTTAATCGGCAAGGAGTATTGGCATAACGACCTCTTGTCTTATGTCGGGTTCGTATTTGGTTTTACTATAGGTTTTATAGTTGTCTTGGTAGAAAGAAGTATGGGGTCTATTTCCACCAGAAAGATTTTAACAGGCGGAATAGGGCTTTTTGTGGGCCTTTTGATAGTTAACTATATTACTTATCAGTTATTTAAGGCTTTTTTTATCAGCTCCGTTCTGGGTTATGTTACTTATGCCTTTGTTAATTTTGTGGCAGGTTATATGGGACTCATCATCGGTCTCAGGGTGAGTGACGATTTCAGTATGGGTATTGCGGCAAACTCACCCTCCGGTTCTAACTTGAAAAATATGCATGTTTCTGAAAATATTTCCAACGAACAACCCTCCGATTATTACGGTTACAAGGTAATTGATACGAGTTCCTTAATAGACGGACGAATACTTGATGTCGCAAAAACCGGTTTTATCGACGGCATTTTGATAATACCTACGTTTGTCTTACATGAACTTCAGCATATTGCCGATTCGCAGGATCCCCTTAAAAGAGTGAAGGGGAGAAGGGGGCTTGATATACTGAAAGAGTTGAGAGATGATAAAAATATAAAAATAGAGTTTACCGACGTAGATTATTTTAATATAAAAGAGGTGGATGCGAAACTTATTGCGTTTGCAAAAGAAAGAAGCGGCAAAATAATTACTACTGATTTTAATCTTAATAAGGTTGCACAGGTAAGAAACATCAGCGTATTAAATATAAACGACCTCACAAGGGCTCTTAGACCTATTTTGCTTCCCGGTGAAATGATGACCGTCTTGATTGCGAAAGAAGGCAGGGAAAAAAATCAGGGTATTGCATATATGGACGACGGAACTATGGTGGTCGTGGAAGACGCAATGAAGCTAGTCGGTTCCGAACCGGAAGTTATCGTAACAAGTGTTTTTCAGACATCAAGCGGTAGAATGATATTTGCAAAAATAAACTATGAGAAGGAGCAGGTTCAGCAGTCCTCTAACTTTAATTTATCGTAAATAAATTCTGCAATTTCGATGTCTAAAGCGGTTGTTATCTTTATATTAAAGTCAGTCGATAATATCGGTACGGTGTTTAAGCCTAAATTTTCCACAAGCGACATGTCGTCCGTAGATGCCAAACCTATTCGAGCGGCTTCCTCAAAAGCCCTTTTTATAATGTCTAGTTTAAAGGTCTGGGGGGTTTTGGCGGATATTAAACGGTCCCTGCCAAGCGTTTTAAGTCTAATCGGATTAGACCGTATTTGCGCTTGAGGTATTAATTTACCCTTGATTTCTTTAATAGTTTCTGTTGTTGCGGAACATAAAAAAGCGGCACCGTGTTCTACGGTTTTATTCAGCAACAAATTTAATTCCCCGTCCGTTACAAACGGTCTTGCGGAGTCGTGAATAAAGACTACGGCGTCTTTTACTTCGGAGGAGGGTAAAATATTTCCTAAATATTTTACGGCATTATTTGCAGAATCCTGCCTCGTGTCTCCGCCGGTTATTATGTAAAGACGTGAGCGATCGCCTTCCGCGATGTCTCTTGCTTTTTGATTAAAAAAACTCTTCCAGTCGAAATTAAAGATATCTCTCGGGGGGACGACTACTATTATTCCGTCAAATTTAATACTGGATTTCGTAAATATTTCAAGGCTGTGAATTATTATTTCTTTATTTTTAATCTTTGCAAGCTGTTTGGGAATCGAAAGTCCGGTGCGGGCACCCGTTCCGGCGGCAAGCAATATCGCGTATAATTTCATATCCTATTTATTTTTTATTATTTTAGGCCCGGGGTTAATTTCATTAACGACTCCCCTTAAGTCTCTTATTCCGTCGAACCATTTGGATTGCTGTTTTTTATTCATTTTAGAGACCAAATTAATCATATAGTGACAATCCATGCAGTTATTTTTAATGCTGTCCCTGCTTACGGTTTTAAGCAAGCGATCGGCTTTTTGTTTATCTTGCTTGGTAAGCACGTGCTTCGATGACGGTGCTTCTCCGCAATAACCGAAACCGTAGGCGATACTTGGAATAAACAAAATTACAAAAACAAAAATCAATAATTTCTTCATAATAGATCCCTTCGAATATAACAAGTTTTATAAAATTATAAAAAATAAAAAGCAGTCGGTAATCAGCTTGAAGATATAAGACAGACGCTAAAGCATTCTATAGCCCTTTGTTTTCCTACCGCGTCAAGACCTTCCTTGGTTTTCCCTTTAATATTGATACGGGATTTATCCACGCCTAAGGCGGCAGACGTAGATTCTATCATTCGCTCTTTGTATGCCGATATTTTAGGTGTCTGAGTTATTATCGTAATGTCGGCATTGACTAATTTATAACCCTTTTCTTTAATTAATTTATATGCATATTTTATAATATCGATACTGCTTACCCCTTTTGTCGATTTAAGGTTATCAGGATAAAGAGTCCCTATATCGGGTAGGCTGAGCGAGCCGAGAAGGGCATCGGTAATGGAGTGAAGGACAACATCCCCGTCCGAATGGGCGGCGACGCCTACGTGTCCCTCTATTAATACCCCACCGAGAAAAAGCCTTTTGGCGGCATTATCGAAAATAGCGATTTCTAAGAATTTGTGGATATCGTAGCCGCACCCTATCCTGATGTCGTCCATTCGGTTAACCCTATTGTTATTATCGTTGTTATTGTTTAACTTAAATTATAACAGATTTTTATATTTTTGGTAAATTGAAAACAGCTTTAGATTAAAGTATAATTATTTTACGGGATAGATTAATAATATTTAATATTCAGGAATTTAAAAAATAATAATGGTTAAAATGTTTAATATTAGCGCTAAAGGTATAGGAATAGGCGGGTTTGGTCTTCTTGAGGCGGTGATTACCATTATAATTATCGGGCTTGCAATGAGTGCCGTTACGGAAAGTTTTATAGTCGGTTCGGCAAAGAGCTCTAATATCGTGAACGAAGAGATAGCCGCTAATGTAGCAAAGCGGACGATGGCGGAATTAAATTACTGCAGGAACGGAGGAGAAGTGTCGGGTGTGTGTACCGCATTTAAACCCGGTACATGGTCTAAACTCAATTTTTATACCTCTCCGCAAGGTCCGACGAATGTAAATAATGAGTGTTTTTACACGATTATAAAGGCTCAATATGTCGATTTTTCCGATACTAACGGGATCGGAACCATTGACGGGAGCTCCAAGGATTATATTCAGACTGTAGTTCAAACGGGGTGGTTTGCTCTAATCGGCGAAAAATGCAAGGCTCCTTTGGAAAGTTATCCTTTAGTCACGCTTTCCAATATTTATGCAGTAGAGGCATTAGTATTGATATAGATAATTTGTTGTGATATATGTGATATAATTATTTCGTGAAAAATAAAAGCGGATTTACTCTTATCGAATTAGTTATGACTATTGTTTTAACGGGCATATTGTCGGTCGGGCTGTATGAAGCTATAATGTTAGGCGTAAATGATTACATAATAAACGAACATTATCTCCATTCAAATAATTCAATGACTGACCTATGCTATATCCGTACTGAGAAGAAATTTGGTAAATGCGGCTATGCCATCGTCGGTCATAACCCCCTCCTCAGGGTCGTACTGCCCGTTATCTGTTTCCATCAATCCGGCGACAGAAGGCAATGCACCTATTGTCAGGGCAAACTTATCGGGACAGACTGCAACTTGCGGAGCGAGCGGTCCCGCCTGTAATGAAATTGCCTTTTATCAAAATATAAACACGACAAGCGGAGAAAGTTCGCAGCTTGTCGTGTTTTGCGTGCATAACAAA
>QIJE01000030.1 GCA_003232385.1 bacterium
CTGCGAAGTCCGTTCAACGACATTATAGACCTAACGGTGGTACCATGGATATATGCAATCCGAGAAAGCGTGGCTCCCGGTCGAACCGTAACTATGCTAACATAAGAATAGGCATTTGAAATTAAAATAAAAAGTACTATAAAAAAAATAGGCAGCAATAATACCTTCTTCATGTCCGCCTCCTAATTTATGTTACGCCGATTTTAATTCTATAATTTTATTTAAAACTACCGTTCATATCCTATTCTCTCGTTCTGCCGGATATTTTCGGTTTTCGGGGTTTACATTTGAGTATATTACTATAACATATTTTTTTATGTCAAGTAATATCTCTATTCATATTGCATGACCTATCTCCGCATTGAAAAACCAAGAATTTCTTAACCCTGTCGTATTCGGCTATAATTTTATTTATTTCTCCGAAAACCGGCAAATCACCCTTTTTATGGCTGCCGAAACCGGCATAGCTTTCTACTATATCTCTATTATGAGTATCGATAAAAATATTAAAAGAATTAAAATTTATTGCCATTTTATCATTATTCTTGCTAAAATTATAAGCTTTATCGAAATAATCCGAAATAGCTTTATCGCCGTATTTACCGGCAACAATATTTATATTTGCCCTAAGTGCATAATAAACTAAGCTTATCAAATAGCCTGAAGCATTATATTTTAAAGTATTTGCTTCATTAATGAAATACTTAAACGATTTTAATATTATGTCCTTGAACCGAGCTTCATCCGTCAGCACGTAAAGCTTGGACATAGCCATCAGCGCCGTCGCATTTTGAGAATAACCCGAATAGTCTGCTATATTTTTTTCTCTGTAGCCCAAAAAACCTATTTTAGAGCCCTTAGTGGTGTGTCGGGTATCGAAAAAACCGCCCCTATCGCCGTCATAATAGTTTTTTATAACGTACTCCGCAATCCTTTTTGCATAAACAAGATAAAAAGGCTTCGATGTGGCTTCGAACAAGCCTATCAACGACAAAATGATATATATGCTATCTTCGAGAACAGACCCTCCGGGCTCACCGACAAATCTTCCTACGTCTCCGTTTTTTTCAAAAATATCCAAAAAAGGTTTAATAGATTGTTCGGCTATATCGTTAAGCCGTTTCCTATTTGCATCGAACGGACTAAAGGTTTTGCTCAATTCCGTAATGGAATAAATAACGTTCCCGTTTATCGAGGAGTATCTAATTTTATCCACGAACGGCTTTTTTCTTTTATCTCTATTAGATTTAAGCCTCGCGACGGCTTTATCGTAAAATCTTTTGCTTATCGTCTCGGTAGTATTATCCGTATATAAAACATTAGACGAATCCGCCTCTTCGATATGCATCCTGCCATCCTTACCGAAGTTAAACAGTCTTATTACCGTATTAAATTCGTCTTTATCGGGAAAAACATCCCTCAGTTCGTCAAAAGTCCATGTAAAGAACTTCCCGTCGTCACCGTTTCCTAAATCTGCATCTATGCTCGCATAAAAACCGCCGCCGAGCCTATCGCGCAAATCGCCTGTTATAAAATTTAATGTTCTATTCATAATATTTAATAAAATTTCATCGCCGGTTAACCTGTAATAATATGAATAAATTCTTAATGCGTTCGCATTGACTTCGGTAAGTTTTTCGAAATGAGGAATTATCCATTTTTTATCCGTAGAATACCGGTGAAAGCCTCCTCCTACATGGTCGAATACCCCTCCTGAAGCAATCTTCTTTAGAGTAAAAACGCCCTTCGACAACGAATCTCTGTTTTTATTTATTATATAATCCCATGAGAGAAGCTCTAATGCAGAAAAATGAAAAAACTTAGGGGATTCGTCTATCCCGCCGTTATCTCCGTCAAAATGAAGCTTGAATTCGAGCGCCCCCTCGTTTAAAAGTTTTTTTACATAATCTACATTTATAGAGTTATCTTTTTTAATGGCATCGTTTATCCTTTTAATATTTATATTAAATATGGAAAATTTCCCGGATTCTTCGAATATTCTATTGTAAAAATCTAAACTCTGCGCAAAAATAGCCTCTCTATTCTCGCGATAATATTTTGAAATCTCCGTTAGGACGGATTTATAGGAAGGAATACCATAATTTGCATCTTTAGGAAAATATGTTCCGCCGTAAAAAAAATACCCGTCGTATGTTAGAAAAGCCGTAAGCGGCCATCCGCCGTTACCGGAAAAAACGCTAACCGCTTTCTGATATCTTGAATCTATCTCCGGCCTCTCGTCTTTATCGACCTTAACGCCTATAAAATTTTCGTTTATTATAGCCGCCGTTTCATTGTCCGCATAAGACTCCCGGTCCATAACATGACACCAATGGCACCAAACCGCACCTATATCCAAAAGCACCGGCAGGTCTCTCTCTTTAGCCTTTTCAAAGGCCTCCGCGCACCATGGATACCAATCGACCGGCTGATTAACCGCCGATCTCAAATAGGAACCTTTTTCGCTTTTTAAGTTATTCACTAATATTTATGAACTATCTTTGACCTTAGCATATTTTACTATAAATATATTTTTTTATAAGCCTCTTCCGGCATAAGTCCACCGTGAACTACTGCCCTTACGGCCTTAATCATATTGACCGGTTTCTCCGATTGAAATATGTTTCTACCCATATCGACACCTGCCGCTCCATATTTTACGGCATTATACGCAAGCTCAAGCGCATCTCGTTCGCCTGTCTTTTTTCCTCCCGCAACAACGATAGGCACGGGGCATGTCTCTACTACCCTCTCGAAACCATCGCAATAGTAAGTCTTTACGATATTGGCTCCGGTTTCCGCCGCAATCCTGACGGATAGCGAAAGATAGCGGACGTCTCTCGACATCTCCCTTCCGACTGCCGTAACCGCAAGGACGGGGATGCCATACTCATATCCTTTATTAACTAACTTAGCGAGATTAATTATTCCCTGTTTTTCATTTTTAGAGCCTATAAATATAGACAAAGCCACGGCACTTGCATTTAGCCTGATTGCATCTTCCATGGAAACCGTAATATCTTCATCCGATAAATCGTCTTTCAATATACTCGTGCCGCCGCTGACGCGCAAAACAACCGGAATATCTACGCCGGCATCTATTTTACTCCTCAATATTCCCCTGGTAAGCATTAAAGAATCTGCATAACCTAAAAGAGGCGCAATAGATTTATCTACATTTTCCAAACCGCTTGTAGGTCCCATGAAGTAGCCGTGATCAATTGCCAGCATAACGGTCCTGCCATCTTCCGGCTTTATAATTCTTGCCAATCTGTTTTTCATTCCGTAATCCATAATGCTCCCCCCCCTCCTTTTTAACCCCGGGCTATAGTTTATCGATTAAAAACAAATCACCTTATCGTAATAGAATATCTTATCTATTAAAATATCGTAATCAATATCTTCTCCTTCGTAAAGCTTAATGACAAGCGTGTCGTTATCCTCGTCCGTCACGGCTTCTATCAGCTCTCTCACCGTATCGGTAAAATCGCTCTCTTCCTTTATCAGGTAAAGGTTTTTCATAATAAAGTATCTTTCAAGTGTTATAAAATTAGTACGGAATTACATAATCGTATTCCGCAAATTTTCTCCCTATATCTACGGTAGGCATAAAGCCGAATTCATCCTTTATAAAATTGGAATAAAGCCCGATGCCGATAGTTCTTATTATACCGACGTAGTTTTCAATGACCGGCAAATCTTCAACATTAAAATCCTTATCAAGTAGATAAATATCTATCTTATCGTCAAGCAAACTCAAGCCTGCCGCCATCCTTAATCCCTCGGAATGCCTGCCTGTATTCATTAAAATAATGGCAATTTTTTTCATAGCTATAGTTTTATTTAGTTCAAAAGATTATATCATAAAAAAAGCATTTTACAAATATGGCGAGCCAATGATTCGAATTTACATGTATACTTTAATAGTTAAAATAACATAAAAAATATATTGACATAATATATAAACAAGTATTATTATTAGGTTACATTTAAGCTTAAGCCTAAAATAACCGATGTTATATTATAATGATAAAATATACTATATTATGCAAGTTTTAACAAAGAGTAATTTAAATAATAGTGTATTCTTCGAATAAAACGGTATAAAATTTATAAACAGCACGGGGGAGCAAAAAAAAAGAAATAGAAATATATTTTCTCGGCTTGTCAACGTAGGAGTGATATTTGTTAGTTTTTCGGTTCTATTTCATTAATTTTTAACATTAGTTTAACTTTTTCAGGGTTTATAGATTGCAAAAATAATCATAATTATATTATAATTTCATGCATAAACACGATTTAGAATATTGTGATATATTTTTAATAACGTTATTTTATATTTAAAAGTAAAACATAAAAAAGGAGAACGATTTATGACCGAAAACCAAAGATTAGCAATTATTATTGAATCGGAGGGATATGAAAAATCTCATATTGCCTCTATGATCGCATCCGTTGCCGCAGTTTCCGGAATCAAAGTTTCCGTTTTTATAACAATGAATGCGGTTGATAACTATTTAAAAGAAAATGTCGAAAAGAAAAATTTTACAGGGGGAAGAGTTTATCGCAAAATAAAAGAAAAGAAGGCGCAGATGTTTTACGAATTATTCGAACAAGCTAAAATGCTTGGAGAGCTTAAGATTTATGTCTGTTCTTTCGTAATGGACATCTTAGAAATAAAAAAGGACGACTTGATAGACATTATAGACGACAATTTAGGACTCACAGCCTTCCTAAATATTATGGACGGTGCGGAAACTATTACGTTCTGACGGTCGTTTTTGTTTTTAATGCTTTTAATTAGGCGACTGACGCCGTTCGTCAAAGGCAAAGATAATTAATATATTGCAGTCAAAAATTAATTTAATGGGGGAGGACAGGTATTATCATGACGGAAGCAGAATTGAGAGAGATTGAACCGACTGTTACGATTGACGCAAGGGATGCTTATTGCCCGGGACCGCTTATGGAATTAATAAAAGAGATGAGGCAGCAACCGGTAGGTTCTATAATAGAATTAATGTCTGGTGATGCGGGAAGTGCAAAGGACGTTCCCGAATGGTTAAATAAAGTTCATCAAGAATTTTTAGGCGTTATAAGCGAGTCCGACTACTGGAGAATCTTTTCAAGAAAGATTATAGAGATATAAAATCGGTACATGTTTTTAACTTAGCGGTTTTTAGCATTCAATTGTTACCGTTCCGCTATGTTTTGATTTTTTCATTTAAATTTAAGGAGGTTGTTATGTCTAAAAGGGTGATTATTGTAGGAGGAGGAGTAGGCGGAACCATTATTGCAAATTTGCTTGCAAAAAAAATGAGACCCGAGATTAGAAAAGGCGAACTGATTATAGACGTTATTTCCGACAAGGCGGAACATTTTTACCAGCCGGGTCTTTTATACATGCTCTTCGGATTAAAACAATACGAAGAACTCGTGAGAGACGAAAGAGGTTTGCTTGATCCCATGGTCGAACTTCATCTCAATCCCGCAGTAGGGATAGATAAGGATAAAAATGAAGTTCGCCTTAAAAACGGCGTAGTTATGAAATACGATATATTGGTTATCGCTACCGGTTCGAAACCGGCACCGGAAATGATACCCGGGTTAAAAGAAGGCGGACACTGGTTTTACGAGCTTGATGCATGTCTCAAACTTCGCAATGAATTAATGAATTTTAAAGGCGGAAAAATTGTTTTGACTATAGGCATGCCGCATAAATGCCCCGTTGCTCCGTTAGAAGTTACATATATGCTTGATGACTGGTTCAGGCAGAGAGGCATAAGGGATAAAGTAGATTATACTTATACTTATCCGATAGCGAAACTCCATGGAATTGATTCTGTCGCTCAGTTTGCATCTAAGACATTTCCAAAACGAGGAATCAAATCGGAAATATTTTTTAATATGAAGGAAGTCGATCCGAATAAAAAAACCGTTACCAGCATAGAAGGAACAACGTTGAAATATGACCTGTTAATTTCTGTTCCGCCGCACAAAGGTGCTAATGTAATAGAAGATTCTGGGCTCGGACAGGGCGGCTTCATTCCAACCGATAAGTTTACGCTTAAAATGAAAGATTCTAAAAATATTTACGTCGTAGGCGATACCACGAATCTTCCGATAAGCAAGGCAGGTTCGACGGCGCATTTCGAATCTGACGTCATAGTGGAAAATATCGCTTCAGAGCTGAGAGACGGCCTTACCCCTTTTAGATATGACGGAAAGGTATTCTGTTTTATTGAGACGGGCCTAACTAAGGCAACGTACGTTATGTTTAATTACGAGACTCCCCCTAATCCGGTCGCGCCGTCGGCTTTAATACACTGGCTTAAATTGACATATAACAAGGTTTATTGGCTTACCCCGATGGGAATTCTTTAATATAACGATTTAAGAGGAGGTAAATCATGGCTGAAAACGAAAAAATAGATATAGGTGCCGCTCTTGCAAAAAAACTTACGGAAAAGCCTCAAGCCTTGGAGCATTTATTGAATATTATAGATAGGCTGGATACCCTTGATGAATTTAGCACAATGCTTCAGTTTCAGAAAGAAAGCGCCACGGATTATATGGTCCAAAGATTCGCAGATAATATTGCAACGGGTCTTTCCGTAATGGACAGTTTTTCCGGCGAGAAGCAGCTTTCTATGATTAGAACCGCCGGAGAAGAGGCGGAAAGCCTGAAGGCCGGTATCGAAAAGATTGCCGAACTTGAAAAATCCGGAACCCTCCAGTCTCTCAAGGAAATGGGGGATTTTGTTGCAGGGTTTAGCAAGGTGGCGACCGATTCAATGGTAGAGCGTATGGCGGAAACTGCCGAGAAATTAACTGAATTAACGGAACTTATGCTGAGTTATAACTTAAAACCGCTGTTAGATACATTTAGTTGAACTTTCTAATGGTTTAGCCGCGGCAAAAAAAATGATGACCGACAGACTTGTCGAGAGATCTACCGGGGCGATTTTATCTATGGTGGAGGCGTTTTTAACGCAAGTAGATATGAAAGAGCTTATAAATGCTATCAATAGCTCCACTCAAGAGACATTAAAGGAATCGACCGATGAAAAATACCGTAAGGGCGGTATTTTTTCGCTGATTTCTTTAATGAAGAATCCGGAAATTATGTCTGGGCTTAAGTTTATGCTACTTTTAGCTAAAAATATTACAAAAAACTTAAGAAAAAACGAACATGATATATTTATAGGTTCACCCACCGACAAAAAAGAATAGCTATGACCTTTATTCCGCCGCCACTTTTTATTCTCGTAATATAAGGTGGCGGGGTTTTTCGTACAACTTATCATGTAAAGATTACAAACATTTAAAATTTTCTAAAGAAAACGGCAAGAGGAATTAAACCTCTGACACTACGGATAGTTTGCTATTGGCTTATTTGCTGAGGCAATCTTTAATGTTTCAATTATTGAGAACAGGCCTGTTTTTATTTTGTGCCGGAGAAATATGCAATACGGCGGAAAATGGTAGGCACGGGCGGTCTCGAACCGCCGACCCCTACCGTGTCGAGGTAGTACTCTAACCCCTGAGCTACGTGCCTAAATAAGGGTAAATCCTTGAAAATTATAAACAAAAACGGTTAAGAAACTATATATTACCATCTCTGTGCGTATTTTGTCAACAGTTTCTTTATTTTAAAAAAGGAAAAATTATTAAATAGCATATATATTATTTCCTTGACCTGCTATAATTAGTTATGTAAAAGATATGAAGGTTTTTAAAAAATAAATATTAAACCTGTATGATTAAATATGTTTACTCCTCCTTTTATATCCCCCAAACAAAAACTAAAATTTATACATATCGTAAAGGATGAGGCAATAATAATTGTTGGAATATTATCAATAATCCTATGGATAATAGTTGCATCTCTAATATTCAATAAAACATTTATTCCAATACGAAATTATGTGTATAAATATTCAAAAATACTCACGAGAACCTCGGCAATAAACAACGACCTAATAGAAATAGATTTTAATGCAAAAAAGATTATTTTTTATAAAACTTATAAACCCCGTGATTATGAATATCATCTGGAAAAACGCCTATATAGATTAACGACTCTAATAAACAAAACAGACAAAGAGTATAAAGGACTATTGGCATTGTTTCCGTATACCCTGAAAAAGCGGCGGACAGGCACCGGTTTCGGATACTTCGACGAATATGTGAAAAAATCCTATTATCATTGGGAATATGTTTCTAAACCTATAATAAAAAGATTCATTAAACACCGTAATTCTCCCTATTTAAAACTATCTAAAAAATTCCTTTTTTTATACATTCTTAATTCGCCTGTTTTATCCACGTCGCGATTTAACCGCAAAATTTCATCTGAAATCACGAGCTTAACATACTTCTCCGCCTTGATATTTATTATAGGAACAATAATTACTGTCTTTTTGGGCATGTTATTTATATACTATTTAAATAAATTTTTTAAAACGATCAAAAAAAGCGAAAAGAGATTTAAAATGATGTTTAATAATAACCCGACCGTATCCATAATAACAGACATAAAAACCGGGGATATAATAATTGCCAATAAAGCCGCGGAAAGGTTTTACGGCTATTCCAAAAAAGAACTGACCGCTATGAACGTTATTGATATCACTCTATCGGGAAAAGATTTTTACAATAAAAATATAGATCCTCCAGTCACAAAAATTTTTAATCACAAGCTTAAAAATAACGATATTAAAAGGGTCGAGGTAACAATTTCCAAAATAGAAATTGACGGCAAGGAATATTTTATAAGCTCTATTCAAGACATGACGGAAAAAATAATTTACGAAAATTCCCTGAAGGAATCCGCCGATTTTTTTATGACGCTAAGCGAAAATTTAATATCGGGAATCGTTCTTTACAATGATAAATATGTTTACGTTAACCCTGAAGGCGAACGGATTCTCGGGTATCCGAAAGAAGAGCTTTACCAAAAATACGTCTGGGATATATATGTAGACGAAAACGTCAAACAACTATTAAGGTCTCAAATTAAAAGAAGACTTAACGGGGGGATGTTCAGCTCTAATTATACGTTTAAAATAATAACGAAGCAAAACAGCGAAAAATGGCTTTTAATATACGTATCTACTGTTAAATATAAGGGTAAGTACACTGCACTTGCAAGTTTTATAGATATTACGGAGTTGAACAACCTTAAGAAAAATATAGAAAAAGAAAGAGACACTCTGAAGATAATTATGGACAGCGTTCCGTCTATGATAGGTTTATACAGAGAAAAGATAATTTACATAAATCCTTACGGATTGCAAACGTTGGGCTATTCCGAAAAAGAGATCGCCGAATTAAGCGTTTTGGATTTAATTGAAACCAGGGAAGAGGAGAGGGCTTTTATTTTAGAAAATACGAAAAGAAGGCTCAATGGAGAATATTTTAACGAGAAATATATATTAAAGGTAAAGAAACGAGACGGCAGCATCTTCTGGGGAGAAATTTTTGCCACCACCGCATTTTTTAAAAATAAATGGACGGGCGTCATTATAGTTACCGATGTAAATGAGCGAGTCGTCAACGAGACTAAATTATTAAAAGAAAAAAATATTTATAAAAAGCTTGCCGAACTCGACGGCTTAACAAAAATACCCAATAGAAGGTCATTCGATAAAAAATTGGCAAATTGTTTAAATACCTCGGCACTTAAAAACATTAAATTTTCTTTAATAATGTTCGATATAGACGAATTTAAGAAAATTAACGATACATTTGGGCATCAGACCGGGGATACGATTCTTTCGGAAATTGTATCTTTAATCGAAAAAAACATAAGAAAGGATGACTTTTTTGCCAGGTTCGGAGGGGAAGAATTTATGATTATAGCCCTAAATACACGACTTGAAAAGGCTGTGGAACTCGCCGAAAAATTAAGATTCAATATAGCGGTACATGATTTTCCGCTAAAAATTAACGTTACATGCAGTTTTGGAGTGACGGAGAGTGAACCCGGAGATACAAACGAAAATATGATATACAAAGCGGATATGGCTCTATACAAGGCAAAAGAGAGCGGCAAGAATAGGGTAAGAATTTTCAAGCCGCTTAATTAAGCAATTATCTGTCATAGTCGTCTTCTAACCTTACAATGTCGTCCTCTTTTAAATATTCGCCGACTTGGGCTTCTATAATTATTAATGGAATTAGCCCGGGGTTTTCAAGCCTGTGAACGGAGCCGATGGGTATATAGGTCGATTCATTCAACCTGAGACATATTTCTTTATCGTCCACCCTTACTAACGCCGTTCCGCTTGTAACAATCCAGTGTTCCGACCTGTGAAAATGTTTTTGAAGCGATAACTTCGCGGAGGGCTTGACCATAATCTTTTTAATTTTATACGAATTAGATTCAAGTAAGACCGTATACGAACCCCACGGTCTGTAAACGGTCAAGTGATGTGTTCTAAGCTCCGAGTTCCTTTTTTTCAATTCATCTACGACTTTTTTAACGTTTTGAGAGGAACCCCTTTTTGAAATTAAAAGCGCATCGTCCGTATTAATAACTATCAAATCCTCTACGTCTATCGCGGCAATCATTCTGCCGCTAGACATTATTAAATTATTTTTGGAGTTGATGCTAAGTATATCTTCGGCTGCCGCTACGACATTGTTATTTTCGTCCTTTTCCAACTCGTTATAAATAGAATCGAAGTTTCCGAGATCTGACCAGTCGATGTCGGAATAAATGACCTTGACGACTCCCGTTTTTTCCAAAAGCGCAAGGTCGATGGAGTCCTCCTTGATATTAGACATATCATCCTCTCCGACCCATACCCTCGAATCCTCCTTGACGGCATTTTCGTAAGCACGCATCGAAGATTCATAAATATCGGGACACAGTTCACTCAATTCCTTCAATAACACCTCCGGCTTGAACAATAACATTCCGCTGTTCCAACAAAAATTACCCTTGGAAATATAACCGGATGCCGTGTCTTTATCCGGTTTTTCCTTAAAGGAAGTTACACGGGCTATAAGTGACGAAGTATCTTTTTCCGGAGCAGTCTCTATATATCCGTAACCCGTTTCGGGATATGCGGGCTTTATGCCGAACATAACGATATTTCCTTCTTCGGAAACATCACGAGCAATATCTATCACGCTTTTATATGTATCCTTATTCTTTATAAGATGGTCGGATGGCGTGACAAAAAGCTGACTAGAATCATTGGCTAAGGCATCAAAGCAGGACAAGGCAACCGCTGCCGCGGTATTTCTCGGAACGGGCTCAAGGATAAATCTGAAGTTTTTAACGCCTATTTCCTCAAGCTGGTCAAGCGCAATAAAATACTGGTCTTTACTTGTTATAATCAAAAAATCGTCGCATAAACCTAAATTTCTCAAAATAGTCGTCTGAAACAGGGATGTATTTCCTATCAACTTATAAAACTGCTTCGGAAGGTAGGTTCTTGAAATCGGCCATAACCTCGTACCGCTGCCGCCGCATAGAATAACGTTAGTCATAAATATATCCCCCTTTTATCTTCCTATCGAATAATAATCAAAGCCGTCACTTATCATCCTTCTTTTATTGTATATATTCCTTCCGTCGAATATTACTTTTTCTTTTAATGCATTTTTAACTTTATCAATATCCGGAACCCTGAAATCATTCCATTCGGTAACTATTATTAATCCGTTAGCACCCTCAAGTGCTCCATACATATCGTCCGCATATTCTATTTCAGGAAAGACCTTTTTCATATTGCTAATCGCGATGGGGTCATATGCCCTTACCTTAGCCCCGTAAGAAAGAAGTTTTGATATAATGGCCACGGACGGTGCTTCCCTGATATCGTCGGTTTTAGGCTTAAAGGATAAACCCCAGAGAGCAAAAGTCTTATCATCTATGTTCCCTTTAAAATGTTTTAATATAAGATCTATAAGCACTTCTTTTTGTAAGGCATTTGCTTCGTCTACGGCTTTTAATAATTTAAATTCATAACCGCGTTGCTTAGCGGTTTGGTAAAGCGCCTTTACGTCCTTCGGAAAACAGCTGCCGCCGTACCCTATGCCGGGAAATAAAAAGGACTTCCCAATTCTTTTATCGGAACCTATCCCTATCCTTACGGCATCCACATCGGCATCCGCCAAAGAACATAGGTTTGCAAGCTCGTTCATAAACGTTATTCTTAGCGCAAGCATAGCATTTGCGGCATATTTAGTCATTTCCGAAGAATTCGTATCCATAAAATATATCGGGGCTCCCGTTCTTACAAACGGTTCGTAAATCTCACCGATTATTTCTTTTGCGGCTTGAGCCTCTTTCTTATTTTCCTCTTTAAAGTTTATTCCTATGACAACCCTGTCCGGTCTTTGAAAATCGTCTATCGCGACGCCTTCTTTTAAAAACTCGGGGTTGGATACAACGCAAAAGTTTCTCGTCGTCTCAGCTATAATTTCTTCCACTTTTCTGCACGTTCCGACAGGAACCGTGCTCTTTACTACGATAACTTTAAAACCGTCTACGGCACCGGCTATATCTTTAGCCACCTTAAAAACATTTGTCAAATCGGCACCTCCGTCGTTTGCAGGTGGCGTACCGACGGCAATAAATACGGCATCGGTTTTTCTGACCGCATTATCTAAGTCGTTGGTAAAATATAACTTTTTGTTTTTTATATTTTTATCCACCAGCTCTTTAAGCCTCGGCTCGTATATAGGAATTACGCCATTATTTAAAGAATCTACTTTATCCGGGTCGTTATCCACGCAATAAACGGTATTGCCGGAATCCGCAAGGCATACACCCGTTACAAGCCCGACATAACCGGAACCTATTATAGATATGTTCATCTTGTTTGACCTCCCTTAAAAAATTAAGAATGAATATAAATATAAACGATTTTTCTGTTTTTATCAAATAAATATTTTTAAATTTTCCTTTCGGACATTACCGCCGCCCGCCTTTGATTTGTCGCTATATCTTTTTCATCGCTTGACATCTTCAAAGAAATAATATATGACTAATCAATAGTCATGATTGTTCATTCTCTCATTTTAGAAGCTTAATCCATCATTATTTTTTTAATTCAAAAGGAGGTATCTATGTGCGAAGATTGTGAAGATTGCGAAGAGTTTAGTATTGCGGCTATCGGCGAGCCCGTACCGTTTTTCGAAGAAATTAACACCTACGACCCTAAAACGGGTGGATTCGGAAAATTCAGTATAGAAGAGTCCAAAGCAAACAACAAATGGACGGTTTTGGTATTCTATCCCGCAGATTACACGTTTGTATGCCCTACGGAACTGGCCGATTTTGCGGAAAAACAGGACGAATTAGAAAAAATGGGGGCACAAATCATCTCTATAAGTACGGATACGCATTTTGTCCATATGGCATGGCAGAGGGACGAGAAGCTTCTGGAAAAAGTAAAATTTATTATGGGCTCAGACCCGACGGGCGAGGTCTCCAATATATTCGGAGTTTATGACGAACAAACCGGACTTGCTTTAAGGGGTACATTTATAATAAATCCCGAAGGCATCTTGGTCGCATCGGAGATAAATTTCTATAATGTAGGCAGAAATGCCGAAGAGCTTGTCAGAAAGGTAGAAGCAAATATATATGTTTCCGCACATCCGGACGAAGTCTGTCCGGCAAAATGGCATAAAGGCGAAAAAACAATTAAGCCCGGGCCGGACGCAGTCGGCAAAGTCTATGAGGCATTAAAATAAAATTTCAGATTATAATGAACTCTATTCCACTAGATAAGGGATAGAGTTCATATTTTAGACGTGATATCGTAAATTCTTTTATAAGCATCTTCTACGCCGCCTAAATCTCTCCTAAATCTGTCTTTATCAACTTTTTCTAACGTTACCTTGTCCCATAGCCTCATAGTATCAGGGGTAATTTCGTCGGCAAGCATGGTTTTACCATTTAAAACACCGAATTCCAACTTGTAATCCACAAGTAAAAGCCCGTTTTTATCAAAGAAATTTTTTAAGATTTCGTTTATCTTGATAGCGGTATCTTTAGCCTCCAAAACGTCCGCAGTCTTACCGAGATCAAATGCCTCTACGTAAGTTTCGTTAATCATCGGATCGCCGAGTTCATCATTCTTGAGATATAATTCCACCACCGGCGACAATAGTTTTACGCCCTCTTCCACACCCATCCTCTTCGCGAGGCTGCCCGCCGTATAGTTTCTAACCACAAACTCTACGGGAAACATCTTTAAATTATACACAAGCATTTCTCTATCCGATAGTTTCTCAATGAAATGGCTTTCTATGCCGTTATTTCTTAAAAGTTTAAATAAAGAAACGGATATCGCATTATTATATTCGCCCTTATTTACAATAATACCTTTTTTCTGCCCGTTAAACGCCGTAGCATCGTCCTTAAAGTAGGTTATTAACTTGTCCTCGCTACCGTCATACTCATAAAGTATTTTTGCTTTACCCTCGTAAACCTTTTTAAGCCCTCTTTCTTCCAAAGCACCCTCCGTAAACATTCATCGCGTTTATTTTATATATAATTAATTTAAACGCTATAATTTTAACCTTTATACGATTTAAAATCAATCCGAATAATGTTAAAATATTATATCAAAAACAGCTAAAAAGTTATGACTAAAAAATATAACAATGAAGAACGATAAAGTATTAATATATGCGCTAATAATCTCAGTCATAGTGCATTCCGCACTGATTTTATTTTTGTTAAATTACGCGAATAAAAAAACAAAAAAAACTCATGAATATACAAAACCTATTCTCGTGGAACCATATCAATTCATAAAAAACCTAAAGAAATTCAGGATAAAAAAACCAAAATCAGCAAGTATTAAGTCCCATTACGCCCGTAAGAACACGAGACTAAACGCGCCTCCTTCTTCGGGTAAGTTGCCGGCACGGGAGAAGAGACATACCCCTTATACACCGCCCGCGCCTTTTTATGAAAAATACGCCCAAAATCATAAAGAAAACGGGACGGTCGTACAATCCCGCAGGATCATAAGTAATGCGCATATAATATCCCGCAGTAAGGCCGTTAGACCCGAACGCAGTCGGCGCCTGAGCAGTCTCTTGCCTGCGGAAAAGCGATTTTTTAACTTAAAGACAAAAAACGTTAAAAGTGCCGGAATAAGAAATCCGTCCCGCGGCATAAAGTCGGCAACCGTCAATCTCAATACGACAACCATAAAATATGCTTCATACCTGCTGCACGTTAAAAACAAAATAGAAAACGTATGGGAGTATCCCCGTAAGGCAAGAATGGAAGGGATATCGGGAACACTAGTAATAAAGTTTTCCATCAATAAAAACGGTTCCATATACAATGTACGCATTTTAAGGTCATCAAGGAAAAAAATGCTTGACAAGGCAGCCGTACGGGCAATAAGGGAGGCGGCAAGATACAACCCGTTTCCGCACTACTGGAAAATAAATAGGCTTAATATAATAGGAACATTTATTTACGAGCTTTCTAACTTTTATGTCTATTAAAAATTATATTCAATGTACCGTTATGATATAGGGTTTTACCTTAAACTTCTTTGAGATTATACTCTCTATGGATTTAGCCCCTTTAACGGTCGAAAACTTCCCGACCCTTACCTGCTGATAAATTATCTTACCGGACTTTCCGGAAATTTTAACGGGAAGAACATAAGCAAAAAAACCCATGGCGTCGAGTTTATTAACAAAAGCCTTGGCCTTGGAATATTTTGAAAGCGCAGCTACCTGAATCGTATAATAAATTTTTGAACTAACATGTGATACCCTGCTTCGCTTCGATAAAACCTTTCTATTTTTAGTTTTATATTTATAAATATAAACAGGCTTTTTAACATAAACTATCTTGATTTTTACCTTGGCAGCCTTGGACTTGGCAACGGGGGACGTCTTTTTAACGGATACCGGAGCGTTCTTTTTTTTAAGCGAAACCAATTTTGAAATAGGTGCGAATTTTATGCCGCCTAAGGAAACAGGCGGTTTTTTATTATTTCTCCGCAGGTTAGAAATCTTCAGTTCACTTTTTAAGGCAGACTCCTTTATCGTGCCTTCTTTAGAGTTTTTAGGCGATAATTTTCTCCCCACAAATAACCCAAAAACGAAAACTATAAATAAAATTACCAGAAATACAATAACTGCGGTAAATTTATCCTTTTTCAAATCAATTTACCCTATTATTTTTAAAATTATTTATAATGGAAAGCAGTTCGTCAAAACCGGATACGGCAAGAGAAATATCCCTCGCGAAATCGGAGCAGTCAAAAATCTCCATTCCGGAAATATTATATCTCTTTTTACAAACACCTCTCCAAGCGCATACGGCACATAATACAACATTATCGTCCATATATTTTTTATACATCCCCTTTTTATTTTTTATACATTTTAAATTTTATTATATCACATAAATTATTGATAAATCCAAATAAAAAGATCTAATGCGTTAATTTTAATTATAAGCACTTAACTTATTTCTTTTATAATGCTTATTATGCTAAAATAATCATTATGAAAAAACGTCGTGATGTTACTTTAACTATAAATTAAATCTAATTAAAATGACTACAGAACTTATTATTAACAAAAACGATTACGAAACACGTATAATACTGATGGAAGAGGGCAAATTAGCCGAAATTTTTATTGAACGAAGTGAGGAAACTCCAAAACACGGAAATATATATAAGGGAAAGGTGATGCAGGTTCTTCCGGGAATTCAGGCGTCTTTCATTGATATAGGCTGGGAAAAATCTGCATTTCTATACGCCGGAGATTTTTACGAAATAGATGCCTTAGATTACGATTTTTTCGAACCGGCAGAGGGAGAACCGGTTGCCGGTGAACAACCTGAAAACGAAAATGCGGATAATAAAGCACATTCTCAACGGAAAAAACCTAAAAAAAAGAGAACTGGGCTTCCGGATATAGACAAACTTATTAAAAAAAATCAAGAAATTCTTGTTCAGGTTGCTAAAGAACCGATTAAAACCAAGGGCGCACGCGTTACAAGCCACATATCCCTGCCCGGAAGATTTTTAGTATATATGCCGACATCCTCATCTATCGGAATTTCAAGAAAAATTAAAAGTGATAAAGAGAAAAAAAAGCTTAAAAACATCGTATTGAAATATAGGAGCGAGGGTACAGGGTTTATCGTAAGAACGGCGGCAGAAAATGCTTCCGAAATCGATATCGAAAGAGACATTAGGTATCTTACAGGTTTATGGAACAATATTTATAACGAGCAGATTAATGCTAAGGCTCCAAAGCTTATTTTTAGAGACATAAATATATCTTTGCGTGCTTTGAGAGATTTTCTGAACAAAAAAATCGATAAAATTTTAGTGGACGACGAGGAAGAATATAAAAAAATAATAGAATTTCTATCTATTCAGTCTCCGGAATATATAGATATAGTCGAACTGTACAAAGATAAAAGCGGTATTCCAATATTTGACCGCTACAATATAGAAAAAGAAATTTCCAAATCATTAAATAAAAAGGTCTGGCTTAAGTCCGGCGGACACATAGTAATAGACCATGCCGAGGCTTTGACCGCAATAGACGTTAATACCGGCAAATTCGTCGGAAAAAGAAATTTCGACGATACTATATTCAAAACAAATACGGAGGCTGCAAAAGAAATAGCCTGTCAATTAAGGCTTAGAAACATCGGGGGTATTATAGTAATAGATTTTATCGATATGACCGTGAAAGATCACAAAGAGAAGGTCTACAGGACATTAGAAAATGCCCTTAAAAACGATAGGGTCAAAACCACCATAAACAGAATAACGGAACTCGGGCTTGTCGAAATGACGAGGAAAAGAACAGGCAATAGCCTTGTATCGACATTTTTAGATCAATGCCCCGCGTGTGAAGGCTCCGGTATGGTAAAATCCATGCAAACTGTTTCCTTTGAAGTATTAAGAGCGGTTTTAAATTACGCAAAAAGGACAAAATCAAAAAAAATAAACGTAACCGTTCACCCAAGCGTTATGAATAAACTATACGAAAACGAAAAAGAATTAAAAAAATTAGAAGAAAGAATTCATAAAACGATAAACATTAAAATGCAGGACGGCTTTTACCCTGAATATTTCGAAATTTCATAGAATCCAAATCTTAAATTAAGCCGAATATTTTAAGGTTTGGATTTGATGCTCGTTTTATCGGTATTTTTGCCTTTTTGACCGATAAATTTAAATACTATTTCCCCTTTTTTTATCATATTAAGCTCCTCTCTGGCCAAATTAGCTATATATTGCTTATTATATCTCAGCTCGTATATCCGCTTGCTCATCTTTTTATTACTTTTTTTAATAACGGAAATCTCTTTATTCAGTGTTTGCCGCTCAAGCCTTAATTTGTAAACTTCAACCATACCCTTGAGACTAAAAACCACGAACAAAACCAATAAAAAGGCGAAGATTAACCCCGCCATCAACCTAATTTTAAGATTTTTTCCCCTGTTTAATCTCATATCTAAAATATTTTTCTATCATTAAAGGAGCGCAAAATTCACCACACATACTACATCCTGCGGCATCATCCCGATTTTTTGATTTAAATAACGCCCTTGAATATTCCGGATCTATAGAATACCTGAATTGATTTTCCCAGTCCACATTCCTTCGCGCCTTCGATATATTCATGTCGTCTCCGGTCTTTTTTAATTTTACCATATCCCCTACATGAGCGGCAATTTTAGCCGATTTGACACCTATCTCGACATCTTTTTCCGAAGGAAGACCCAAATGCTCTGCAGGGGTTACATAGCATAAGAAATCGGCTCCGTAAGAAGATGACAAGGCACCCCCTATTGCCGACGATATGTGATCGTAACCGGCTGCAACATCCGTAACTAGCGGTCCGAGAACATAAAAAGGGGCATCGCCGGACATTTTCTTCTGAATTTTAACATTGGCCTCTATCTCATCTATGGGAATATGCCCCGGACCCTCGACAATGACCTGTACTCCGTAATCCCTCGCTATATCGCAAAGTTCACAATTAATAATAAGCTCCTGCATGTAAGCCCTGTCAAAAGAATCGGCAGTGGAACCGGCTCTCAGGCCGTTTCCAAGGCTTAATACCGTATCGTATTTTTTTAATATCTTCAAGACATCCTCGAATCTTTCATATAGAGGATTCTCCTTGTTGTTTTCCAGCATCCATGCTACTAAGTATGCCCCTCCCTTAGAAACAAGACCCGCATATCTATATGACTGTTTTTTTAACCTCTCTAACGACATTAAATTTAAACCGGAATGAATCGCCATAAAGGAAATTCCGTCGGCACACTGTTTTTCAATAATATCAAAAACAAGATTTTCAGACATTTTTATAGGATTTTTATATCTGTCTATAGCTTCTCTAAATGCTTGATAGAGAGGAACCGTACCGACCGGCAGGGTAGTGTTGTTCAGTATCTCCCTGCGTATGGCATCTAAATCTCCCCCGACACTCAATTCCATTAAAGTATCGGCTCCGGCATTTTCGGCGATTATCGCCTTCCTGATTTCCTCGTCCGGATCTATATGATTTGTGGATGTCCCTATACTTGCATTTATCTTTGTAGCCATATTTTTACCTATTCCTACAAATTTATTCCTATCTTTGTTATGGAGAATGACGGCCTTTCCATTTATGATGTTATTTTCGAGACTTTCTTTGCCGATGTTCTCTTTATTTGAGACGTAATCTGCCCCCGCACTACGAATACCGCTAACTGCATATTCCTTTTCCGTCATATAATTATTTCTCCTTTAAAGGACCTCATGATCCTACGATTTTCTTGCGCTATCTAAGAAATTTTTAGCCAAAAGTTTATTAGAAAAAAACGATAAATGAATATAACTTCCTATGGCATTTAAAATACTATAGCCTTCAGACTCAAACCTTCCGGGACTGTTTAATCTCTCATATTCCAACACCTTTTTATAATCCCTTTTATTATCATCGTTTCCGTCGATATTTATAAGTTTTGAATAATGAAATTCATGGCCGTTGGCCGTTAAGCCCGATTCTCCGAAAAATGTTTTTTCTTTGAACCTTACCGTCCTGTATCCCAAAGAAAGTCGAGCGTTATCCATTGATGCCTCTAACGGAAACACCCCCGTCATATCAAAACTTTTATGTTTATAAGTAATTTTTTCGCATAAATACATTAATCCGCCGCATTCAGCATATATTATACCATTATTTTTATAAAATTTATAAATTTCACCAATTATTGCTCTGTTCTCGGCTAAATTCCGGGCATAAATCTCCGGATAACCGCCGCCTATATAGATAGCTTTTATCCCCTTTGGCAAAGCCTTATCTCTATACGGGCTGAAAAAGATGATTTCGGCTCCAAAACTTTTTAATATCTCCATATTAAAGTTATAATAAAAAAAGAAGGCCTTGTCTTGTGCAACGGCAATTTTGATTTTTTTATAAATGTGCGTATTTTTTTTATTTTTATGTGATTCGGATATCCTCTTTCTGTAATTAGAGAATAAGTCGTTAAAACCGTTAGAATTTTTTTTAAGGGTTTTAATTAAAAGGTCTAATCTTATATTTTTAAAAACGGCTCTTTTAATATTTTCGGCAATTTTTTCCAATCTCATCTCGCCGCTTTTGCCGTCGGGCGTTATCAAACCGAGGTGCCTTTCTTTAATGGAAAAAACGGATTCATTATTTAAAATATAGCCGAAAACCTCGACACCCAAAATATTCTTCCTAATCTCTTCGGATATTATTTCATAATGCCTTTCCGAGGATATATTGTTCAAAATTACTCCGCAAACATTTACGCCTTTTTTATATCTTTTAAGCCCGAAAACTAACGAAGCCATAGTGGACGAAATTCTTCTGGAATCCATTACCAACACGACCGGCAGTTTAAACTTTTTCGCTATATCATAAGAATTTCCGTCGTAAAGGCCCATGGCGCTTTCTACCACAAACACCTTCTTCGCCTCACGTGCATTCTCATTGCCGTCATTTTCGCTTAAAAACCATTCCGTTAAGTATTTATTGGGTATAAGGAACGGGTCTAAATTTTTTACGTCTAAATTTAAGACCCTTGCCAACACGGCAGGGTCTATAAAATCAGGACCGGTCTTATATATATTTAAAGAATAACCTAAATCTTTAAGCATTTTAGAAAAAGCCAGCGTTACCGTGGATTTCCCGGAAGAGGACCTATCCGACGCAAAGTAAACGGAAAACACAAATGAACCCTCCGTAAATGATCAAATAAAATATTTAAAATATTCCGTGAAGCCCGCTAAGCGCTATCAAATAAACAACCTCTGATATTTTTACGGTAAACCCCAGTATGTCCCCATTCACGCCTCCGAACCTTCCGGCAAAATAAAATGCAATTAAAAGCATAATAAAAACCGTTGCAAGTAAAGAAAAAACGCCGATAATATGCAGTAAAAGATAAATTATTATAAAAGTCAAAATAGAGGCAGCGATAAATGACATCTTGCCCGTCGCTTTAGTAAAAACGGCGCCTATGCCGTTAAAATTATCAGGGGTATCGGAAAAATAAGACATCGTAACTATAGAATACCTGCCGACTACCGGAAACGTAATTAGGGATAGATATATAAAATTAACGTCGGCGTTAGAAATCAACGACCACATTATTAGAACGTAAAAAATTATCGCCGCATTTCCTGCAATTCCGGCGTTAACGTCTTTCATTGCCTTATAAAATCTTGTTTTATCGCCACTTTTCAAAAACGCAAAAAGACCGTCCGTCGTATCGGATAGACCGTCAAAATGAAGTCCGCCCGTAATAACGTAAAGAAAAATAATAGATATTAAAACCGACGGCCCCTCCGGCAAAAACTTATCAAAAATATAAAAAACAGCTGCTAAGGCAATGCCTATAAGTAATCCGACTAATGGAAAATATTTGATTGATTTTCTAAGACTATCCTCATATGAATACGAATCGCCATAAATATTATCATTTTTTCCTTTAGATTTAAATATAGTTAAAAAATTTACAGCTTCTGATAAACCGCTTAATATAAACATATTTTTCTATTTATTAAGTTCAGGAGCAAAAACATCAGCCTCATCAAACGTAAGCATATTATTATACGCATCTAAGGCAATCTCTATTATCTTCATTGCGATAGCCGCCCCGGTTCCTTCGCCGAGCCTCATCGATAAATCCAATATAGGGGTTTTATTGATGAGATTGACTGCGGCTTTATGCCCTTTTTCTTTAGAAAGATGCCCTAAAAACATATAATGCCGAACATCAGAATTAATATTTAACGCAATTAGGGCGGCAGCAGTGGAAATAAACCCGTCCACTACGACCGGAACCCTATTGACGGCGCATCCTAATATAAAACCTGCGATTTCTCCTATTTCCAATCCGCCGACACCGGCCAAAACATCGATAGGATCGCCGGCGTCTAATATATTCATTCTGATTGCCTTTTCTATAATTCTTGCTTTTTTGTCTATGATTTTTGCATTTACGCCCGTTCCTCTGCCACAAACAAGTTTAGGTGACTTTTTAGAATAAAAACATGTTATTGCGGAAGCCGACGTCGTATTTCCTATACCCATATCCCCCGTTGCGCAAATATCCGCACCCTTTCCCTTTACAATGTCGGATATCTCTATACCTTTAATAAGAGACATTAAAGCATCGCTATAGTTCATGGCCCTATCTTTGAATATATTATTCGTTCCCGCCCTGACCTTTTCGTTTATAAAAATACCGGATAAAAATGCTTCCGAAGCTAATACTTTTAAATCGGCAGACATTCCGGCATCCACGACTATAACGTTAGCGCCTACGGAATTTGCTATCGCATTAATCGCCGCCCCTCCGCTTAAAAAATTTTTCACCATTTGAACGGTAACATCTTGCTTAAACAGACTGACGCCCTCTTCAACTACTCCATGATCTCCGGCAAAAACGCAAATAAATTTATTATGCAACTGCGGCCTTTCTTTCCCTGTGATTGCTATAATATCTTTTGTAAACTCCTCCAATCTGCCTAAGCTTCCTACCGGCTTGATAAGCTTATTAAGCCTATGCTCCGCAATTTCATAAAATTTATCTTTATCAACGGGTTTTATTGAGTTCGTAATAGAAAATAAACGATCTTTATCGGTCATACGCACCCCTCCCCCTTTTTTTATAAAAATATTTTTGTTTTTTATTATAGATTAGATTTTAAGAAAAAGATAGGTTGTAATTTTACTTCAAAGAGACCGGATTCCCGGCAATGACGCAGTATGCCTTGTCGGATACGGAGGAAAGCTCCTGCTCCATTAAACCGTTCAGTTCTATAAATTTTCTGAGATAGGCATCTGCAGGTACCATATTAAACCCGAGTGAATCCGATACCGTGATAACGGCGCATTTAATTTCTTTAAAATATTTAGAAAGCCTTAAGATGTTTTCGGTGGCAAAATCATAATCGGATAAACCCTTAAAGACCGACGATAGCCATAAAGTCATAGAATCTATGAGAATAACGCCGTCTCTATCGGCTAAATATCGACAAATGCCCTCAATTTCCTCATTCAAATCATTAAAATTTTCATGAACGATAAAAACGCCCTGTCTCTTTTTTTTGTGTTTTTTAATTTTCAGCGTCATTTCTTCGTCTATAAAATCCGTTCTCGTTTCCGTGTGGGCGACTACCGGGTCATTATCGTTTTTGTCATCGCCGGCTGCAAACTTTGCCGTTGCAACAAAATGAACGGGATTATAGGGCAACTCCGCTAAACTGCCTCCTCTAAAAATAATATTCCCTTCATAAATGGAAACCGCTTGCCTTTCGGCAAAACCCGACTTTCCGGAAGATATACCGCCCGTTATAAAAATATTAGGCATATTTTTTGTTTTACTCATTTTATTTATTTCGTTTAACGTTTAAATATCGACAAAATATCAAGCCAAAAATTTTTTGAATTCTTTCTCGTTTAAAGGCTTAGAAAACAGAAACCCCTGAATATAATCACAACCGAGTCTCTTTAATAACGTCAGCTGATCCTCCGTTTCCACGCCCTCCGCTATGGATTTCATATTGAGCCTTTTTGAAAGATAAATTATAGTTTCGACTATATATCTCGAGTGTTTTTCCGTAAGCATCTTTCTCACAAACGAAATATCTATTTTTAAATTGTCGAACGGAAGATCTGCCAGATACGAAAGGGATGAATATCCCGTACCGAAATCGTCTATCGAAAGATTGAACCCGGATTCTTTTAAGAAATTTAAAATCATGAGAGAGTACTCGAAATTTTCAATAAACGTTCTTTCCACTATCTCAAAAATAAAAAACTTGGGATTTATTTTATTTTTATTAATAATAGCCGTAATATTATCCTTAAAATGCAAGTTCTTAAAACTTATGGGTGAGATATTTACGGACACCGGGACGACATTTAGGCCCTCATCTGTCCATTGTTTCATTTTAGAAGCTAATTCGCCTATTATCCAGCTTTCCGTCTCTGTAATCATCCCGTTCTGTTCTAAAAAAGGTATGAATTTCATCGGAGGAACTATCCTATCGGGTCTTTTCCACCTAAGAAGCGCCTCCGCTCCCTTAATAGAGTGTGTTTGCGTATCAAAATAAGGCTGGTAATGCAGGATAAACTCTTTTTTTGCCATGGCTTCCCTAAGCCCGTTTCTTAATTCGACTTTCTTTCGAGCATATTCCTCAAATTCTTTTTTGAAAAATCCGACCGTATTCCCTTCTTTTCTTCTGACATTAAGTAGCGCCGCCTCGGCTTTACTGAAAATATCCTGAGACTTTTTGGCATCTTTTGGATATAGGGATATTCCGGCATTAAACGATATACTTATCTTTTTATCCTGACATACGTACGGCTCGCCGAGAATTGCAAGAATTCTGTTAACTACATGCAGGGCATCTTCTTCATAATTTAAATTTTTTAAAAAAACGGCAAATTTATCGGCTTCCCATTTTGCCAAAATATCGTAATTCTTTATGATATTTTTCATTCTGCCTGCCATTTCTTTCATAATTTTATTGCCTACTTCAAAATCGAAAGCAGAATTTATAAAGGAGAAATTAACCGGATTTATTATTATAAAAGCAGATGCCGCGCCGGAATGAGTAGAATCTTTAATAAATGCCTCTACGCTTTCCGATAAAAATCTTTTGTTGGGTAAACCCGTAAGGATGTCAAAATACAATAATTTTTCTACTGTTTCTTCAACTTTTATTTCAGAAGTGATATCCTTTCCTATTAATATATAATATTCTATTTCGCCCTTTAACATAAAGGGCGAAATAGTCGTATATCCGTAAACATCTCTGTTATCCTTAGTCTTGTATAAAAAAATATCGGTTAGAGTCTCGCCGGATAAGAGTGTGCCGAGAAACTTTTTTTCGAATCCCTTTTTCCCCGATCCCCCTTTTAGAATTTTTGCATAATGTTCGCCTATAAGTTCGCTTTCGGAATAACCGAATATTTTGTATGTGCTTTCATTGGAATATAGCAGAGTAAAGTATTTATCGGTAATAATGATAAAATCGAATCCGGAATTTAATGCAACCGACGTCATGGAATGCCATTTGTCGTTATCTATTTTATCTAACGCATAATTAATATCCGTCATTATTTCTCTCAACAAATTATATGTATCCTTTTTAAAAAATCCCCTCTTATCCGAACATAAATTCAAAACGCCTATGGTTTTATTTTTCTTTATTATAGGTATAGTGGCACTCGAAAAATAGCCTCTTTTTGTATGTTCATCTCTCCACGGCGACATTGTCGGATTCTTTAAAGTATCGTTGTCAATCATTATTTTTGTATTCAAAAAAGACCTTGTCAACTGCCCGCTCCTCCCCTCAGGAGTGTTCAAATATATTTTCAGGTAATCGATATAACTGCTTTTGCGGTATGAAAACGTAGATTTTAAGTTCATATCGGAATCGAAAAGAATTACCAGGGAATCCTTAAACAGCCCCCTTTCTACTATCTTATTGGACATATCGAGAAACAGGGAATCGTCGTCGCTTGCCCTTACTATAATCTGATTCACTTCCGAAAGGGTCGCGTACAATGTACGTACGGAATTTATCTTTTCCTCCTGTTCCTTTTGTTTGGAAATATCTAAGATAATGACGAAACCTGCGGGTTTACCCATATAAGTAACGGTATAGGCAAAAATAATAGAATGCTTCAGTGTACCGTCTTTCGCTACCAATACGTGCTTCAGCTGTTCGGCGGCAAAAACCTCCCCCCTCATTCTTTTTTCAAATAGCTCTTTCACTTTAGGCTTATATTCATCTGCGACGATATCGACGGGGGTCATGTTCTTGAGTTCATCCTCCGAATACCCCAATAAATTTCTAAACGTTTCATTGGAAAGTATTATACTACCGTTGTTTCGATATAAAAGAACCCCAAATATCGTTGAATTCATCAGGGCATCCAACAGCCCTTTCGTATTTTTCATATTATACCTAATGATATATGAATGAATATATACACTGTTGGATTATACAATATTTCTTTAAATAATAAAATATAAATCAAAAAACGAAAAATACGGTATTATTTTATAACCTTTAGTGGTTGGGGTAGTTCACGGGTAAGCTTGAGATTTGTGAAATATTACGGCAAGAACTTCTTGACGAAGGGTTATTCATGTAAATCATTTATAGATAGGATATACAATATCAAGCAATCTTTCATTCGTTAACGGCGTCAAAATAGAAAGATTTATTTACCGCGACTTTAACTGGTAGGCGCGGGCGGTCTCGAACCGCCGACTTCCACCGTGTGAAGGTGGCACTCTAACCCCTGAGTTACGCGCCTTTAATGCTCTTGACATTAACTTACGCATAGGCAAGAAACAAACAAGAGACAAGAAATTCAAATCTATTATTTAGTTTAATAGGGTATGCCAAAAATGTCAATAAGAATGAAACATACAGTCAGGCCTATAAATTCGGCATTTCCGGTTTTACATTCGGAACAACTATTCCCGCATTAAGAGACTTTTTATCGGAACTTGTGCCGCAAGAGCATATCCAAGATGACGGATAATATCGTGCTGTAAGAAGGGCATTCTATCGCACAAACCTCATTCTATTATTATGAGTATTATAGCTTAATCAGCGGTATTTGGAAGGATTATCAATAAAAACATACTGAATCGAGGATTAAAATAATCTCCCCGATTCAGTATTAAATAACTAATTAAAATGCAAATGCAAGTCCCGTACCTAACGTATTATCCTGAGATTTGTTGGTAAATAAATACTCAAGATAGATATGCGCATTGTATGCGAGGTTATATTCTGCAAGAAGAGCAACCTCGTTTTTTATGCCCTCATTAGTACAACCGTTGCTAACTTCTTTATAGGCTCCGCTCTGATATAACCCTGCGTCTGCACATGAAGCGCTTATCTTTCCGTTGTTCAAATACGCCTCCTGTAAATCCTCATGAGTCCAAGAATACTGAGCATACTGGGCTGCAAACATCAAACCGTGTCCAATCTGAGGAAATAAATAACGCCCGTAAATCTCTACTGCAGAGTATCCGTTGCTGGAGCTTGTGTTACCGATAGTACCACCGGCTGCATTCGTAAGGTTAGTCGAAGCAATAGACGGATTTCCGTAAGGATGACTATCGCTCTGGACCATGTATGTCGCTCCAAGTTCATATATGTTGTTTGCAAGGTCGACATCAAAACCGTTGTCGGTTATGCGGTTGGTCCATGAACCCTGTGCAGGGATACTACCCTTAGCGCTACTCAAAGTAAGCGGTTCCGCTATCGTTGCGCCGTAGTAACCAAATTCTAATTGCCCCATAGACGTCGGATAATATTCCTTAAGCTGATAAGAATACTCCATTGCATTGGAA
>QIJE01000026.1 GCA_003232385.1 bacterium
ATTCCCTTATCGTAGTCGTTAAAATACGCGTTTCTCGAGCTCATTGCAAGCCCGCATTTTTCTCTAACCGTTTTTACCGGAATGACTTTTACGTCAAGGAAAAAATCCTCCGCCGCCTTTCTAATCAATATGTATTGTTGATAATCCTTAAGTCCGAAAAAGGCGAAATTAGGCGTTATTATGCAAAACAGTTTCATTACTATAGTAAGCACACCCCTAAAGTGATCGGGCCTGAACAAACCGCAAAGCCGGTTGGAATACTCGGGATTAATCATAAACGTAGCACTATTTTCGACTATATCCGCCGTCGGATGAAATAGATATTTTATGCCTAAATTTTTTAATATTTCGACGTCCCTCTCGTAATCTCTCGGGTAGCTATCGTAATCTTCATCGGGAGCAAATTGCATCGGGTTGACGAATATGGAAACGATCGCTTCGCCGTATTTTTTACCCTCTTCGATAAGCCTTATATGCCCTTCGTGAAGTTTGCCCATTGTGGGAATAAAAGAAACCGATCTTGAAGACTTTTTTAAACCCCCGGAAATCCTCTTCATTTCGGCTATATTCGTTATTATTTTCATCGGATAACCCTTCCGTTTATTATAACGTTGATTATATCTGTTTTTTTAAGCGACAATATAGTGTCATAAATATTACCCTCGTTTATTTCTATGTTTTTACCGACTTTAAAAACGACGAAATCACAGCTGCATGCAGATTTTAACATACCCGTAACATTCGGAAAAGAAAGCGCTCTCGCCCCATTGACCGTAGCCATCAAAAACAGGTCTTTAGACGAAACGTCGGCATGTATCTTTTTTGCATATCTAAGCTCATCTAGAATACTCAAAGACCTGTTTGAATATAGGCTGTCGGTCCCTATCGAGACTGAAATGCCGCTCTCTAAAACCTTTTTTAACGGAAGCTTTTTTGAATTAAAAAAAGCATTGCTCCTCGGACAGTGAATTATGCCGGCTCCAGAATTTTTTATAATTTCGATATCTTCATCGTTAATCTCGTTGGCATGAATTATTGATACATCTTTATTTAAAATTTTTAAATAATTTAAATAAGATATGGGAGTCGAAAACGTCTTTGATGGTTTAGAAAATTTACTCAGCTTAAATGCCGGCAAAAGATTAACGGCAATATCCCCGCCCATATCGGATATGAATTGAGCTTCAGCCGAATGTTCCGATGCGTGAACCACCATTTTAAGTCTTATTTTTAAATTTTCTTTTATTATCTCTTTAAACAATTTTTCCGAAACGGAATATACGGAATGGGGTGAGATACCGGCTGAAAAGTAACCCCCGTTTTCCTTGACGGTATTTACGTATCGCCTATAAAATACCTTAAATTCGCTTATTCTCTCAGGCGCGTAATCCGGGTCGATGCCTCTAATTTCGATAAACCCCTTAACCTTAGGGATAAGTTTAGACTTTAAAAGCAAATCGTCTGTATTATAGAATGAACCCTGCTCTATTATATCACCTATAAGCGTAGTGCCGCTTTCAATAAAATCTTTAAACGCCTTCAGCCTAAGCCTATTTTTGGCGGCAACGTCAAGAGATTTTCTTCTCTCCGTTAAAGAAGCAACCCATTTAGAAAATATTTTAGGCGTTTTATCATCCGGCTTAAAGGTGAGGTCGGTATGGGTATGGGAGTTGATGATACCCGGTATAATCAGCGTTTTAAAACCCGATGTCGATTTATCGACAAATTGATTTCTGCCGCTATTTTTACGAACGGATAAAATTTTACCCGATGTCTCGTCCGCTATAAGTTCGCCGTTTTTTACAAATGGCGGAGAAGAAAAAGGCGATGTAAAAATATAATCGGCAAAATACTTCTTGACCAAAGCTATTTTACCGCATCTTTTATGCGGTTCTTTTCGTCAACGTAAATTAATGCGGGTTTAAAGTCATTTAGTTCGTCTTCATCATAAAGTCCAAAGGTAGCAATGATTATAATGTCTCCCGTCCGAACCAAACGAGAGGCCGCCCCGTTGACTATGACGTCTCCGGAATGTCCGACGGAGGGAATCGCATATGTCTCTAATCGATTGCCGTTATTTATATCCCAGATGTTAACCTTTTCGTAAGGAAGAATGCGGGCTTTTTCCAACAGATCCTCGTCAATGGAGATAGAACCCTCATACTCAAGATTTGCATCCGTTACTTTAGCCCTGTGAATCTTAGATTTGAGTAATATTCTATACATAATGCCATATATATATTATCTTTATATTTAACAGGCGTTATCTCTGCAGATTTTCATAACGTCGCTTTTAATCTCCATCTCCATTTCTTCGCGTATTTTGGCTGTTTTTTCCTCTAACAAATCTATTTTGCTCTCAACGGAAGCACTCAATATGCCGCTCATTTTTTCTTGAATAATTTCCATATAGTCATCCTTAGAAATCTTCTTCTCGTTTATCTCCAATAAATAATCTTCAAAATCCTTATAGACGGAATTTCTGCTTACCGCAAAAGAAAATTCGCCGGTTTTAACGTAATTATCCAATAAGAAAAGGATCCTTAGGGAGTTTATCGCCTCTTTAATATCGTATCCGTGTGTTTCTTTGTATTTTAAGGTATTAGAGGTATATAATCCCTTTTCCACATTTAATTTCTTGTTGCCGGCTATACCCGTAAGGGCATTGAGATTTCTCCTGAAATTTATTAATATAAAATTTTTTACCATATTAAGCATTTGCGAATTTTTTATTTTTAAGACTTTAGAGTCCTTAACTTCAAAAATAGTTTCGCAAATTATAGGCTCTATAAATTTTACATTGCCTTTCATTGCATGACCGATATACTCGTTTATCGGCGTTATAAAGTAATCGTACTCCTTTTCTATAACGGAAAATCTCTCAAATTTATTATTATAAAAATTATCGAATGTCGGATAATAAACGATACAAAAATCGATATCGCTTTTATCGGTCTGCAAATTATAATTCATAGAACCGTAAAAACAGATAAAAGCAATATTTAGGTTTGAAACCTTTTTTTCTATGATGTCCTTAAATACTTGAGATTCCGCAAAAGCATCGAAACCGTTAAAATTCATTTATTGCCTTTTTATTAATTCGCAGGATTTGCGAGATATTTTTTTGATTTGATTTCTGTTAATTTTATTATTTATGACTATATTATACTACAATGAGAAGTCGGGTGTCAAAGCAAAAATAGACGCTGCACCGTCTCCCCGCATTGCGCTAAGCCCATTTAAGCGATTTAGATACCGCCTTTTTCCACATGCCGTAATAGTTCTTCCTAATTTTATCGTCCATAGCAGGATTATATGATTTCTCTATTTTTTTGAGATTATAAAAACTGCGTGCAGTCCAAAAACCCGTAGTTGTCGCACTTAAGCCGGCAATCCCGAGAGCGGTCATTTCCGTAAAAAATGTTTTTTCGACAACCATATTTAGAATATCGGATTGAAACTGCATCAAAAAATCGTTTTCACTTGCCTTTCCGTCGACCCTCAACTTATACCCGGATAAATTAATCTCACCCCCGAGGGCATTTTTAAACTCTGCAATAACATCCATAGTCTGATATGCCAACGATTCCAACGCCGCCCTTACAATATGATCTTTAGTGGCGGCACCGGTTAAACCTATAATGAGAGCCCTCGCATCTGCATCCCATAAAGGAGCTCCGAGACCGGTTAGTGCAGGGACAAAATAAACCCCGCCGTTAGAATCCAATTTTTTTGCAATATCGGAAGATTCGCCCAAGGAGTTTATAAAATTCAAATTATCTTTTACATAGCGAATAATGGAGCCACCGGTAAAAATGCTGCCCTCTAAGGCATAATGCGGCAGTTTATCTATTTTCCAGGCAATCGTCGAAACCAACTTATCGGAGTCATAAATCTTGCCTCCGGTTTCAATCATAACAAACAGCCCCGTCCCGTAGGTATTTTTTATAATGCTTTTTTCAAAACCGCAGCGCGCGAAAAGCGAAGCCTGCTGATCGCCTAAAATCCCGATTATCGGCAAGGACTTTCCGGTTATTATTTTTTCCGCATATCCGAAATTAAAATTACTGTCATAAACTTTCGGGAGAATCGACTCGGAAACGCCGAAAATTTTAAGAAGCTCCGCGTCATAATCCAACGTCTTTATATTGTACAATAATGTTCTTGAAGCATTAGAATGATCCGTTGCATGGATTTTTCCACCCGTCAGGTGCCATAAAACCCAGCTATCGACGGTTCCAAAGGCTATTTCTCCTTTTTCAACCGAGTTTTTAACACCGGCAACGTTATCCGTTATCCACTTAATTTTAGTCGCGGAAAAATACGGGTCCAAAAATAAACCCGTTTTTTCTTTCACGAGTTTGCCGTATTCGGATAAGTCCCTGCAAATATTAGCCGTTCTCCTGCACTGCCAATTTATCGCATTATAAACCGGTTTTCCCGTTTTTCTGTTCCACAATATTACGGTTTCTCGTTGATTCGTAATTCCTATAGACGTAATTTCATAAGAGCTGCATTTTTCAATTATTTCTTTAAGGACTTTGACAGCCGAATTTAAGATATCGTACGGATTTTGTTCGACCCATGCGGGTTTAGAATGAATCGGAAAAAATTCAGAATACGAAGCGCAAATAACATCGGCGTTTTTATCGAAAGCAATTGCCCTGCTTCCGGTTGTACCGAGGTCTAATGCGATTACCGTTTTTTCCATAGAATGATTTTATCCCCTGTTCTTTAAATAGTCGTCGTACCCCTTTGCGGCATTTATAAATTCTACCGTTGTCAACTCCTGTGGTCTTTTGTTTAAATCTATATTTAATTCCGTAAAAATTTTATTTTTTATGTCCGGAGGCATTTCAAAAAAAGATGCATATATCGAATTTTTAAGTTTTTTTCTCCTACATTTAAAAGTTTGATGGACAAAATGGCTAAAAAACGGTGTGTTTGCCGCCCATATAAAATCTTTATCGGCATGATATCTCGGATTTAGCCTCAAAACGGTCGAGTCGACCTTGGGGGCCGGATTGAAATTGGATTTGTCAACGTCTAAAAGCTTAGTTATTTCAAAATTTATATCCATTATTACGCTTAAGGCTCCTCTTTGCGAGTCATTCTCTTTAGCGCATAGTCTTCCGGCAAATTCTTTCTGAAACATAAGCGTTAAATCTGCAATGACTTCCTTCTCCCGTATAAATCTATCCATAATGGGACTGGAAATTTCATATGGAAGGTTAGAAACCACCCTTATTTTAGGAGATAGTTTAAAACTTAAGCCCCTATAATCATACTTTAAGGCGTCTTCGTTTACAATATTTATTCCGTTATGCTTCGTATTATTAATACTATCGCTAATATGAAATTTTCCCTTAATAAAATTAAAGTAGAAGGGGTCTATCTCAATCATCGTAAACGTTTTTGTATTTCCGATAATCAATTCCGTCAGTATGCCCTCTCCAGGACCTATTTCAAGAACGTCGTCTTCAGCGGAAAAATTGCAGATGTCTATAATATTCCGCGCTATTTTCTTATTTATTAAAAAATTCTGCCCTAAAACCGCTTTTCTATAACTCATAATTCCCATGAAGAATCTGCATTAATATTTAAAAACTCTTCTTTATTTTTGACCGGGTCTATAGCCTGTTTAAAAAAACCGGCATATCCTATCATTGCGGCATTATCGGCGGAAAGAGAAATGGACGGGAAAAGTACTTTTACCCCCTTCTTCCTTTCGTATTCCGCAAAAATAGTCCTTATTCTCGAATTTGCGGAAACACCCCCCGAAACGATTACGTTATCTATTTCATACATATCGCAGGTATCTGCAATTTTTTTATAAAGAACCTTTGCTACCGCCTCCCTGACGGATGCCGCAATATCGCAAATAGTATCTTGCTTTATTTTGCCGGGACCGCCGAGGTTATTTATCGTAGAAATAACGGCGGTTTTAAGCCCGCTAAAACTCATATCAAGATTATGACTGTGCAGCATGGGGAGGGGGAATTTAAATGCATCTTTGTCGCCTTTTTCTGCAAGCTTGTCGATAGTTCCACCCCCGGGGTAACCGAATCCGAGATGATTGGAGACCTTGTCGAAAAGCTCTCCACAGGCGTCGTCTCTTGTCCTGCCGACAAGCTTTATGTCCGAATGAGATTTTACGAGATAAATATGCGTATGCCCTCCTGAAATAACCAATGCAATAAAAGGAAATATTTCCGGATTTTCTAAAAAAGGACTAAATATATGCCCCTCTATATGGTTTACCTTGACTAACGGAATATTCAACGCAAAAGATAAGGTTTTTGCTTCCATAAGCCCTATGAGCAACGAACCTATAAGCCCCGGACCCGTTGTTGCCGATATAATATTTACATGCTTTAAATTTACTCCGGATTCCTCAAGCGCAATTCTTAATGCCGGCAGAGAGGCTTTAACATGATTCCTTGAAGCAAGCTCGGGAACTACGCCGCCGTAAATGCCGTGTACAAAATCCTGCGAATAAATTATATTAGAAAGTATCTTTACGCCTCTCTCGTTTTTTAGAAGAACGGAACACGAAAAATCATCGCAACTGGATTCAAATGCCAAGTTAATAATTTCAGTATTATTCATCAACCGTTAAATAATATTTAATACTTCTCTTTTTTTATTTAGAAAGCCCTTTGAGCGCCTTCGCAGAAAGTTCGGCGGCTTTTGTTCCGGAATAATTAGAGATAACCTGACGAAATAAAATAGCGGCGTCGGATGGATCGGAAACCTTAAAAAAACCTACTCCCTGAAGGTATATAGCCATAGGAACATTGTGATTCTTCGGATAAACCTGAGAAAACTTATGGAATTCAAGTATCGAAACGGGGTACTTTTTCAGGTTAAAATTTGCCCGGGCTTGATAGAAGAAGGCATCCGCCGTATAAGCGGATTGCGGATACTTATTTATAAATTTATTTAACGCCTTAATTGCTTTTGTATAATTTTTTTTATTGTAAACAGACATGGCCTTTTTAAAATCAAGCTCCGTTAAATTTTCTTTTTTTACGACAGGTGCTTTCTCTATCTTTTTTGCGATAACCTTTTTCGGCAAAACAGGTTGTGTTTCAGCCGGCTTTGGTAATTTCACCAATTTCCTATTGACGATTAAGCGATACTCTTCAAATTTTTTCTGTAAAATACCGAGATTATGAGATTCTTTTTCATATTTTCCGTAAATGTCGCTGACTTTAGAGTTTAAACCGGATATCTGCACCCCGTGTTTCGCCAAATTTAATTGCACTCCATGGAGCTCTTGCTCTAAATATTTATTATTTTGCGACAACTTAGCCGTTTTTTTATTAAGCATTTTTACCTGAATATTTAAGTGGCGCACCATGTCCGGTTCTATGGGCGTGCAACCGGATAAGGCAAATGAAACAAGCAACAAAGAAGTTATGGTGAAAATAGAAACCTTAAAAATATTTTTACGATTCATAACTTGTTCCCCTATAAAAACAATTATATATATATTATCTGCATAATTACATGCGATATGCACGGCTGTACATAGACCACACTATATTAAATCTATCATATAAAGCGATATTTTTCAATAAATCAGATGGCAAATTCAATATCAATAGAGCGACTTTAGCGTCCATCCGGCATCGGAATAATTTTGCATCTCCGGAAATATTTCCGGCATAAACCTAACCATACCGCTTCCGTTAATGTCTATCATGTACAACTCCTGCCTTCCCTCCGTCTCGGTATTGAAGGTAATAATTCTTGAATCCCTCGTCCATGCCGGATGTTCCGCGCTGTAAAGAGTGTTTGTTATCCGCCTTTCGCCTGAACCGTCCGGGTTCATGATATATACCTGAAGAACTCCGTTTACAAAAGAATCGAAGGCTATTTTTTTACCGTTCGGCGACCATGCGGGACTCGTATTGTAATAACTGCGATTATAGGTAATTCTATGCTGATTGCTGCCGTCTGAATTCATAACGTAGATTTGAGGACTACCCCCCCGATCGGAAACAAAGGCTATCCTATTTCCGCTCGGAGAAAACGACGGAGAAATATTTATGCCCTCCATATCGGTTAATCTTTTCAGGTCTTTCCCGTCCGGACGTATGGTATAAATCTCGGTATCATAGTGATTAGGGGTAAGCGCGATTGCCAATTCATTACCCTTAGGCGACCAGCTCACGTAATCGGCCGGCCCCGGAAGGTTCATTTTTTCAGTAATCCCGGATGCAAGATTTTTTATAAAAATAGCGGGATCTCCGTCTTTGAATGAAATATATGCAACCCTATCGCCGCTCGGCGAGGGAGAAGGAAAAATATTTATTGTTTTGTCGCTCGTAATTCTTTTTACCTTGTGTCCCCCGAAATTCATCATAAAAATATTCTTGGAACCATTATTTTCTCCCACAAAAAACACCTTCGTAGTAAACGGTCCGTTTATACCAGTTAAAAACTTTACTACGCCGTCGGCAAATTCGTTCGCAAGAAATCTATATTGACCGTCCGTGCCTTCGAGTTTTTCGGAAAACAGCAACCTCCTTGTATATATGCTTATAAGATTAGCTTTCATTTTTATAATACCGTCCGAGGTTTCATACTCACCCCTTATCAAATACTGAACATTCAATACGCTCCAATCGGAATAGATTACCATAGAAGCATTTACCGGCGCCTTTTGAGGATTTTCAAGATACAAAAGCGGGTTTACTGTATGAAAGTATCCTATTACCGAAAGGTCGCGCCTTATTATGCGGGCTATCTTTTTTGCGATATTTTGATGCTGCCCGTAAGTAGAATTATTTTTAAAATCCGGCACGGCAACGCGAATTTTTTTAATTCCGACGGCATAAATATTTATATACACCTTTCCATAAGAGTTTACCGGAGATAAAAAAAATAAACCGCAAGAAAATAACAGCAATAAGAGACCGGAATATAAACCCGAACGTTTCAATTTATCCATATTGTTCCCCTTTTATTTGTCGTATTGTACGATATATATCGTATCATATTCATGAATTAATTTACGATCTGCTATCTCATTTTCAATATTTCCTTAGGATTAAAACGTATTAACGCCCCCTCGCCTGCATTTTTAGAATTAACGTATTTCATGAATCCGTCAGGGGGGGGAGGCAAGGGGCTTGACAGCTTAACGGCTTCTATCGATTGTGCATCGAAATAACCGCTGCCCGAAGACTTAACGAGCCTGACGCCGAAAATACGACCCGATTCGGATATTTGAAAAGCTACAATAGATTTATAGTGCAAATATTTGACAAGCGATATATTAAAATTAGATATTATAGTGGAAGCTATTTTATTAACGTAACCCTGAAACTTGTGAATATTACCTCTTATTAAAGATTCCTGCATCCTGCTATAAATATTATTCAGGCTTACCCTATTTTTTAATCGGGTATAAGCGCCGGAACTCACGATGGGGATCGGGGCAGGAGCAACGACTTCGGTCGGCATGGAATGAAGACGCTTGGTCTGTTTGACCTTAACGGAAACATGTTTTTTACCGGAAACGGCTCGCCGTACCTTAACGCGAAAAACTTTATGAACAACGCGAATATGCCTGGTAATCTTATGTCTATGCGGATAGATTATTCGCCTAACCGAAGCGGGAGGCCCCGGGACCCTGTTTACTACACTCACGACTACGTTCGAACCTATAGACTGAATTTCAGGTATATATCTTACGGATAAATAAACTATTAAACCGATCAAAATAATATGAAAAATAACCGAATATATAAAATATATCCCTATGCCCTTGGTATTTTCATTATACATTACGGACCTTACCTGCCTGAGCCTGATAGTTTACGATTTGCGGTAACCATCCCTATCTTTGTGATTCCGGCATCTTTTATCGCCGCCATAATGCTTATTATATAGCCGTACGAAAGCGAGGAAGCGGCCTTAAGAAATACTTGTTTATCTTTTCTATTTTTATATATAGCAGCAAGCTTTTTGGTCAAAATCGGCAGGCTCGCCTTGAATTTATTTATATAAATCTCTCCGCTGGATTTTACGGATACGACTATAGTTTTTTCCGGAGCTTTTAAAGGATGAGCGGAGGTAAGCGGCAGATTAACCTTTATGCCGTGAACCAATATGGGTGCGGTTACCATAAAAATAACCAAAAGCACTAACATCACGTCGACAAACGGCGTGATATTTATTTCCGACATCAGTTTATAATTGGATGCCGGATTTCTCCTGTCTTCCCTATCATTAAAAGGCGTAAACATTTTTTTTATTTCTATTTTTATAAGATCTGCCTGTCTATTATAGTCATAAATTCGTATGTAAAATCGGCCATTTCATTAACCATTAACCTTACTTTATTGGAATAATAATTGTATGCTATAACGGCGGGAATTGCCGCAAAAAGACCGGCTGCGGTCGCAATAAGAGAATCGGCAATACCCGGAGCGACTACGGCAAGACCTGCGGTTCCTGCCGCCTGAATACTCTCGAACGACATCATAATACCCCAAACGGTTCCGAAAAGACCGATAAAAGGAGCGGTAGAACCGACCGTCGCAAGAAACGGAAGAGAAACTTCAAGTTTTGCGATAGACGAAAGCTGTGACTTTTTCAAAGCCCTCTCTACGTATGCCAGATTGTCTCCATTTCTTTCCCCGTCCATACCCCTATATTTGCCTGCTTCTCCCGATTTTTTTTTAATACTTAAAAGTTCTCTGTAAGTGGCGTTGAACATGGAGGCTATGGGGCTGTAGTCAAACCCTTCCACAGCCGCATATACGTAATCCAACCTTTTGGATTCCCAAAAAATATCGAGGAACTCTTTGTCTTGCCTTCTCGCCTTACTCAGGTAACGAAGCTTATAAAATATAATCGCCCATGATATTAAGGAGAAGAAAAGGAGTACGAGAAGAACCGACTTTATTACTATATCCGTGGTGAGAATGTGCGAAAAAATACTCATATTATAATTATTCAAACGTAAGCGGACAGGCTTTAAGATAATTTTATAGTTTATCCCCGTTCCGGGTTTATTTTTTATACTCGTTCTTTAAGATTATAAATCTTTTTAAAACAATTTACAATTTCAAAAATCTTATTGACAAAAAAATCATTACAATATATTGTATATAAATATTAATAATACCTACATATTGTGTATAATTTAAAATTATTATCTAAAACATAAAAAATGCCGGGAGGCAGATATGAAAAATAAAGCGGATGGACCTGAAGGTAGATTTATGGGAGAGTTTTCCAAAAATGCAATAACGGTTTTAAGGAAAAGATACCTTGCCAAAAATGAAAAAGGTGAAATTATAGAAACCGTAACCGAACTATTCAAGAGAGTTGCGAAAAATATTTCGGAGGCAGATTTAAACTACGGAAGAACAGAAAAAGATATACAAATAACGGCAGAAAAATTTTTAGAGGAGATGCTGAATCTCCGTTTTCTGCCCAATTCTCCTACTTTAATGAATGCAGGCAGACCATTGCAGCAGCTTTCCGCCTGTTTCGTTATTCCTATAGAAGATTCCATGGAATCGATATTCGAAACGATAAAAAATACGGCACTAATTCATCAGAGCGGCGGCGGAACCGGATTTTCTTTTTCTAATTTGAGACCGAGAAACGACGTCGTACATTCCACTAAAGGCGTATCAAGCGGACCTGTTTCCTTTATGCAGGTTTTTAACAGCGCAACGGAAGCAATAAAACAGGGCGGGACAAGGAGGGGGGCCAATATGGGTATTTTAAGAGTGGACCATCCGGACATAATGGATTTTGTAACATCCAAAAAAGATACCGCGAGGCTTAACAATTTTAATATTTCCGTTGCTATAACCGAGGATTTTATAGGACACGCCTTAAAAAATGAGGATTATCCCTTAATAAACCCGCGAAATAATAAGATAGTAAAATATTTGAATGCCAAAAAGGTTTTTGATACGATCGTCGAAATGGCATGGTCAAGCGGGGAACCCGGAATTATTTTTATCGATAGAATAAATAAACTTAATCCGATACCGAAAGCCGGAAAAATAGAAGCGACTAATCCATGCGGAGAGCAACCCTTGCTTGGGTATGAAGCCTGCAATTTAGGCTCAATCAATTTAGGAAAATTTATTAAAGGAAAAAATAACGGGTTTAATTTCAAAGAGACAATAGAAAGACTCGAAAAAAAACCGGAAGAAATTTTATCATACTATCTAGGACTTATCGATTTCGATATGCTTAAAAAAACGGTTCATACGGCAGTTCATTTCTTAGATAATGTAATAGATAAAAATCATTATCCTCTAAAGAAAATTGAGCAAATGACGCTCTCCAACAGAAAGATAGGGCTTGGAATTATGGGTTATGCCGACATGCTTTTAAAATTAGAAATACCCTATAACAGCAAATTAGCACTTAAAATAGCAGAAAAAATAATGAGTTTTATAGACGAAGAATCCAAATTAAAATCAGAGGAATTAGGTATGTCAAGGGGTAGTTTTGCAAATTTTGAAGGCTCGGCCTGGAAAGAAAAAGGCTTTAGCGCAATGAGAAACGGAACGACAACAACTATTGCCCCTACCGGAACCATAAGCATCATAGCCGGCGCTTCAAGCGGAATAGAACCCTTATTTGCCTTAGCTTATGAGAGACATGTCTTGGATAATCAAACCTTGATAGAAATAGACAAAAACCTTAAGAATTTTTTAGAAGACACAGGGCTATATTCGGCTAAATTAATTGATTTTATCGTTAAAAACGGTAATTTAGGAAAATCTTACGAAGAGGGACCGGCGGACTTGTTGCCTAAGGATGTCCATAAATATCTGAGTAAAATATTCATAACTTCCCATGACATTGCGCCGGAATGGCATGTTATGACTCAGGTTGCATTTCAAAAGTTTACAGACAATGCCGTCAGTAAGACTGTAAATTTTCCCAACTCGGCAAAAAAAGAGGATATTAAGGAAGTTTATATGCTTGCGTATAAACTTAATTTAAAAGGCATAACCGTTTACAGGGACGGCTCTAGGGAGCAACAGGTTTTAACGATCGGCAAAGCGACGGATAAAGGCTCCGGTAACGAGCGAACATGCCCTGTCTGTGGTTCGACCGATAATATAAAGCAGGTTGTTTCCGATAAAAAAAGCGACAGGCAAATAGAACCGAGAGAAAGGCCGGATATGATACGCGGGGTTACCATTAAAACGACGACGGGTTGCGGACCGTTATATGTAACGATAAATTATGACGAAAATGGAAATCCCTTTGAAATATTCAACTCAATAGGCAAGTCCGGCGGATGCGCTCAATCGCAAACGGAATCGACCGGCAGAATGGTGAGTTTAGCTTTAAGGTCGGGGATAGGCGCTAAAGAAATAATTAACCAGTTAAAAGGAATAAGATGCAATATTCCTTACGGTTTCGGTGCTAACATAATATATTCGTGCGCCGATGCTATAGGAAAAGCCCTTGAGAAGAGTCTACTCGAACAAGACCATATTGAATTAGATAATAACAGCACTCATATCCGTGCCATTCAGGAAAGAGGAGCTTGTCCTTCATGCGGGGGTCCCAATTTAAAACGTGCCGAAGGCTGTACGATATGCCTTGATTGCGGGTACTCCGATTGCGGATGATGTAAAAAAGCATCCGATTAAATTTCCGTATCTTACGAAAAAAATCGGATGCTTTTAATATTTTGCGAGAAAAACGACTAGTATGCCAACCCGCGTAAAATCATCTGTTTCAATGAACCTTGAATTGAACCGGGCATTCCCATATGTGTCATAAATGCCCACCATCCGGCATCGGCAAAATAATACTTCATCCTCCACATTTCTCCAAGTATCGAAACATTAATATGTTTTCCGCTCTTATGAATAAGTATTATTATAGGAAAAGCAGGGCTATGATCTATCCCCGGATATTTATTTTGAGACGTTGCCCTTACGCCGCTATCAACCCCTATAGACTGCCGTTCGGTGGAATTTCTCGTAACGCCGAGTTCTATAAATCCCATAGAGGGTTTTTCTATTTTATAGACTAATTGCCATTTTCCTTTATTATGCTTAATACCCTTTAATACCAACTTAGTTATGCTTTTAAGGTTTACATCGGCACTTTCGGGGTGATTAGAAATATTAACGACGCTTCCAGGGAAAGAACCTCCGCCTATTCCTCCGGGGAATCTTCCATTCCGCATCGGACCATACTGGAGGTCGGAAGGCGTCCCGCCGACCGCTTTTCTTATCGCATTTTTTAAACCGTTACTTGCCTTAATCGCATATTTTACGTAAGAGTTTCCGGAAAAGGTCCTTGCTACGGCAGGTAAATTAATCATGCTGACGACGATTCCGTGATTAGGGGTCGTATAAACCGCCACCTTTAAGGGTAATCCGAAAGCACCTAGCGGATAATTGCCGTTATCGACCATGTGTTTATTATAAACCGCGTTTGCAGCAACGACTACGGTCGAAATATAAGTATCGTTTTTAGGAAGTGCGGTATTAAAAGTGCCTATTACCTTCCAATCCTTATTGTTAAGAGCCGATTTAACTTTTTTTACTACGGATGAAACATTTCCTGGAACGTTAACGGATATCTGAGTAAATACGCCGTAAGTTGCCGCAAACACATTGCCCGCCATTAAAAATGTCAGTAAGAAACCTAAAACAAATAATGATAAAAATTTTAATCTTGTTTGCTTCATAGTCATCTCCTCCACGTTTTTTCGTAATTTTTTAAGGTTAATTCATATGAATCAATGCCTTAATATTTTTTAACATATTAGAATAAAAAAATCAATTACAAATTTTAACTATTTTAAATAAAAACATATGATAATAAAGATATATTAATAATCATATAGATATCGCATAAACGTAAACCCTCATGGTCAACTTTCGGCTTATCGTCGATATTCTTTTTTAACACTATATATTTGATTTATTTTATTGTATATACCGGCTGTATTTGCAGGTTGTATAATTACCTGTAATCCTACCGTAAAAGCTAATGTTCAAAACCTGACTTCTTATAGTCTTTTACGGCATATCTAATAATTCTTCGGCTTCTTCCTTGGTGAGAATTCCGACATAGGAGAGTTTTCCATCAATAATCGTGGACGGAACGCTTCTTATGTAAAGATCAATTGAGATACGCCTTCCCTCAGGATCCGCCACGTCCAACAATCTATAATTAAAATCTTTTCGCTCATCGTACAGCCTCTTCCACGCATTATCCGCCGGGACACACTCCGAGCACCATTTCGAAACAAGAAGTATAACATCATGCTTTTTCTCATTCATATATGCTAATATACCCTCTTTAATCTTGGTAAATTTACTCGTCAAATCCGGCTGATTACTGGCTCGAGCATCTCATGCATTGGATCTGATCCTTAGTTATTTTCTCTCTATATTTTTCAACCGCTTCTTTTCCGGTTAAAAGACCGCTTAATTCGTTTAAATCGGATGCCTTTACCTTACTAACCCATGCATCTTCATAGGGAGATATATTCAGGAGCAAGGGGTCTTTTAACAGAGCCTCGTTAACCTCTATTATCTCGCCGGAAACCGGAGACGGAATCGGTCCTACCCATTTTCCACTTTCTATAGTCGCCGTATTGCCCCTTTTTCGAACCATGCTTCCGACTTTTTTAAATGTTACGTGCAAAATCTTTCCGGCCTGCGTTTGAGCAACATCAGTCATGCCTAACATCACGATATTGCCGTCTAAAGGCTTTGCCCACACATCTTTTTCGATGTCGTAATATAAATTTTCCGGAAGCTCACAACCCTGTATCTCTGCCATTTATTGTCCCTCTCGCCGCATAACCGCACGACTCTCATTGGTTCTGATTATAACGCCTTATCTTAATTCAACCGATACCTAATCTATTATCAGTAAAATTATACCACAGTTTCTACTTTTTTATTTTTTTGAATTCCGCCGCTATCTCTTCATGCCATATCTTTGTGATATTTGTCATTGCAATAAAATAATTATATGATAAAATTAAGAAAATACAGATATATCATGGTATATCTACAGTGTAGGCAACTTAAAATTTTAATAAAAAGGAGTTTTTGCTATGGATACGAATCTTGACCCGATTATGTCTTTAAGGAGTGAGCATGAAACAGTCAGAGGGGTCTTAAAGAATCTTGACGGATATTTAAAAAAGATAGGTTCAAGCTCATCGGATAACCTTAGAAAAAATCTGATAAACCAGCTTGACGAAATAACCTCTTTTATCGATAAAGACTTGGAAACGCATTTTAAAAAGGAAGAAGAGGCTTTATTTCCGGTTCTCGGAAATTACGTAGGGATAGAAACCGGGCCTATACACGTTATGCTTATAGAGCATGAACAAAGCAGGGAACTTTCTACGGAGTTCAAGACAAAAATAAGCGATTATCAGACTAACGGAGACTATAATGCTCTTATCGGAGCAGGGAATTCCTTCTCTTTGCTTCTATCGGAACATATAGATAAAGAAGAAAATATACTATTTAATATGGCGAGTATGCATCTGTCCGCAGACGAAAAAGACGATATTATGAAAAAGATGCGTACAATAAAGTAGACAAAACAAACAATGAGGATGGATAATTATGAAAAACATGGACAACTTAAAAAGGGTTAAACTTGACGTAAGAGATGACATTAAGAATGGCGCCGACCCATTTCAAAAGATTATGACGGCAGTTAATCAATTAAAGAATGACGAGGTTTTAGATTTGATAAATGATTTCGAACCGTTTCCCCTTTATTCCGTTTTGGAAAATAAAGGATTCGAACATACTACGGAAAAAATACCGGAGGGATTCAGAATAATATTTTTCAGGGGAGATAAAACGAAAAAAGAATCCGTTAAGATTTCAGAAGAAGCAGATGAGAACGAATTTGCCGACGAAGACTTGAAAAATTTGGCTCATAAAAAAGACATTACGGAATTGGATGCAAGGGGACTTGAACCGCCGCAGCCTCTTCTTAAAATTTTTGCAATTCTTGAAAACCTGAAAGACGATGATGCACTATACGTAACACACGAGAGAAAACCGATACATTTATACCCGAGACTAAAGGACGCCGGCTATAAATTTTTGACAGAAGAAAAAGGGGACGACCTTTATATCATCAAAATATGGAAATAGATCGTTAAACTTCATTGCCGCCCTTACCACTCCATAGAAAATATATGAAGCAAAAGCAATAGGGAGGCAATGAGGAGAATAACGGAAGATATTTTAATCAAATAAAAAAGCCAAATAATTATACCCAATAAAAAAAGCCCGAATATCAAATATTCAAAATATTTTGCCTGTGTATTAGAAAAAAGTTTGCCGTAAGCCCCTTTCTTTGCTTTTTCAAATACCTTAAGGCTTATCAAAAAGGGAAATATTTTATGCAAAAAACCTATAATAACCATACCTGCAAAGCCGAATAGCGCCGTAAATCCAAAATAATAATATATGCCGTAATTAATACTTGCCGTCTTTTCTGATATAATTATTAATAAAAATCCGATAATAGCTGAAATAATTAAAAATGTAGCGCCGCTAAACAGATAAAAGGTCGTGACGTCAAATTTTTTCTTAAGCCTTTTTAGCATTAAATTAAAGAATATGAAAGAGTACAGAATCGTTCCTATGCCCAAAAGCCAACCCCCTATATCATTTAAATAAGTATAAACTGCCGTTTCCGTTCCGAAAAACGACGAAGCCAATAAAAAGATTATACCGCCGTTGATAACCGCCAGATCTGTTTTCCAACTGAGATTGCTTGGGCTTTTAGTCATATAGAACATAGGAAGAAGCCTATATGAAATAGATATGAAAAGCATAACCACAAAACCGACAAACATAAGGTAAATATGGTCTTTTAACATTCCATAAATATCGAAACTCGTTTTAAAATAAAACGATAAAGCTAAATATAACCCTACGGACAGACCGATAAAAAGATAGGAATAAGCAAAGGCGATCCCTATAGCGGTATAATCCCATTTTTTTACCTTTTTTAAACTTAATAACATATTGAGGTCATACGCCAAAACGGATATAAACAAAAGGATTCCGCCGGAAGCAATCAGAATGGGAATAAAATAATACATTCCCACGATAAACAGCAATAAGGATATTACAAAAACATAATAAACCGGAAAAAAAAGCTTTTCATATGCTATTTTTACACCTAATGCCACCGGTAAAAGCATATATGAAGCGCCTATGATCGCCATCATCAAAAACCCGAGGGTAAATATATGGGTTAAAGCAATAATATTCGTGTTCATAAAAAAATATACGTTAAAACTTTTTGAATCTAAAAACATTACTATAAAAAAAATAGGCAAAAATATAAGCGCCGTCTTGATGTGTCTTAGTGCTATGTTTATAGAGCTGTCCGTTGCATTCATGTATTGATTACCCCTATTATTTTTAACTGCAAAGCCTCCGGTTGAAACGCGAGGCGAAGTTAATGTGATTTTAGTCTCTTTAATGCGTCTGTTTTTATCATAGAACGATTCCATGCAGGCTCAAAAACGATATTTACGGTTACACCTTTAACGCCGGAAATATTTTTTAACACCTCTTCCACTTCATACTTTATGACATTTCCGATCGGACAAGCCTTTGCAGTTAAGGTCATATCCAAAACAATATTCCCATCTTCATCGGAATTTATCTTATATACGAGTCCTAAATCGACTATATCTACTCCAAGCTCCGGATCGATTACCCCTTTTAATTCTTTCAGTATATCGTTTTCGTTTATTGTCTTCATGATAAACTCCATTATTATATAAAATTAACTATTTAAAGTTCTTTATAGTATAAAAGTTTATCAGGTTTTTAACTAAATTGAATTGACTTAAATCAAAATATCTTTAAAAATTACATATTATATTTATCGCACCTTTCTTAATCGGAAACAACCCTGTTTAATTCGGCTTTTTTAAGAAGTGCTATTACTTCGCCATCATCGGTTTGACTAAAATCCGAATAAAATTCTCCAACCGCATAAAACTCTTCCGGCGCACTCAAAACTACGATATCATCAGCGGTCCCTTCTAATTCCCTTAGGGTATAGACAGAAGCTACCGGAACGGCAATGATAATCTTTTCAGGTTTTTCTTCCTTTAACGCCCCTACGACGACCGCTATTGAGGCCCCTGTTGCAATGCCGTCGTCTACTACTATCACGATTTTACCGTAAACATCTATCCTTTTTCTTTCGCTCCTGTAAAACTTTTCTTTTTCCCGTATCTCCCTAAGTTTAATCCCTTTAATTTTATTTATATACTCATCGGACACGCCTATATTGGACAACAATGTTTTATTAAGATAAATTTTAGGGGTTTTACCGTCAACTACTGCCCCTATCGCTAATTCTTCCTGATTCGGAGCCCCTATCTTTCTTACTATGGCAACGTCAAGGGGCACCTTTAACACGGCGGCAACCTCATAGGCAACAGGCACTCCTCCGCGCAACAGACCTATAACAACGGTTCTTCCCGCGCTATATCCATTTTTAAACAATCTTTCCGATAACTCTTTTCCTAAAAGCCTTCCTGCTTCCCTTCTATTTTTAAATATCATAGCCTTTTCGGGATGATCTCTCATTCGCCCTCTTAATACGTATATTTTTAAAATAAATTAAAAGGATCATATGAAATATCCGGCGTGATTTTTATCGGGTTTGTTTCATCAATAGTAAATAAAAAGTCCTTCAAGAAGTTAGCCGAATATTTAATAATATTAGCTTTTTCGCTACAATCCTTCATATATTGGATTATATCTCAGTTATATCAAAATTTCAAGACGGTGTGACGATGGTCTGTATCGGCATTCGAGGGCGCCTTAAAATGATTGACTAAAAAATATGAATGTTATACAATTATATCGGTATCAGTCAATTTTTGATATTCGGGCTGTTAGCTCAATTGGTAGAGCAACTGACTCTTAATCAGTAGGTCGTCGGTTCGATCCCGACACAGCCCACCATTCAAAACCGCAGTAAATAAGGTATTCCGCATTGTTCATAATTGGGGTGGTAAAATGTCAAGAAAGCTTATTAATCATTTCTTGATAAATATTATTATCTTTTAGTTGCCGGTAAGGCGGAGATACAAAAGAACGCCTCCATTTGAAAGCTCGCCCATCGTTTTTGAGTATCCCATGATGATTTATTTTAAGCAAGTTTAACCCCCCCTGAATTTAAGATAATATAACCTAAAAAGACCTTCGCCGGGACTAAGGACGGTTAATTTAATACCGTATTGATCTTAATTATGATATAATTTTATGAGTTCCAGTTTGTTCATATTTTTAAAATTTTACACTCGGCAGTAAGTTTGTCGCATATCTATTACTTTAATGATTAACCTTTATAACCCTCAAATTTTCTCGTCGATATTTTCTATATTGCTCACGGCTTTTCTTTTAGGAATCATTCACGGATTTACTCCTGACGAACACACATGGCCTATCACCTTTAGTTATTCCATAGGCAGCTATAGCACCAAGGGAGGCTTTAAAACAGGGCTTTTATTCTCTGCCGCTTTCACTTTTCAAAGGGCTATAGCCTCGGAACTATCCTATTTTGCTTTAGGAAAAATACTTACAAGACCGGATGTAATGCCGATTATATATATATTAGTCGGCATCGTCATGTCTTTTGCAGGGGCATAAAAGAATTTCGAGTTATTCAAAGGGATAGAACATAATCTATCTAAATTTTTGAAAATTAAATCACACCGGAAAAACGGTAAGGATAAATCGAAACCGATCCCCGTCTATATGGTGCTGCTACATGGATTTATTGCAGGATGGGGTACGGGAGCATTCGCTATTATCATTTATACGGTCCTTGCGCCCAAAATGCCGAATGCATATACCGGATTTTTACCCGGACTCTTATTCGGAATCGGAACGATGGCAACGCAAATAATGATAGGCATGCTTGCGGGCAGATTTATGGAACGGTTAAAAGTTCCAAAAAAAGGAATAGCATATATTGCAAAGAGAACATCGGGGTTAACGCTATTTTGGGGAGGATTAGCTTTTATTTTAGCTGCAATATTAGAAATTATTTTCCCGGAGCTTATTTTGTTAGGATTCATAACCCCTATAAAAATACATAATCTCCACACCCTTGGCATAGGATTCTTTTTAGTAATCTTTATAGTCTTGTTTGTAATGATAACGTCTTTTATGAAATCACTCAAATACGTAAAAAACCACAATATGGAATTTACTGCCTAACAAAAAAATACACCGTTGTCGCAATCCCCTTTTACATCGTTTAAGGGATCTGATTATGCTTATGATTAAGCATCCAATTAACCGACAACGGTGTATTTTTATCGGCCGATAAAATTTTTGGCCTCTTTACTTATTTAACCTCTATTGCCACCGATTTAGCAGGTTCATTCTTTTTTACAGTTACCTCCAAAATACCGTCTTTCATTGATGCACTTGCCGAAGATGAATCGACGCCGGAAGGAAGCTCTATATTCCTGCAAAATGCACCGAAACCAATTTCTTTGCGATAATAATCCTCTTTCTTATCTTCCTTTTCCGCTTTATGCTCTCCCTTTATCGTAAGCCTGCTTTCATGAATTTCAAGTTTAACCTCATCCCTTGAAACTCCGGGAAGCTCAGCCCTAACAATTATGGAGTCTTCTTTCTCTATGACGTCAACCGCAGGCTCCACCGAGCCGGACTCATCATACCCCCATAACTTTTTAACGCTTGTCGGAACAAAATCGGAAAACAATCTTTCAAAATCATTTCTAATGACATTTACCGGTTCCCAAATAGAAATATTAGACATAATCAATCAACCTCCTTTTTTTTCTTCTATTAATTTAATTATAGCACTTATTTTTATAATTTCAAGTCGGCATATCTTATAGTTAAGGTAAAGCAGACGTATGAGGAATTATATTCAGCCGCCTTATAAACTTCTCAATTTCAGTCACTGCAAACCCGGGCAGCAAGGCCAATATTATAACCGTCCACCACCCGTCAGGAAAAGGATACGTCCTAAATAAAGCATTTCCAAACGGCGTGTAAACTATCAAAAGCATGGCGGCTAATGCCGTCCCTACCCCCGCGAGCAACCATTTATTGGAAAACGGATTAAAAGTAAATGCCGAATCATATATCGACCTTGCGGTAATCAAGTATCCTACCTCAATTAACTGAACACCGACGAATGCCGCTGTCTGCGCCTGAGTCAGCTTTAATAAGTAATCCGGATCTGATGAAACAGCCTGCGCCGCAAAGTGATAATACAGCAAAAATCCGGTAGCCGCCATCAGTATAGATACCAAGCTAACCCTTATAATAAACAAACTATTGGCTATTCTTTCTTTGATATCGCGCGGCGGTCCTTCAAGCAAACCCTTCTCTTTCGGCTCCATCATAAGCGGTATTGTAAAAAAAAGCGAATCCGCCAAATTTATCCAGAGAATATGTATGGGCTCCAACGGAAGACGAAGGGTAAACAAGGGAATAAGTGGGGCAAGCGATATTGCGCCCATTATCAATAATGCCTGCCCCACATTCGTAGGAAGCGTATAAATAACGGCCTTCTGAAAATTATTCCAGGCATGCCTGCCTTCTTCGACTGCGGCAACAATGGTGGCAAAATTATCGTCGGTTAAAATCATGTCCGCCGCTTCTTTGCTTACTTCCGTACCGGTCACACCCATTGCAATACCAATATCTGCCGCTCTCAAAGCGGGGGCGTCGTTTACTCCGTCACCCGTAACGGCAACAACATTGCCCCTTTTCTGCATTTGAACGGTGATCCTCAATTTATGTTCAGGGGCAATGCGCGCAAATACGGAAACTTTTTGAACGGCTTCATATAAATCTTCATCACTCATTTCGGATAACTCTCTCCCCGTTATTGCCATGTCGCCTTCTTTGATAATTCCTAATTGCCTGGCAATAGCCTTAGCGGTTTCAATGTGGTCGCCCGTCATCATAATAACTCTTATACCTGATATCCGACACTTCCTCACCGCTTCAAAAACCTCTTCCCTCGGGGGATCAATCATACCCTGGAGACCCAGAAAGGTAAAACCCTGCATATCTTCTATCGTAATTATGGTCTTGTCTTTACTCACGGTCTTGTATGCCATACCGAGAACCCTAAGGGCGTCCGTCGCCATTTCATCAATTGCGGACAATACATTCCCTATTTCTACGGAAACGGTTTTTCCATTAATTAATTGATCTCGACATTGCCCCAATATCTTCTCGGGAGACCCTTTGATGTATATTACATTTCCGTTTTCCGATCGATGCAGCGTGGACATATACCGATGTTCCGATTCAAAAGGTATTTCATCTAAAATAGCCGCCTTATTTTTAATACCGCCCTTAAGTGCCGATACGACTAACGCTTTTTCCGTAGAATCGCCGATTATATCACGATTATCTTTATCTTCCGACGAAACGGCATTATTACAGAAATAACCTGCCTTTAAGGTTTCAATCAGTTCTTTCGGTTCATCGGCGGGATCAATCGTCACTCCGTTCAGCGTAAATTCCCCATTAGGTTCATATCCCGCACCCGTTAGACTATAGTTTCGTCTCCCACTATATATTTTCATAACCGTCATGGCATTCTTGGTGAGCGTTCCTGTTTTGTCGGAACATATTACCGTAGTGCAACCTAGGGTTTCTACCGCGGGCAATCTTCTTATCAATGCATTTTTTTTAGCCATCGAAATGGACGCAAAAGCCAAAATGGTTACTATTACGGCAGGTAGCATTTCCGGAATGGCCGCTACGGCAAGTGAAATAGAAGCAAGAACGGCATATACAAGGATATATTTAAATAATAAGGCTAATAAAAAATTAAGGATAGCAAGTACGGCAACGACAATCATCCAGAATCGGGTAAATTCAGTAATTTTACGCATTAAAGGCGTAACGATTTTGCCGGTCTCTTTCATGGATTCGGCGATCTTTCCAAATTCCGTCCTTGCGCCGGTGGCCGTTACCATCCCCTCCCCATACCCCCTGCTGACAAAAGTACCGCTGAAAACCATACAACGTTGGTCTGCAGGAGACAAATTGTCCGCGGAAATATGCTCGGTATCCTTATTTGCGGGAACTGATTCTCCGGTAAGCAATGATTCGTCCACCGCAAGATTTCTCGTATTAAACAAACGCAAATCGGCCGGAATCTTATTGCCGGCTTCAAGTATCACTATATCTCCCGGCACTAATTCTCGTGCAGGTACGGTTATCTTTCGGCCGTTTCTCACGCATAAGCATTCAAGGACCATCATTTTTTTGAGTGCATTTATAGACGACTCGGCTTTGCCTTCTTGAACAAATCCGATTACGGTATTAATAGCGACGCATAATAAAATAACTGCCGTTTCCGGCCACTCTTTCAGCGCAGCTGTTGCGAAGGACGTGATTAATAAAACATATACTAAGGGACCACGGAATTGGTTGAGAAACCTGATAAAAGCCGAGCGTTTTTTAAAGATTAATTCATTATGACCGTACTGTCTAAGTCTGTTACTTACCTCAATATCGGAGAGCCCTGAGGGACTAGAGGTTAGAATTGAGAAGGTATCGCCTATCGATCTTTTGTACCACTCTATCTCATTCATATCCAATTAGAAATCGTACCGTCTGTATTTAAACTTAAAACAGATAATATCATTGCGCTTATTCCCAAATGAATTTACATAACTAAATTATACATTACTATTCTGAATTTGGTAATAAATAATATTTTTAAGAATCCGCTTTGATTTTTTTTAAGAAAATAGTATAATCTATGAAGTATCGGGACGTGGCGCAGCTTGGTAGCGCACCTGCATGGGGTGCAGGGGGTCGCTGGTTCGAATCCAGTCGTCCCGACCACTCAACCATAATAATAAAAAGTGATATAGGGGTACAAAAGAAATTATCATTTATCACTTTGGAATATTTAATACCGGAAGGTTAGATGTATCCCATCATATCGTGAGCTACCCCAACAGCTAAAGACTGTATCTATTTTTTTTACGATTATCCAATGTCATGAGCGTAGGAAATATCCGATTCGAATCTAATCACTTACTCGCTATACGCATTACCGATTGTTGCCGGATTACCTGTAAAAATATCCTTATTGTAAATAGCGAAGTATTTTTTTACCCTTTTGTAATATCCGTAATAAAAATCGGAAAACAACCTATTCGTACTCTCTGAATAGCTAAGTCTTGCGCTTTTTCCGGCAGAATTTAAAGTCCTATGGGCTAAGGTAGGTCCGGCATTATACGCAAATAACGCAAACTTCAGATTCTTGAACTCATATAGCAGGCTCAATAAATATCTAACGCCTATTTTTATATTTAAAGACGGATTATACAAATAATTTACCGGAAGATATTCCATATATTTCACGTTATAATTAAATTTTTTAGATTTTATGCCGTATTTTTTTATCAAATAAAGACCGGTAACGGGCCTAATCTGCATAAGCCCTACAGCCCCTTTGTCGGAATAGGAAAAATTATTAAATGAACTCTCGACTCTTATAACTGCCAAAATTAATGCAGGATTTATCTTATATCTTTCTCCCATATTAAAAATAAGATTAGCAACCTTTTTTTCTTTAACCCCCGAAAGCCCTGAATTGAAAGAGGCTATAATCTTAAAAATACTTACTTTTTCATAATCTATGCGGATTTTATTTTTAAGCGATTTTATCTCACGTTGCTCTCTTAAATAACCGTGATACATCGGAATAACATAATAATAGGATGAAACCGCCATAAAAATCGCAATTGATGCCAATAAAAAATAGGGCAAAAAATACTTAAATTGGATCTTGCTGATTAATTTTTCGAAAAATATTCGTAATTTAACCAAAACTTTTTTAATTTTCTTCAAAACCTTCCCCAAAATATTTCAAAAATTGACTATAATAATATCTAATTTACTCAAAAATAAACAAAAACATAACTTTTACTTAAAATTTAACCACAATTTGCAATAAAAGTCAAATTTACGTAATTTTTTGCTTAAAAATATGAATATAATCAGACTGAAAAAATTATGCAAAAATCAATAATTTTTATGTTACTTTAAAAAATTATTTTCTTGCTATTTGTTTTTAAAAATGATAAATTTGAAAATAAAATTTGGTTGACCTGTTGAAAATTAGTAGGGACTGGTTTATTTTCTTAATTTTAACAAAATTATTTAAACTTTTTAAAAAGGAGAACTAAAATGGCTGATCAAACTAAAATGGCTATTATTTCCATTCACGGAACGCTGGATATGGCTTATCCGCCACTTATTCTTGCTTCTACGGCTGCAACGATGGATATCGAAAGCACGATATTTTTTACTTTTTATGGTCTGTCAATCTTAAAAAAAGACGCCGGAGAAAAACTCAAAGTAGCTCCGATTGCTAATCCGGCCATGCCTATGCCTGTTCCTAATATTATCGGCACATTGCCCGGAATGACTTCAATGGCTACATCCATGATGAAATCAATGATTAAGAAAAATGGGGTCGCAACGGTTCCCGAGCTTATTTCCTTGTGTCAAGAAACAGGGGTCAGGTTGATTGCATGTCAAATGACAATGGACCTTTTTAACTTTAAAAAGGAAGATATGATTGACGGAGTGGAATATGCGGGGGCAGCATCATTTGTAGAATATGCCGCTAAATCTCAAATTCATTTATCGTTTTAAGCATAAATCCAAACTGAATAACGACGATAATTACAATAGCAAAAATTTTAGGGGGAGCCTCTGTTTAATCGCAGGGGCTTTTATTTTTATTGACACTTTTTCAAAAATTAAGTATAATAAAACCATTAACATATATGAATATTTATATTTTTATATGGACTTTGTATGATAATTAATGATAATTTTTGTTTTATTTTTGACGAAAGAGTAATTATGAATAACAGAAACGAGGAATCCTATATTGCCGAAGCAGAACTTCTTAAAACACTGGGACACCCCATAAGGCTTAAAATAATAGAAGTGTTGATAGATAACAAATCCTGCGTAAAAAATATATGGGCGGCATTGGGACTTCCTCAGGCAACAGTTTCACAACATCTTGTTTCTCTCAAAAACAAAGGGATAGTTCGCTCTAAACGGGATGGAGTAATGATGTGTTATGAACTTAGCGACAAACGGATCGAAAAAATATTTGAATATTTAAAATAAGGCGATAACGGCGATTAGGCAGCAAAAACTATATCGCTGACGCTACGTTATCTTTATGAAAATTATTCCTATACACGTATCAAATTAAGATAAAAACAAGATGTGGAATAGGGAAAGGAGTGTATTTAAATATGCCTATATACGAATATGAATGTAAAAAGTGCGGAAAAATATTCGAAATTTATCAGAGACTCAGTGAAAAAAGCGAAGACGTTAAATGTCCTGCCTGCGGAGCAGAGAAGCCGGAGAAAAGAGTAAGCTCTTTTAGTAGTCTTGGAAATAACGAGTATTCTTCCAACTCGGGCTCATGCGGAGGCGGACAGAGTAGCGGTTTTGGCTGAGCATAAAGAGCGGGCGGTCTGCCTGTTTTTCTATCACTGTCATTATAAAAAAGTTTCTATCTTTGATAGCTCTCTTACTCTCTCACAAAGGCTTTCGATATTATCGTAAATCTCCTTTGTATTATCTATCCTTATGATAACTTCGTATTTTTTTTCTTTAATAGTTCTATTGCCTATAACTATTTTAAAAGGTATCCCTATTAAGTCGATATCTTTCAGCTTGATGCCGGGAGATAATTTCCTGTCGTCGTAAAGGACGTCTATTCCCATATTCATTATATTTTTATAAATACTTTCGGAAAGAGCGACTATTTGTTCATTGCCCATATTAAGGGCAACAACCGCCACCGTAAACGGACTCAATGCAACCGGAAGATTTATTCCAAATTCGTCGGAAAAAACCTCTATGAGCGTTTGCAGTGTCCTCCCCACGCCGATTCCGTAACAACCCATAACAAAAAACTTGGATTTTCCTTTTTCATCTAAGAATTTTGCATTTAAAATGCGCGAATACTTATCTCCCAGTTTAAAGATGTGTCCCAATTCTATAGAGTTTTTAATTTTTAGATCTCCCGAACACTTTATGCACTTATCTCCAACTTGAACGCTTCTTATATTTGCCACCACATCGGGAATAAAATCCCTGCCCGGTTTTACGTTTGCCATATGGGTATCCTTTTCGTTAGCCCCGGTTATCCAGTATTCCGAATTATTAATCTCCTCGTCTATAACAATCACCGAGCCTTTCTTTAACCCGAACGGACCGGCAAAGCCGCATGGCGCTCCGGTTATACTTTCTACTTTGCTTTTTTCTGCAAGAAATAAGTTTTTAACGCCGGCAGCTTTTTTCAGCTTGCGTTCGTTTATTTCCCTATCTCCCCTAACAACCCCCGCGATAAATCCCGATTCCGTCTCGTAAATAATAGTTTTTGCAAAATAAGTTTTATTCAGCTTGAGGTATTCGCCAACTTCCTCAACCGATTTTTTATCTGGTGTAAACAATTTAGTCATTTTGGGCTGCCTACACGATCCGATGGGATCCTGACGATCGCTTATAGAATCGGCTTCGTCTATGGAGACGGCATATCCGCAATTTTCGCAAATAACTATTTTGTCCTCTCCATACTCGGAGAAAACCATAAGCTCTTCAGAATAACTCCCTCCGATTTCTCCCGCCTCTGCCTTGATAAATTTAAAATCAAATCCGAGCCTTCTGAATATATTTTCATAAGCATGCTTCATCTTTTCATAGCTTACGTTTAAACCTGCTTCGTCCCGATCAAAACTATAAGCGTCCTTCATAATAAATTCCTTAGCCCTCATCAGACCGAATCTAGGACGCATCTCATCTCTAAACTTAAGGTGTATCTGGTATAATGTCATGGGTAGTTCTTTGTATGATTTTACATTTTTTTTAACCAAATCCGTTATAACCTCTTCATAAGTAGGCGCAAGACAGAAACCCCTATCCTGTCTATCCTTAAACCTCAGCAGTTCTCTTCCGTAGTCCTCGTCCCTACCCGACTCTTTCCATAAATCTAAGGGTTGAACAAACGGCATAGAAAGCTCTATTGCTCCGGCGGCACTCATTTCCCGTCTTATTATCTCTTCCAACTTTTTAAGGCTTTTATAACCAAGCGGCAGATAAATATAAACACCCCCGGCAAGCTGCCTTATATAACCCGCTCTTAAAAGTAATTTATGGCTTTTAAGGACGGCCTCCCTAGGGTCTTCTTTTAATGACGGTATAAAAAACTCCGAATATCTCATGTTTACCTCATAAAAATAATTAAAATATACCAACCGTATATTATCTAAAAAAGCATGGAATCCAAAGAAATCTTTTCTCCGGTAATATTTTCTACTTCCTTTATTAATACGTCGAATATTTCTTTATTGTCGTACCTGCCTATAATTTTGCCTTTAGAAAATAGAACCGATTTTTCTTTTCCTCCAGCAATACCGACATCCGCATGCATAGATTCACCGGGACCGTTCACTCGCAACTTTTATATTCGACTTTATCTTAGCGGAAACTCTCTCAAAATCCCTTGCTATCTTGACGATATCTATCTCTGTCCTTCCGCAAGTCGGGCAGGATAAAAGTTGGACGCCTCCGCTCCTTAAGCCTAAATCCCTCAAAATATGATAAGCGACAATAACTTCCGTAACGGGGTCATCGCTTAAAGAAACCCTTACGGTATCCCCTATCCCTTTATAAAGTAAAATACCTATTCCTACTCCGGATTTTACGGTTCCCGAGAGGACCGTTCCCGACTCGGTTATACCTATATGAAACGGATAATCGACCTTTTCCGCAAGCAGCTCGTATCCCCTTATCGTCGTTAAAATATCGGTAGATTTTAACGATATTTTTATGTCATAAAAAGATTCATCTTCTAAAATGTTAATATGTTTAAGGGCACTATCAACCATTGCTGCGGCAAAATCTCCCCTATTCTTTTCGAGCAAGCCTTTTTCCAAAGATCCGGAATTAACCCCTATCCTTATCGGAATTGCCCTATCCTTACATGCGGCAACAACTTCTTTTACTTTCTTTTTATCCCCGATATTCCCCGGATTAATCCTTAAACCGCTAACTCCTGCTTCTAAAGAAGCCACAGCAAGTTTATGGTCAAAATGAATATCTGCAACTATAGGCACCTTAACCTGTTTTACTATCTCTCGCAAAGACCTTACGGCATTATCCGTATTTACGGCGATTCTAACTATTTCGCAGTTGTAATCCTCTAAATCTTTGATTTGCCTTACCGTGGAAGGAACATCTTCGGTAATAGTGTTTGTCATGGATTGAACGCTTATAGGTGCATCCGAACCGATTGAAACACCGCCTATTTTAATTGTCCTGGAGGGTCTCCTTTGATTTTTAATTTCCAAACCGATATGCCGTCGTAATCATCTTAAATTTTATATAGCAAGTTTATAATAATATATTATAATCAATAATTTTTATCTATTTATTTTTTTAATGAATATAGGTACGACATAAGTGCTTTAATATCAGACTTAGAAATGTAATTATAGGACGGCATAATGGCATAATAGACCCTGTCGTTTATTTTAATCTTGGAACCCACCTTGAAATGAACCCGTGAATTTTCGATCTGAGCAAGCGTCCACCGATAGCTTTTGCCTTTATTTCCATAATTAGACAACGAAGGGCCGAGCGTTCCGCCTATCCCGTTTATGGCATGACAATCTATGCAATTGTAATAGTTAAAAAAATATTTTCCCCCGCTATTCCGATTATAATATGAATACGCAAGCTTAGGATATGCCAAATAAAATGAGAATATTGACAAAACCAAAAATAACGCAACGAATAGAAATATTTTGCCTGTGTTTTTAATATTCATTTTATATTGTTATATGTTAGTTATTTACTTAATGAATTTATCTTTAGATTTTATTTTAGCCGTATTTATAGTCACTTCAACCATCATTCCGGGCTTTAAAATATGTCCGTAGTCGTTCAGGATCTCGATTCTTACCGGAAGCCTGTGTGTTACTTTGGTAAATGTTCCGGACGGATTATTCGTCGGAATCAATGCGAACTTAGACGTACTGACGGATCCGACAAATTCTACCCTCCCCTTAAAAACCCTGCCGGGAAAAGAATCCACGATAACCTTGACAAGATCACCCTTCTCAATATTTTCGATAACGGTCTCTTTTACATTAGCCGTAATCCACACGTTTTTTAAATTATTTTCTATGATTATCGGCGTACCCGGCGTAACATATTCCCCTATATAAGACATCTCTTTGGCTACGACTCCGTTTATCGGGGAACGTATAAAGGTATTTTTGTAATCGGCAAGGGCAACCTCGTATGCGGCTTTAGCAATTTTAACGTTTGCTTCGAGCGGTTTAAGGGTAGTCAGATTATTAGCGGCTATATTGTTCTTCATATAGCTTGACTGGAAATAGTTCCTTTTAGCGGTTCCAAGGGCTGATACCGCAGCAAGGTAAGCCTGTTTAGATATCAGATATGCCGTCCTGATAGAATCAAATTGTTGCTTAGTAATAAATTCTTTCTTTAAAAGCAATAAGTCTCGCTTGTAATCTCTTCTATTTAATTCGTATGTAAGCTTTGCCTTCCCGAGGTCGGCTAAAGCCGTTTTATACGCAAGCTTAGAAAGATAAAAAGAATTATAATTAGTTCCGATAAATCCGGCAATATCCGCGCCGGCACTAAAAAGTTTTGCACTTGCAAGTTTGTAATAGGCTCTTGCCTGAAGCATTGCGGGATAATATGCAGAACCGTCTATTCTTGCAACGAGCTCACCCTTTTTAACGAACTCGTTCTTATGGACATAGACAGCCTTGATATTCCCGGGAACCATTGTACTTACGGAAATCAAATGCCCGTTAATTTCCGCGTCTTCAGTGTATACATGCGTAAGCCCTAAAAGATACCACCTAAAAACAAATATACCTCCCACTATTGCAAACAAAAATATAATAGAAGCTATAGTAATATTTCTTTTGGTAAATTTAGTACCCGCGGTAACTGAATCATTCTCCTCGGCTTTCTCATCATCTTTGTCCATTTAATCCAACCGTGCTATATTTTTAACCGTCTATCAATTATAAATCTCCTGTTGTAATTTACAGAATCAATTAAACCTATCCTCTGTCAAGTTTACAAGTTTTTCTTTGAACGAACCCGTCAGCCTTCTTAGTCCTAAAACGGACTTATCATAACTTAATCCGGCAGATAAAAAATTATGTCTTGCTTTAGTTAACTCCGCCATAGCGGTTACAACATCTACGCTTGTCGCAACGCCTGCCTTATACTCTTCTTCTACGAGTTCATAATTTTTAGATGCAAATTTCTCTTCATGTTTAAGCGTAATCACTTCATATTTAAGATTTTGAATATTATAAAACTCCGATATAACCCGCGCCTTTAAATTCCGTTTTGCCTGGGTCGTATTGTACATAGATTGATTCGCCGCCGAACGTGCTTTTTCTATGGAAACTATTCTCGTTGAACCCTGAAATATCGGCATAGTCAATGTCGCACCGGCAGTCCAGAAACTTAGCGAACCGTCCGGTATAAAACGGCTGTTCGAGAGCGCATTATAGGAAGCGGTGAAGTTAATAGTGGGAATATATTGCGATTCGTAATATAGGGTCTTATCGTCGGCAGCCTTTTTGGCAAATTTTAAAGCCTTTAATCCGGAATTGTTTTTATATGCCGATGCGATGTAGGTTCTTAACGGCGCCTTTTTGAAAACAGGCTCGGACGGTTTTACGACCCCGAAGTATCGGCTTATACCGAGAAGTGCGGCGAGATCGGCCTTTACCGTCTTTAATGCATTTTTTGAGCTTAACAACTGTTGTCTTGCGGCATAAAATTGAGACTTCGCTTGAAGAACATCGGTAACTATAGCAAGCCCCGCTCCAAGTCTGGCCTCTGACAGTCTAAGATGTGTTTTTGCCTCACTTAAAGTCTTACTGTCCGCCTTAATCAAACTTAAGTCGTTTATAACGGTATAGTAATCTACCGCCACATCGTAAAGTGTTGCGGAGGATACGTTATTAAGATTCATCTTATTGAAAGCTATCATATTTTGCGCCGCCCGATATGCCGGAATTGCTCCTATGTTAAGAATGGGTTGGCTTAACATGAAACTATATTCATAATTCGGATATAAAAACGAAAAGGTACCGCTACTTGAAGACGACGAGGGAGCCGCAGGCGAATTAAAATGCATTCTTTGGTCCTTATATATAAGCCGGATATTCGGCAATATCATACCGACGGCAGACCATTTTAAAAGCGTAGATTGATAATAACTCTCTTTTGTAGCCTTTATAGTGTCGTTACGATGAGCCGCAAGAATATAAGCATCATTCAGTGTAATAACGCGCAAAGGCCTTATATGAAATGCAAGGGCATCATTACTGCCGAAGCCCGATAAATACGATAGGCAAAACAAGAAGAAGACAGAAAATAAAAAAAAACGGAAAAGATGAGAGATTTTACTGTTCATAGTTTATTTAATGTTTATTCGCTAAAAAGCATTAAATTAAAAACGTTTGTCACTATGGTTTATTGTAACTGCTTAAAGGTTGTAAGTCAATATTTTTCTATTTAATCGATGCCATTGCTCGGAACTATCTCATTTTATGCCGGTTATCACAAAACCTACATGAAAAGGCAGGTTTTTAATCTTTAGATCTCTAAATCCCTTGCCCGCTAAAATATTCAGCATCTCGTTTCTATCAAAAGCCATTATGCTGTATGTCAACCAATTATATGCATTTTTATTTATAATCGAACCTAAAAATCTAATAATAAAAAAGTATATTTCGAAAAATATCTTAGAAATTTCATTCTGGGGCTTACCCATTTCCAACAATATAAATTTTCCGCCCTTCTTTAAAATCCTTTTTAACTCTTCGGCAAAAACTTCAGTATCATCGATATTCCTGAGCAAGAATCCCGCAGTCACGACATCGTAGCTGCAACAGGGCTCATCAAGTCTCATGGCATCTTCAATTTTAACGCATATATTGGCTATTCTTTTTCTCTTTATCTTATTCCTGGCTATGTTAAGCATATCTTCGTTAAAATCTACGGCGACTATTTCAACCTGCTTTTTAACTCTCTTTGCCTTCTCGGCAATATCTATTGCGATAGAACCTGTTCCGGTAGCGACATCAAGTATTTTATAGTCGGTTTTTTCTACCATAGCCTCCCCCGCAACAATCTTTCGCCATATTCCGTCTATTCCTAAACTAAATAAATGCCCCATAAAATCATAAACATTAGCGATAGAAGAAAAAATACCATTGATATTTTCCGACATATTATTGTGTCCTCCCTATTTTCAACCTTTTTTTACATTATAGTAAATCTTAACGGATTTTTACAACAACGGAAGTTGAATTTCAAGGCTTTACTTCGATTTGCGGGCGTTGAAAATTTATAGGATTGACACCGCCGTTTATTCGTAGTAACATTGAGGGCAAGATGAAAAAAGTCTATACGGATAAGGAAGGGAGCGTTTAACGTGTCTTTAAAGAGATATTTATATGTTGCATTTTTTGTTTTATCTTTCCTGAGTATAACTTATTTAATATGCGCAACCGACCTGAGTTATGCTTATCCGGCGTCTTCGGGTATAGGACTTTCTGCCGAAATATATCATTCGAAAAAACCGATAACTATTCAAAACAGATCGGCCTTGAAGAATTCCATATTTTACGCTTTATTTAGTTCGAGCAGCGAACACTTGCAACAAATCCAATCAATATGCGGCATAGAATGCCAAAATATATTCACGAATATATTTGACTCTACCGGCAATTTCGGCGCAACTTTTATGCTTATCTTTTTACTGTATATTTTTCTTCAAAAACTCTTAATATTTCCCATAAATCATCCCCCTAAGTTCCTTTCTGTTTAATCTATGTAATCTAAGTGTAAGCTTTTAACTTGTTATCATAATGTTTATACCGTCTGCAATCTCATATGAGCTATAAACTTAGCCGTGCGGTTATGCGGCGGTAAAAAAAGAAGGAGGTTATAATGAATAAAAATTCTAAACGGACGACCAAAATAATAATTTTTATAATTGCCGTTATTGCAGCATCCATTTTAGCGATTAAGTTTTCAGGCTTAATGAAAAACACTAAAATAACTAAATCGGGCAGGGAAACTCTTGCCCCTCAATTTTCCGTTAAAAGTATTAATTATCCGGGAATGATTCTGTCTTTAAAAAAATTCAGGGGTAAGATTATTCTCATCAATTTCTGGGCTACATGGTGTCCTCCGTGCAGGGATGAAATGCCGAGGCTTGAAAAATTTTATAAATCGCATAAAAAGGACGGCTTCGTAATCTTCGGTCTCTCTGTTAACAATAGTGGACCGGTAGCGGTGCTTAATTTCATAAAGACCTTTAAGGGGGGTATAGTCACATATCCGATAGGAATGGCCACCCCCGGTATATCTAAGGCTTACGGCAATATTTACGAGATACCGCAGTCCTTTATAATAAATAGAAAAGGGATTGTTGTTACCCATTTTACGGGAGAACTGCCACCGGGTTTTCTGAGTTACGAGTTTAAAAAAATTAATAAAAAAATATAACGAGGTAGCGTATGAAGCTTATAATCGTCATTTTATCAAAGTTGAAAAGGCTTTTTTCTTCCGTAAAATTGGCTATGGTTTTATTTATTTTAATTTCGGCAGTATCTATAATAGGTACTATTATAGAACAGGGCGAACCTTTAGTGGTGTATAAAACGGCATACGGTCCGTTTTTCTTCAATATATTTTACGGACTCGGTTTTTTAAATGTTTACCGTTCATGGTATTTCGTAGCTTTAGGCGGCTTATTTGCCGTCAATTTGATTGTATGCTCCATAGACAGGATACCTAATACCCTTAAAACCATCTTTAACCCCGACCCGTCCTTTTCGAATACCCCTTCAAACGACGCCAAGGAAGGGAAATCTAAAAAGACAAAATATTATAGTTTAGATTCTTCAAAAAGCCGAGAAGAGGTATTGTCTATATCGAAAAATATGTTTTCAAAGAAATTCGGCAAGCCCAAGGAAAAATATGACGGCAAACGATCTGAACTGTATTTTTCTAAAAACGGGATATTCCGTCTGTCTCCCTACGCGGTTCATTTAGCTATAATAATCATAATATTCGGAGTAATTTTAAATATTACTCACGGATTTAGGTCGTACGTGAATATCAATGAAGGGCTGTCAACCGGTTATTCGTATATGTTGAGCGATAAGAACAGAAACGGAAAACCCGTTAAATTGCCGTTTAAAATAAGGCTTGATAAATATACGACAAAGTATTACAAGGACGGAGTACCCGAGGCTTATATTAGTAAATTGAGTATAATCAAGAACCATAAGGTAGTCCTTACAAAATCAATACGGGTAAACCACCCCCTTACGTATGACGGACTCACTATATATCAGGTAAGCTACGGGCACTACTTGCCTTCGGCCGCCAGATTACTTTTAGTGAATATAGGGGGCACTCATTTCAAGAAGCGTACGGTCTTTGCCGAACCGGGAACATTATACGATACGGGTATAAAGGGATTGAAATTTAAATTTAGCCCCTTAAGAAACTCCGGTAAAAATAAAATGCCGTTTTATATATCTTTATATAAAAACGAGAAGCACTTGAGAAATCTTAATTTTTTAGAACATCCGGGTATTGCGGGGGCACATAAGTTTCCTTTAATACTTGCGACGTATAAGAAAAAGCTTGCTTTCATATTCGCAGGGGTAAAAGTATATAATTACAGCGGTCTGGAGATAGCTAAAAACTCGTACACATGGATTATCTGGATAGGCTCTATTTTCATGATTATTTCATTATTCTTCTCTTTTTACTTTAATCATAAAACGATACGGATGAAAATTTATCCTTCGGAAAACGGGGAAGGAAGTACGACGGAAATTTTAATGGGTTCCCATAAAAAATCAATCTCATATTACGATAAAATTGATAAAACAATAACCGAATTTAAAAATTATATTTAAGCCTATAGGGAGATTAAAAATGATTCACGCGAATATTGCAAGTTTAGACGGTTCTTTGTACTTTGCTATTTCATTGTTTTTAATAGCTTTATCTTTTGCGGGTTATTTAATCTACATATTAAGCAACGGCAAGAAAATATTTGCAAAGATATCTTTGGCTGTCTTAATACTGACTTTCGCCCTTCAAACTTTTGCCTTTACCGTAAGATGGCTGTACTCTTATAAAATAGGCATTGACATGCCGCCTTTGGTAGATCTTTATGATTCCTTGGTACTTTTCTCATACGTTATCATTCTGGGTTTTATTTTACTAAGGACTTTTTACGACTTTGACGCGTTAGGATTGATTATAACGTTTATTGCCGGAGCCGCTTTAACGTTTGCTACTTTTTCTCCGCTTTCATCCAGCATAATCGAACCGGGGCTTCCGGCTTTAAAGAGCTACTGGATACTCTATCATATATTAGCGCTTTTTCTGGCTTACGGTGCTTTTGCAACGTCTTGCGGGCTTGGCGTGCTTTTCCTGATAAAATTTAATAAAGAAAAGAATCCTCAAAAAAAGGAAAATCGCTTTTTAAGGCTTATTCCTTCAAGTAATATTTTAGATGAAGCTATTTATAAAACCATTATTTTCGGATTTCTTCTTGATACCATCGGAAACGTTATAGGTGCGGCTTGGGCAGACAATGCATGGGGAGGCTACTGGAGCTGGGACCCCAAGGAAACATGGGCGTTGGTAACATGGCTTATCTATGCACTTTTTTTACACGCAAAAATTACGAGGGGCTGGACGGAAAAAAGAATGGCATGGATAGCCGTTATAGGATTCTTTATCCTAATATTTGCTTATCTCGGGGTCGATATTCTTTTGCCGGGTCTTCACTCCTATGCATCATAGATAAATTTTATTTAAGCGATTCAAGATATTTTGAAATGGTTATAACCTGCGATTTAGGCATATGTTCATAATTAGGCATTATGACCGGATAAGTTTTGCCGTTAATCGTAACGATGGAGCCGCGTTTAAAATGTGCCGACGGATATGCTATCTGGGTAACAATCCATGGGAAACTTCTTTTTGAACCTATATGAGAGAGATCCGGCCCCATCGTTCCGCCGGAACCCTTAATCGCATGGCACCTGATGCATCCGTTGGCCCTAAATAATTTATACCCTTTCGGACCGGAACCGACATACGCGCTGCCGCTGAATCCGCCGCCCATCATGCCCATCATTCCACCGCCTATCATACTCGTAATGCCACCCGCCATTTGCGCCAATTTTCCGGATGAATATAGATATGTTCCCAACCCGACCGTTAAAACGACAAGGGCAATCAGGACCAATATTTTTTTCATTTCATTTCCCCTTCAAATTCTAAATTTAAGTTTATAAAAAATTATAACATTTACCGATATGCATAGGGAAAGATTATTGACTCGCGGGATATATTTATGCTAATATATTATATGAATATATATTCATATAATAATCAAATATGAGGGCACCATGCATTTTCAAGGTTATTTAATCGTTTCTTCTATTACAATATTCTTATTTACCCTTTTCCTGATAGTTAAAAAACCTTATAACATAGGAATAGGGTACAGTGCCGTCATAGGAGCGGTCTTAGCCTTCATTTTTAACGTAATAGCCGTTAAAGATATTATAAAGGTCTTTGACATAGTCTGGGATGCTACGTTTACTTTTGTCGCTATTATTATAATTTCCATTATACTTGACGAAATCGGTTTTTTCGAATGGGCAGCCCTCCATATGGCAAGATTTGCCGGTGGTAGCGGAAAGAAAATGTTTGTTTACGTAATTATTCTCGGCGCTTTAGTTGCGGCATTTTTTGCCAATGACGGAGCGGCGCTTATAATAACGCCCATAGTTTATGAAAAAATGAAAGCCCTCAAGTTTAATAGAAAAAATATGCTTCCGTTCATCATGGCAGGCGGGTTCATCGCCGATGCCGCAAGCATTCCGTTTAAGATTTCCAATCTGGTAAATATCGTTTCGGCAGACTACTTTAATATAGGTTTTTTCACTTATTTTATGGATATGTACTTGCCTGATTTATTTTCTATAGCTGCATCAATGCTCATTTTATACCTTTTTTTCAGAAAAGATATCCCCAAAAGTTACGACGTTAAATTATTGAAAAATCCTAAAGACGCAATTAAGGATATACGCCTCTTCAAACTCTCCTTTTTAATATTAGCGCTTCTTCTCGGAGGCTATTTTTTAAGTGAATTTTTACGTTTACCGGTTTCTATCTTTGCTGCTGCCTTTGCCGCAATATTCATCTTCCTATCGCTTAGAAGCCCTGCGGTCAACGTAAAAGCCGTTTTTAAGAATGCTCCATGGAATATCGTCGTGTTTTCCCTCGGTATGTATCTCGTAGTTTTCGGATTAAAAAACGCGGGATTAACATATTTGCTCGGAAAATCCATCGCTTATTTTGCCGGCTTTGGGGGGCTCATTCTTACGATTTACACGGGATATTTGGCGGCATTTATATCTTCAATTATGAATAATATGCCTACCGTTATGATAAACTCGCTCGCAATTCATTCGGCAGGCCTTAAACCGACGATGTTCAAACCGGCGGTTTACGCCAATGTTATAGGGAGCGATTTGGGCCCTAAATTAACGCCGATAGGCTCCCTTGCGACACTTTTATGGCTCAACGTTCTTGAAAAAAAGGGAATAAAAATCAGCTGGGGATATTACATGAAAGTCGGATTTATTATAACTATACCCGTACTTTTTATCACCCTGCTCAGTCTATACTTGAGACTATTTCTGTTTTAAAGCGTATTCCGCTTTCCTTATCGGCTTCGATTTAATCTTGTTTAGTGCTATAATACCGCAATGTATCCTATATATTAATTGAATCAACAGGGATTATGGACGATATTAAAAACGGGACGCCTAAAACGATTTCCGGGGTTATAAAAAGGGTTATATTCCAAAACGCCGAAAACGGATTTACTATTCTGAATATATTGTCAAACGGCAGATTTATAACCGCATCCGGCATTTTTTTCGAAAAACCCCTTTCCGATTCAAAAGTAAAACTGACGGGAGAATTTATCCACCACAAAAAATACGGATATCAATTTAACTTCAACCGCTATGAAATATCGCTGTCAAATACCGAATCGGCAATAATAGATTATTTATCTTCTAATATTTTTAAGGGAATCGGAAAGTTTACGGCAAAACAAATTTATGAAAAATTTAAAGAAAAAACGCTGGACATAATAGATAATGAACCCGAAAAACTCAAAGAGGTGAACGGGATAGGCTCGGTCAAACTTTCCACTATTCTCGACGGACTTAAGGAAAGCTACGGCCTAAGGAAGACTGTAATGTTTTTTAAGCCATATCAGTTTAGTGACTATCAGATTAAAGCCGTTTATAATCAGTTTAAAGATAAGGCTGTTGCGATAGCCGAAGAAAATCCGTTTCTATTCACTGAAATCAAGGGTATAGGTTTTAAAAAAGCCGATATAATGGCTGAAAAACTTGGAATAAAAAAGAATGACCCCAATAGAATCAAAGAAGCCGTAAAGTATATCATCAATCAAATTTGCGAAAATTCCGGAAATTGCTATGTCTATTATAGGCATATTAAAGACGGGCTTAAGGAAGTAATAGAAGACGTAGATGTGAATGAATCCGAACTGAAGGGTTATTTAAACGATTTAATCATAGAAAAAAAGATATTAACCGATAATAAAGATATATCCGTATCCGCTGTTTCAAACGGTAATATTGAGAATGACGCCGTGTCTGATTTAAACGATGTTAAAAGCAATGCGATAAATCTTCTAAGGATATATCCTCCGATTTTTTATTACTCCGAGATAGGTATAGCAAAAGAGTTAAAGAGACTAACGGCTGAGGACAATTTTAATAAAATTCAGCCGGCTGAAGGACTCAAAAAGTTCATCGATTCGCAGGAAAATAAAATGTCTCTTACCGAAGAACAAAAAACTGCCGCATTGAATGCCTTAAGGCATAAGATATCCATAATATCTGGAGGCCCCGGAACCGGAAAATCTACGATAATAAAGACTATTACGGGTTTATTCGACGGAAAGAGAACGGCCTTGACTTCATTATCGGGGAAAGCGGCACAAAGGCTCTCGGATATTATAAACGCAAACAACAAAAATAAAAACAAACCGTATAAAAATAATCTTGATATATCAACTATACACAGGCTTTTAAAAGCGCAATACGATAGGCAAACTAATGAATCTTTTTTTACTTATAACGAAAACAACAGATTGCCGCACGATCTTATAGTGATAGACGAAATGAGCATGACAGACGTGATTATCTTTTATAAACTGTTAAAAGCCGTGAAAGACGGCGCTACTCTGGTTTTAGTGGGAGACGCCAACCAAATTCCGTCCGTCAGTCCCGGCAATGTTTTGAAAGATTTAATATATCCGGATGCATTTTTTCCGGTTACGTTTTTGACTAAAGTATTCAGGCAAAATGAGGGCGGCTTAATAAATTTAAATGCCCACAATCTGTTAAATAATAATAGGTTTATTACCGACAAAACGGGGAAAGGCAAGAAGGAATTCACTATTAAGTATAAGAAAGGTTACGACACGGCGGTAACCGGTAAAAGCGAGCTATTAAACGATTTCATCCTGTTCGTTAAAAAAGTAAGGGATAAAAGAACTAAAGGAACAAGTAAACAGAATGACGATGGTCCGGCTGAACCTAAAGTTTTTGATGATATCCAGGTTCTGACCCCCATGAGAAGGGGTGAACTTGGTTATAATAATTTAAACAATATATTGCAGGATATATTTAACCCGTCAGGTATGCCGGCTAACGATACCGCAGAACCCGGCGGAATTTTTATCTGCAACGGAACGCAATTTAGACTTCACGACAGAGTGATTCAGAGGAGAAATAATTACGACTTGGATGTATTTAACGGCGATGCGGGATACATTTGCAGTATAGATCATACGGAAAAAACTTTATCGGTAGATTTTTCCGGAACATTCAACAAGATTGCGTCAAACGATACCAAAAAAATAATAAAATACGATTTTTTAGATGTTTACGAAAATATAATGCTGTCATATGCCCTTTCAATTCATAAGGCTCAGGGTAGCGAGTTTGACAATGTAATAGTTTTATTTCATCAGGCGCATTATTTGATGCTGAAGAAAAATTTATTATACACGGCTATTACCCGCGGTAAAAAAAATGTGGTTATTTTCGGAACATTCAAGGCTTTCGGTATTGCAATGAACTCAAAGGAAGAAAAGAGAAACACCGGATTAAGAGACAGAATACGAACTCTCTTTCTTTAACTATAGACGCCTGTTCGAAAAAATTAGAACAGATTTTGTCCAAAACCGATAAAACTCACAGAGCGGGCGGAAGGCGACCTTTTCGAAATTCATACAACAAAAATAATTTATAATCTTATTATTTCAATAAAAATTCCAAAATACCTCTTTCAAGCATTGTGAGATTGAAAAGATAATCGTTGTGATCAAAGGTTTCTCGTAACGGCTTTGCCGTCGTTTTCCAGCCGTTACCGTCCGTGATCCAGAAAAACTTAAATTCATCTTTCAAGACATCGGATAAATTGCGATATTCTCCCGCTGTTGATTTTAACTTTGAACCGCCGCCACCGTAAAAATTGGTTTCAATTATAAATAATTCTTTTCCGTTATCAATCACAAAATCATAACGGCGCGATGACTTATCAATCGGTACGTCATAAGCAAGTTCACTTTTGATTTTATCGGCATTGGCTTCTTTCAAATATTTAAAATTATTTTTCTCACAAACATCTTTAATAAATATCTCAACGATATTTTCCATTGCGTGACCGCTACGATTTTTTCGTCCGTTACTATCAAGCCCGGCTTCGACACCGATCATGTAATCAACGAGATTTTTTATTTTCTTATTCGTGATCAAACCCTTCAGTTCTGTTTTTTCTACAAATCGCAAATATTTTTCTATATCTTCATCGGAAATATCTTTTTTGGAAAAATCATAATTTTCATAAACAAGCTTTTTGTTTTGATACTCAACAAGAATATTGAATTTTTTGGTATTCTGTCCGTCTCTGACAACCAAAGCAGGAATAACTTTTGCAATGCTCGGATTTTCTTTGAGCAAAAACCTAAACTCCTCATCAAAATTATCTTTACCGATTAAGTAATTTAGGTTATTCAAAGCAACCTCGATTTGTTTCGTATTAGTAAAAACCTTTTCCCAATTCACAAAATATGACCACATTGTATTGCTTGGTTTTAAATTTGAAATAAGAAAATCAAAAACTTGATCTTCCGTGTCGCAATTCAACGCTGTTTTGTAAAATTTTAAGCTTTTCATAATTATTTTTTAGAAAATTCCTTTTTCATATTTTCGTCTAATTCTTCAAATCGCTTGATTGATAAATCAAGGTATTTTTTTTCATTATCTATCCCGATAAATTCTCGCCCAAACAAATACGCCGCCAATCCTGTTGTGGAGCTTCCCGTAAACGGATCGAGAATTACATCGCCTTTGTTTGTACTTGCTAAAACAACCCTTTTTAATAATTCCACTGACTTTTGTGTTGGATGTTTACCGAAAGTTTTTTCAATTCTTTGCGGTGTGTTTATTGCCCAAACGCTGCGCATTTGTTTTCCTTTCTCGTGCAAGATCTCATGACAATCTTTTTCGCCGCAATGCTTACATTTAATTTCTTTTCGGTAGTTGTTTTCCCAATCAACCATAGTCTTATAGTTGAAAGTATGCTTTTCTTTCTTTTCCTTTCTTGCCCAAATCAAAGTTTCATGGCTTGCAGTAAAAAAGCGGCAACTTAAATTTGGCGAGGCATTCGGTTTGAACCATACTATATCATTAAGAAAATGAAACTCATTCATTTCTAAGGCGAAGCCGCACTGATAAATTGAGTGATAAGTCCCGCTTATCCAAATTGTGCCGTTCGGCTTCAAAACTCGCCGACACCCCTTGATCCATTCATTGTGAAATTCAAAATTATTTTTTGTCCCATTGCTCAAATCCCAATTGCCCTTTTTTACACTGACCATCTTTCCGTTTTGGCAACTAAAAGATCCACTGGATAAAAAATAGGGTGGGTCAGCAAAAATCATATCAACAGAATTTTCCGGAACTTCTTTTAGAAATTCCGAAGTATCTGCTTGATACAAGGTAAAATTCGGTTTTTTGTAATATGGTTTTCTCATAAGTTTATTTTAATAAATCGTAAACGTTTGTTAATGTTGTGCAGGGAAGATCCGCTTTTCTCGCTAAAAAGTCTTGCATCAATCTTTTTTTGCTCGGATTTTATTTATTTTATACCCAATATTCATACAATTATTGTTTTGACTTTTCATAATTTCCGAAGAAAGTATGACAGCATTAGTGCGTAAGGTATTGTTACCTTTCATTTACATGATAACGTGAATGATATCTTTACTCAACAGTTTTATCTAAAAATCTCTGTCGTTGCGTTCGCAAAGCGAGCGTGGAGGCAAAAGGGCGAAGATATCTCTCCTTTTTGCTATTCAAATTAGAGCATTGCCACACTTCTTTGGTTCGCCGTAGCTTAGCGGAGACGAGCGAAAATGCGCCGACAGAATTAGCACTTTCCGTTCCTATCGTACGAAGAAGTTTGAAGTTACCAAGTGCGCTGTACGTGATGAGCCTGTCACCGCAGTGACAGGAAGAAACAAATCTTTCCAAAAACGTTGAGATTATAAACTGGCGGAGAGAGAGGGATTCGAACCCTCGGTACATCTATTAGGACATACATTCGCTTAGCAGGCGAACGCCTTCGACCAGCTCGGCCATCTCTCCTTTAACTTTTATTCACATAATAATATAACATTAGAATATTAATTATTCAAGTGCAATAAACGAAGCGATAAAAACGGTAAATAATCCCTCTTTTAGACCATATTCGTTTTTTTAACGTTCTCAAGATACATCAGAGCAACGGTATCTATTTCAAAAATATCTCTTATCGAGGCGGAAGGATTAATTTTTTTTAGAATAATATCGGCCGAAACATAGTCGTTTTTACCATACTTTTCCATAAATTCTACTAAATCCCCAAGTCTGCCGTTATGTTCCGTTAATGCCTCATGAATTATCGTATCAATATTTATTTTATCAAGTAAATCTTCCAGCGATATTCCCAGAACAACATTGACCAAGGAGAGCATTCCCGTCAGAAAAGCCTTGTCGGAAAGGTCTTTACCTATATATTTTTTGCATATATCTTCCATCATCTTCCCTTTAATCACGGCGCTTTCCAATAAGGGGTCCGATCTGAAATCACTTTTTTTGGAAGCAAGGATTATGGTGAGTATCCATCGGGAGATATTATCATACCCTAAAAGTGCAATAGCCTGTTTAACGGAAGATATTCTTACTATAAATTCGTAAGCCACGGAGTTAATGAGCGTAAGAAGCCTATAAATGAGGTCTGGCGTCATTTTAAACAATGCCTCTATCTCTTTTATATTTGCATTAGACTGAAAAGCATTGAATATATCAATCAACATCATATAGTCCGGGTCTAAAGTCGAGGATGAAAGCACCGTGGGTTTTTGAAAAAAATAGCCCTGAAATAGATTAAAACCAATGTCCTTGTAAAATTGAAAATCTTCGTATATTTCGACCTTTTCGGCTATAAATTTTATTCCGTAATCCTTGAATAATAAAAGCATTTCCTTTATTTCCGCCTTCGAATACTGCAAAACATCTAATTTCACGTAATCGGACAGCCGAAGAAGGGGCTCCCATGCCTCGCTGTAAACGAAATCGTCTAAGGAGATGCCGAAACCATAGTCTTTAAACTCTTTTATGATAGAAACGGCATCGTTGTCTATTCTGCTCGTCTCTAATATCTCTAAAATGATATCATCCTTGGGCAATAATTGAATCATGCCTGTTTCTAAAACATCCGGGGTTACATTAATGAATGCAGGCTTTTCGCCCATCAATGTTTTGATGCCGATATCGTATATATTTTCCAATACATTTGCGGTAGCACTCAAATTATCGGATACCGATATATCGGCAAAATTTTCAGCAGTTTTCCTAAACAAAAACTCATAACCGAATATACTTTTATCGCCGTTTATAATGGGCTGCCTTCCGATAAAAATTGACTTTTTCACTATCTGTACCCCTACACGGCTATTTCATTTTAATTATTTTTATAAAATCAGTAGAACCCGGTTCGCCGATAGGCACTCCGCCGGTCAGTATTGCATAATTCGGAGATTTATTTTTTCCGATATTTGCAAACCTGTCTTTAGCCAAATTAATTACATCTTTTAAATTAATAGTTTCGTCCGCTATACCCTCCATGACTATACATATAACACCGTAATTTAAAGACAGCCTCCTCTTGACTCTCTCATTGGGAACTACAGCCAAAATGGGCGCATAGGGCTTTAACGACGATATTAAATTAGCCGTATAACCCGACCTTGTTATCGCCACTATAACGGAACCGCCTAAGAGTTTGGAAGCCGTAACCGCCGTTTCTGCGATTATAGATGAAACATCCGCTACACTTTTGCGGTCTTTATTATTACCGTCGCTGCCGCAATTATTGTTTAGACCGTGATTAATCTTATTAAAAATATCGCTGTTTTCGGTAGCCGTTATTATTTTAGACATGTAACGGACGGTCAAAGCGGGGTGCTTGCCGATAGCGGTCTCTTCGGATAACATTACAGAATCCGTCCCGTCAAAAATGGCATTAGAAACATCCGTGACCTCCGCCCTTGTCGGAGATTCGTTTTCGACCATAGATAGAAGCATCTGCGTTGCCGTTATAACCGGTTTTTTATAAAAACCGGCAACCGATATTATATTTTTCTGCTCAATCGGTATATTTTCTACCGGAGCCTCTACCCCCAGGTCTCCTCTTGCAACCATAATAGCATCGGCAACCCCTGCTATTTTTTTAATATTCCTTACCGCCTCTAATTTTTCTATTTTTGCGATTATCAAAAAATCTTTTTCGGGATAGTTTTCTTTTAAGAAATTTTTTACCGATAAAATGTCCTCCGGTTTCCTTACGAAAGAAACGGCAAACATATCCACATCATGCTCCGCTCCGAATCTCAAATACTTCATATCTTTTTCGGTAACGGAAGGAATGCTTAAAACTGCGTCGGGAAAATTTACACCCTTTTCCGGCTTAAGGGTGCCGGGGGTTAAAACCTCTGACAAAAGCTCGTATTCACTTATCTTGTCTATAATTTTCAGCTTTATCTTTCCGTCGTCTATATAAACCAAACTATTCGGCTTTATATCTTTGCCGAGATACGGATAATCTATAAATATCGTTTTGCCGTCGGATATGACATGTTTTCCGGTCAATATTATCTTGGCGCCTTTATTGAGAAAAATTTCTTCTTTGGATAATCCGCCTATTCTAATTTTAGGTCCGGGCAGGTCAATCAAAATACCTGCGTCTAAAGATATCCCTCTTATATTCTTTATAAGTTTGGCAAAAAAAACAGGGTCTCCGTGAGAAAAATTTAATCTTAAGACATTTGCACCGTTTTTTATAATATTCTTAATAGTAGTTTTATCTGCGCTTGCCGGTCCTAAAGTGGCGACTATTTTTACTTTCTTGCTTCCGAACAACACATGCATTATTTTTCCTTCTTCTTATCATTGAAAGGTAATGAAATGAAAGTAAACGTTTTATCCTTAACGTCATAACTTTCGTTTTCATTGCGGCTTTGATATGTATTATAGGTAAAACGGCCGGAAAACTTGTTTTTTAAATATTTCAATATCATATATATAAGATAATAATTTAAAAACGGAATTAAAAAAAATATAGCAATAAAATCCGTGACAAACCCGGGCATGAGAAATAGAATTCCGGATATGAAAAAACTTGCCGACCTGATTAAATTCTTACCGGTAGGCCTGCCGTTGGAATAATCAATAACGGCATCTTGGAAAGAAGTGCTTTTTATCTTTTTTGCAATCATATATCCTACTATGCTAAAAAATATTAATAAGAAAGCGGCGAAAAAAAACCCTATCTTTATAGATACCTCCACGAATACATAAATTTCGACAAATAAATAAATTAAAATAGTGAAAAATATCTTTGCTAAAATATTCATATAGTTATTATATAACATATCGTAATTGTTTGCAAAACTTCTACGGCGACTACAGTAAAAATAAACTATCTCGCTTTCTCTTGTCAATCCGTTAATATTTGAATAGGTATTTAAGGAATTGCAATAAATATAAATATTATCTATAATGAGTTTGATTAAACCAAGTAATAGCTATTTATAATTAAATTGTAATAAATATAAATAGATTAATATTTATGCATGCGAAGCATGCGTAAATAATCAACTAAAGTTTAGCGCAGACTATCATCGTAGAAAATAAAAATCGGGGGGATTATGTTTAAAAATCTTTCATTAAAAATGAAGTTTACCGCAATTATGCTAATCGTCGGTTTTGCTGCAAATATTACGGTCGCGATAGGTGCGTTCTATTACATTCAAAGATTTAGGAAAAATGAATTAATACACGAAGCCAATATAATGCTTTTTGCGGAGAAGTCAGTAAGGGGCTATACGGCCGGTGAATTGAGACCGGCCGTTATGAAATCAACCAATAAATTTATCATACAGGCGGAATCTGCAACATTCGTATCTTTAGGCGTTGCAAGATTAATTAATAAATTTCTCCCGCACTACGTATACTCCGAACCAACCCTCAATCCCTTAAATTTAAAAAGCAAGGCAAACAAATTTCAGGAAACAATCATAGCCAAATTCAGGGCGGATCGTTCTTTAAAATCAATCAGCGGCTATCATACGTTTAACAATATATCCTATTTTTATGTTATGAAACCGGTTGTAGCCAAGCAAGAATGCATGGCTTGCCACGGTAATCCCGACAATAAATCCTCTATAACTCAAATTATAGCGAGAAGATACGGGAGAACTCACGGTTGGGGTTGGAAAGCGGGGACGGTCGTCGGAGCGCTAAATATTTTAGTCCCTACCAAATATATAGATCAGGCTGCCCTAAAAAACTCTATTATAATAATGGCGGCGATCTTCGTCTTGCCCTTTTTTGCACTTATAATAGCCCTATTTTTTATAAACAAGGCAATAATAAAGCCTATACACGATATGACCAAATTAGCGGAAGACGTATCCGTCGGAAAATCTAACGAAGATTTCAAGGTGGAAGGAAACGATGAAATAAGCGCTCTTGCAAAATCATTTAATAGGCTTAAAAAAAGCTATTTAAAGGCGGTTCAACTGTTAACGGAAAAAAATAAAAAGGATAAATAGGGACAATCTATACTATTTACGATATCATTAATCTATGCCGAAAGTTCAATGCTATTGCGCTAAAACATCGCTAGATCATAAGTAATTTTAAATGGAACCGGCGAGAGGATTGAGCTCCCGACATGCCGATTGCCAACCACAAACTGTATTTTAACTCATTGATATTATTAATAAATAATTGTATATTTAAAATACGGCAGTAATAAAACGGCAAAACGACATGGGACAATTTTTATGCAAAAATAGATAGCGTTAGGAAAGGGGTATTGTTTTCGTCTATATCTTTTATCGGTAAATAAGCCTTGGCGAACTACCTGACTGCTAAAGACGATTTAGGCTTATTGATTCACGGTATCGCTACTCCGTAAGCTTTAATTTCGACAGTTCCCGCCGTATTTCTATTGTCTGTCCTATTAATATTTCCGGTTTTACATTAGGAACAATCAAATTTTCTCGCATTACCGGAACCTGCACCACAAAAAGAG
>QIJE01000015.1 GCA_003232385.1 bacterium
AACAGGGATTTAAGGTTTTCGGTTAATCTTAATGAAAGAGTTGCCGATATTATGACTAAGGAAAATCTGATTACCGTTCCGGTAGGCACGACCTTGGAGGATGCAAAAAAAACCCTGCATGAAAAAAAGATAGAAAAACTCTTAGTAGTGGACGAAAATTTTAACTTAAAAGGATTGATAACCATTAAGGATATAGAGAAAATTAAAAAATACCCTAATTCCTGTAAGGATTCTAAGGGAAGGCTTAGGGTTGCGGCTGCAGTCGGAATTTCCGAGGATACGGAGGAAAGGGTTAACGCACTTGCGGACGCAAAAGCGGACGCAATAGTTATTGATACCGCTCACGGGTATTCCAAGGGCGTTATAGATATGATAAAATATTTAAAGAAACGTTATTCGGTTGATATCGTAGCCGGAAATATTGCCACGGGAGAGGCGGCGGAGGAGTTGATTAAGGCCGGGGTAGATGCCGTAAAAGTCGGCATAGGTCCGGGTTCTATTTGTACTACGAGGGTCGTGGCCGGTGTCGGTGTTCCGCAATTGTCCGCAATAATGGAATGTTCTGCCGCATACGATAAAAGCGGTGTTCCGGTCATTGCCGACGGCGGAATAAAGTTTTCCGGAGATATCGTGAAGGCCCTTGCCGCCGGCGCAAATAGCGTCATGATAGGTAATCTTTTTGCCGGAACGAAAGAGAGTCCCGGCGAAGAGATAATATATCAAGGAAGAAGCTATAAGGTTTATAGGGGTATGGGTTCGCTCGGAGCAATGGTAATAGGTTCTAAGGACAGATATTTTCAATCACACATAAGTGACGAGTCTAAGTTTGTTCCGGAGGGCATAGAGGGGAGAGTCCCCTATAAGGGAATGCTTTCGGATACGGTAAATCAGCTGATAGGCGGTTTACGGGCGGGAATGGGCTATTGCGGCGCTCACGATATAAAAGAGCTGAGAACCAAAACAAAATTTATTAGAATAACATCGTCCGGATTGAGGGAGAGCCATGTCCACGACGTTATTATAACAAGGGAGGCGCCTAATTATAGGCTTGATTAATGCAGGATGAAAATTCCCCACTCTAAAATACTCATAATAGATTTCGGCTCGCAATATACCCAGCTCATTGCCAGAAAAATAAGGGAAAATAGCGTTTATTGCGAGATATATCCGGTAACTTCCCCTATTGAAAAAATAAAATGCTTTGAACCGGATGCGATAATACTTTCAGGGGGACCCTCTTCCGTTTACGATAACGGCGCTCCTTTTATATCGAAGGAGATATTGGAAATAAACGTTCCGTTTTTGGGAATTTGCTACGGCATGCAGGTTATGGCATATCTTATGGGAGGCACGGTAAAGCCTGCAACTAACCGCGAATATGGACATTCCAATCTTGACATACTCAAAAAAACCAAGCTTTTTAAGGGATGCAAAAAGTCAAGTCCCATATGGATGAGCCACGGGGATATTATAGTAAAAGCCCCGGATAATTTTATCGTAACCTCTCGAACCGAAAATTGCGATACGGCATCCTTTGAAAACCGCGAGAAAAAAATGTACGGGCTTCAATTTCACCCCGAAGTAGCCCACACGGTTTACGGCAACAAGATATTAAATAATTTTTTATTCGATATCGCAGGTGTTGAAAAAGACTGGAAGTTAGACGACTTTATTTCAAGCAAAGTACAAGATATCGCAGGGCTGACCTCCGGTAAAAAGGCCATATGCGCCCTTTCGGGAGGGGTCGATTCCACCGTTGCCGCGGTTATTGCGAATAAGGCTGTCCGCAAAGGGCTTAAGTGCATATTCGTCGATAACGGTTTATTAAGGGATTCCGAGGCAAAATCGGTTATGACTTGATTTGAACGTGAAACTCGTGAAGGCCTCCGGTTTGTTTTTGAAGGCGTTGAAGGGGGTTGTTGATCCGGAGAGAAAGAGAAAAATTATAGGCAGGCTCTTTGTGCAAATATTCGAAGAAGAGGCAAAAAAGATAAACGGGGTGGATTTTCTCGTTCAAGGGACGCTTTATCCCGATGTTATCGAGTCGGTCAAGATTTTCGGCTCTTCAAGCGTTATAAAAAGCCATCACAACGTGGGGGGGCTTCCAAAAAAATTAGGCCTAAAATTAATAGAGCCTTTAAGAGAATTATTTAAAGACGAGGTCCGCATAATAGGGAAAAACCTCGGGATTCCGGATGAGATAATTAAGAGGCAGCCGTTTCCGGGTCCCGGATTAGCTATAAGGATAATCGGAGAGATTAACAGAAAAGGGCTTGAAATCCTGAGAAAGGCAGACGCGATAGTAACCGAGGAGATAAAAAATGCCGGATTATACGATAAAATATGGCAGTCCTTTCCTGTTTTGATTCCGATTAAGACGGTAGGGGTCATGGGAGATGAAAGAAGCTATGAATCTCTTATAGCGCTCAGGGCGGTAAGTTCCTCCGACGGTATGACGGCGGACTTTGTAGAATTGGACTATAATATATTAAGGACCTGCGCCGCAAGAATAATTTCCGAAATAAAAGGAATTAACAGGGTGGTTTACGATATTACCTCAAAACCGCCTTCTACGATAGAATGGGAGTAAAAATGAACGAGTTCGTCCATCTTCATATGCATTCACATTACAGCCTCTTAGACGGGGCCATTAAAATAGACGATATTGTAAATAAAGCCGTTGAGCTCAATATGCCTTCCGTTGCCGTGACCGACCATGGAAATATGTTCGGTGCCGTCGAGTTTTACGAAAAGGCGGTTAAGAAAAATATTAAGCCCGTGATAGGCTGTGAAGTATATATGGCAAAATCCGATAGAAAACTTAAAAATGCGAATGAAAAATTTTATTATCATTTGATATTGCTTGCAAAAAACGAAGAAGGCTATCGGAATCTATCTAAATTAGTATCTAAATCCTATATAGACGGTTTTTATTACAAGCCCAGAATTGATAAAAATATTCTTACGGAAAACCATAACGGCTTGATAGCCCTGTCCGCCTGTATAAAAGGGGAGATTCCCTATAACATAGTTCAGGGAAATTACGATATTGCAGAAGAAAGCCTCAAGTATTATTTAAATCTTTTTAAGGACGATTTTTATTTGGAGATGCAGGTTCAGGGATTGGAGGAGCAAAAAACGGCTAACAAGGGGCTTCTCGATTTGGCACAAAGATACAGCGTACCGCTTGTAGCCACCAATGACTGCCATTACCTTTTGAAAGACGATTATGAGGCGCATGACGTCCTATTGTGTATTCAGACCGGTAAAACCGTGGAAGATAAAAATAGAATGAGGTTTTCGACAAAAGACCTTTATTTTAGGTCTCAAGAAGAGATGAAAGAAATTTTTGCGGAATATCCCCCGGAGGCTATTTCCAATACTAAAATAATAGCCGAAAAATGTAATTTCTCATTTAAACTTAAGGGTGGGCATCACTTTCCGCAGTTTAAATCTGACGAAGACGGCCTTTCGGTTTCAGAGCGCTTTGAGCGAAAGGTTAGAAAAGGGTTTGAGGAAGTTTTTATAAATAATCCTACCAAAGCGGCCGCGGCGTCCTATTCGGATACGTCGAAAACCTATGGCGAAAGATTGGATATGGAAATAGAAGTAATTAAAAAATCTAATTTTTCCGGATATTTTTTAATCGTTTCGGATTTTATAAAGTATGCAAAAGAGCATGATATTCCGGTAGGTCCGGGCAGGGGTTCGGCAGCGGGCAGCCTTGTGGCATATTGTTTAAAAATTACGGAGATAGACCCGATTAAATATGATTTAATGTTTGAAAGATTCCTTAATCCGGAAAGAATAAGTATGCCCGATATAGACTCCGATTTTTGCATAAACGGCAGGGACGAGGTTATTAAATATGTTTCCGACAAATACGGAGAAGAGCAGGTTTCGCAAATAATAACATTCGGAACTATGCTGGCGAAGGCGGTTATACGCGATACCGGCAGGGCACTCAATATGCCTTACTCCGAGGTCGATAAAATAGCCAAATTAATTCCCGGTACGCCCGGCATTACGCTTGAGGACGCAATTAAGGAAGAGCCTAAATTTCGCAGCATGATAGATACGAACCCCAAGGTTAAAAAACTGATGGAAATAGCAAAGAGGTTGGAAGGGCTTGCAAGGCATGCCAGCACGCATGCCGCCGGAGTAGTTATATCCAACGAGCCTATATATAACTATATGCCGCTATATAAGGGGACAAAGGCTACGGATGTCGTTACCACTCAATATACAGGGCAGGATTTAGAAAAATTGGGGTTTATTAAATTTGACTTTCTGGGTTTAAAAACACTTACGGTGATGAAGGAAGCCATTGCCCTTATAAATGATTCAAAGACGGGGCCTTCGGAAGCCGACTTCAATATATACGATATAAATTTAGACGACAAGCCGGCGTTTAAGCTTTTATCTTCGGGGGATACCACCGGCGTTTTTCAGCTTGAAAGCTCCGGTATGAAGGAACTGATAAAGAAACTAGCCCCGAATTCGTTTGAGGATTTAATCCCGCTCGTCGCTCTTTACAGGCCCGGACCGTTAGGCAGCGGCATGGTGGACGACTTTATTAACGCAAAACACGGCAGGGTTAAAATACGCTATATTCATCCCCTGTTAAAGGATATATTAAAAGATACATACGGGGTAATATTATATCAGGAACAGATAATGAAAATAGCTACGTTCCTTGCAGGGTTTTCAATGGGAGAGGCGGATGTTTTAAGAAAAGGGGTCGGTAAAAAACAGGCGGAACTTATAGAACAAATGAGAGATAAATTTATCAGCGGCTGCAGTGCGAACGGTATAGAAAAGGCAAAAGCCGTAAAGATTTTTTCATTGATCACTAAATTCGGAGAATATGGTTTTAATAAGTCGCATTCTACCGCCTATGCATACATTGCGTATATGACGGCGTACTTGAAGGCTAATTATAAAGAACATTTTACGGCGGCGCTGTTATCGAGTGAAATGTCCAATACCGATAAGCTGGCAAAGATAATAAACGAGGCGAAGTCCGGGTTTAATTCCTGCGAGATATTACCCCCTTCGGTTAGTTATTCGGAGGAAAGATTTATTATAGTTGAAAACGATGAGGGGAAGTTCGTAATTCGCACCGGCCTGGGGGCGATTAAGAATGTCGGGAAGGCTGCCATAGATTCTATTTTACAAAACCGCGAGGATGGGGTATTTAAGGATTTACCGGATTTTTGTTCGAGAGTAGATACGCGGAAAGTTAATAAAAGAACGATAGAAAATCTGATTAAAAGCGGGGCGTTAGATGTCGGGGGTGAATCCAGAAAGTGGATGTTGGATAATTTAGAAGGCATAATGGGAGAAGCCAATTTTAAAAGAGAGAAAAGGAATTCGGGGCAGTTTGAGCTTCCGCTTTTTTTCGGAGACGAATTAAACTGCGATAACGGGAAAAATGATTCTTTTTTGATAAATGAGGGAGAAAAGGATGACAAAAAGTCTATCCTTGCATTCGAAAAAGAATCGTTAGGATTTTATCTTTCGGGACACCCGTTAGACGGATATGAGGAGAAAATTAAACTTATAGCGGCAAAGAGTCTTTCGGATATCGTAACGGAATACGTTAATTCCGGCGGAAAAGCAGTCGGCGGCGTTTTTAAAATGTGCGGCGTTATAAATCAGCTAAAGATTCATAAGACGAAGAATAACGATAAAATGGCTTCTTTTATACTGAATGATAAGAATTTCAACGTTCAAGCCATTCTTTTTCCGAAAAATTACTTAAAATGTGAAAATATAATAGACACGAACGAACCGGTTGTTTTAACCGGAAAGATAGATTTTTCGGAGATAAACATAAATGATGTCTCCATGCAGATAAGCAAGATCGACGATGAGCAGGCACGTCAAAAGGGTAGCGATAAAACAAAAACGGGGCGTTTGGAATACGGAAGTTACGACGATTTAAACTTGGATATCAAGGTTATCGGGGAAAATATTGAGTTGTTGGACAGCCTAAAGATAAGGAAGTCCCCCGCCCCAGTTAAAATTATTAAGCCGGTCAAACCGGTCGAACCTAAGGCCGTCGAACCCGTCGATGTATGCGTCATTGAGATAAACAAAAGGATAACGGAATTCGGCGCTCATGAATTTAATAATTTATTAATGGAATTGAGAAATAATTTATCGGGTTCAAAAGGCGATTCTAATGTTATATTAAGGATACCGGGATATAGCGTGGTGTTTAACGGGAACATTAAGGTAAATAAAATTCTGTTTAAGTCTAAGTCGATATCCCTCAGATATTTAAATATTTTATAATTCTGATATAATTGTTTTTATAGGTTATTTAGTAATACTTAAGTTAACATAATAATATTATATACATAATTATTTATGGCAGTGCATTCTCTTGAATTCGAAAGACCCATAATTGAGTTGGAGCAAAAGATAGAAGAGCTTAAGGCTTTTAATCTTGGGGGCTTTGCTAATGTAGCCGACGAAATCGAAAATCTTGAAGCCAAAAAAGAAAAACTTATAAAAGACGTATTTAAAAATATTAACAACTGGCAGATTACCCAGTTGTCGAGGCATCCCCTTAGGCCGTATACGTTAGATTATATAGGTCTTATGACGGAAAATTTTATCGAGCTTCACGGAGATAGACTTTTTATGGACGATAAAGCCGTAGTGGGGGGATTTTGTTTTATCAAAGGCGACGGCGGAAAGCTTAACGGCGGGCAGAAAGTTCTTATAATCGGGCATCAAAAGGGCCGCAACACGAAGGACAAGATGTGCAGAAATTTCGGCATGCCCAACCCCGAAGGCTATAGAAAAGCGCAGAGGCTTTTTAAGCTTGCCGAAAAATATTTCATACCCATAGTAACATTAATAGACACTCCGGGGGCATATCCGGGTCTCGGAGCGGAAGAAAGAGGACAATCCGAGGCTATTGCAAGAACGATATATACCTTGTTAAATATTAAGGTTCCTGTTTTATCCATAGTTATAGGGGAGGGCGGTAGCGGTGGCGCGCTTGCTTTTGGAACCGGAAACTTAGTTTTAATGATGGAATACTCCGTTTATTCCGTAATATCACCCGAAGGCTGTGCGTCTATTCTTTATAAAGACGTGTCTAAAACCGAGGATGCGGCAAATTCCTTAAAGCTTACTGCGAGAGAGCTTAGCGAATCTAATGTTATCGACGGTATAATACCGGAACCTCTCGGCGGCGCGCATAGAAATGCGCCTCTTGCCGCCGAAGCATTGAGAAGAGCCATCATAAAAAATCTTGAAGAACTTAAAAAATATAGCGGAGAAACCCTAAGAGACGAAAGGATCAAGAAATTTAGAAATATAGCTAAATAATAGAGGTTATGCTTGGTCATTTTAAAGGCGATACGGTATGTAAAGGGTTGAGCCTTATTTCCCTTATGACCTTGTGATACTTTAAATAGGAAACCGCGCGTCGCGCCGAATCGTATGCGGTTTATTTATGTTTTTTAAAATATAAACTTAAGAGGATATATTATTATAAAATGGCAGAGTATATAGATATAGCGTATTTTCTTTCTAAAGACTTGATTTCTAAAAATTCGAGGGATGAGATTTATGAAAAAATTTCCGTTACCGTGGAAACATTTATAGAATGCGACCTGATAACCGTCTTTATGTTAAATGAAGACACGGAGAAAATAAATTGTGTTAAATACTATGAAGACTCAGAATTTGTTAAAAAAGATTTTGAAACAATGGTTGGGGAGGGGCTGATAGGTTCCGTCATAGAGAACGGGGAATCTTTAGTCAGTAAAAATATTAAAGACGACTTATCCGACATATATTATGAATTGGAAAAACAATTTTCAGGCATGTCGTCTCTCTTGAGCGTCCCGATATATGCGGGCTCTCTTGTTTTAGGCGCTTTAAATATCTATAAACGGGAGGCTTACGAATTTTCGGAAGAAGAGGTAAAAATAGCCAAATTTATAGCTATGTTGGGCGGAATATTTATATACAGTCTCACTTTATATGAGAACGCAAATCTCTTATATTTAAGGCAGAAAGAAGAAAGCGGCAAGGTTACGAATCTGTTGGAGGTCTCCAAGCTTGTTTCTTCTTCGTCGGATATTGCGAGCGTTATAGATTATTCCGTAAAAAACCTGATGAATTTCACCAAAACGGATGCGGCTTTAGTTTATTTTAAGGATAAAAGCAAGAATAAATTTTGCTACGAATTTTTTGATTGCAAAATGACCGGATGTTCCATATTCGGCGGTAATGTTAACTGCTATACTATTACGAATTTCGAATGTCAATTTATAAAATGTTCCGCCGAATCTAAAATATTATATAAATGCACAGACTGTCCGTTTCTCAAGGATACGCCCTTAGAGTTGTTTAAAAGCTATAGGATGGATGCCTCGTCCGCCGTTCCCGATTCTTTCCGGTTTTCCGATTGCAGCTGTTTAAAAAACTTAATTTCCGATTATCCGAGTATTTATTATTATAGTCAAGATAATGATAAGGAGGGTACCGAAACATTTAATTGCATGTTTAAGGATATCAAAAAAGAAACGTTTATAGGGATACCCATAAAAACGGATAAGGATTTTTTAGGTTTCATTTTTTTGTTAAGCGATAAAAAAATAGAGTATTCGTTGGAGGCGTTAGATTTCATGTCCGATATTTCCAGTGTTATATCTATTGCGGCCTACAATGTGCAGATGTCTAATTATATAGAAGACGAGCATTTAGAGACTATAAATTCCATATCCGAGGCTATTAAAACAAGGGATACATACACCGGAGCCCATGGCGGCAGGCTTATACATTGCGGGGCTTTAGTGGCTAAAGAATTAGGTTTAAGCGAAAATGAAATAAAAAATGTAAGGTATGCCGCCGTCCTGCATGACGTAGGGAAAATCGGCATAAAGGATTATATATTAAATAAACGCGAAAAATTGACCGACGAAGAATATGCAGAGATTAAAAGACACCCGGAGATAGGGTACAACATGCTTAAAAAAATAAAATTTTTAAGCCATATAGCCAACGATGTATTGCACCATCAGGAAAGATACGACGGTAAGGGTTATCCTTACGGGATTGCGGGGGACGATATACCGGTCGCCTCCAGGATAATCGCTATTATAGACGCATTTGACGCTATGACGACCGATAGGCCGTATAGAAGGGCCTTGCCGGTCAAGGTTGCCTTAGACGAGTTGGAAAAATATTCCGGAACCCAGTTTGACCCGAAAGTAGTCGATGCATTCCTGAAGGTGCTAAAAGGCTTAGAACCCCTTGAGCCTCTCGCCTATGATGAACCGTAAAAGTAAATTTGTAATGATTCAGGGGACGTCGAGTTCTGCAGGCAAAAGCACGCTTACCGCCGGATTTCTAAGGTATTTTTCGGACAGGGGCATCAGCTGCTCGCCTTTTAAGTCGCAAAATATGTCTTTGAACAGTTTTGTCACGGAAGACGGCTTTGAAATTGCGGTTTCGCAGGTCGTTCAGTCTGAAGCGGCTTTTAAAAAGCCGATAAGGCAGATTAACCCCATTCTAATAAAGCCTGCGTCGGATTTAAAAATGCATCTTATAGTCGAAGGAAAATATTACGGTAATATGAATTTTAAAAAATATAACGGAGGAAAAGATTTTTTCCTTAAAAAAGCGATGGAGTCGTTTGAATTTTTAACCTCGGAAAACGAATTGGTAGTGCTTGAAGGAGCCGGAAGCCCCGCTGAAATAAATCTTTTTAAATATGATATAGCCAATATGGGTTTTGCCGGTGTTTATGATATTCCGGTGATTTTAGCGGCAGACATAGAAAGAGGCGGGGTTTTTGCCTCTATTTACGGAACGGTCAAACTCATTCCGCCAAAGTGGAGGAAGTTAATAAAAGGGTTTATTATAAATAAATTTAGGGGTGATGCGTCTATATTGGAACCGGGGATAAGATGCATGGAGCGAAGGCTTAAGATTCCGTGCCTCGGGGTGCTCCCTTACATTGATAATCTTCATATAGAGGCGGAAGACAGTCTTGATTTAAAAAGCGCAAGCAGTTTCGGCAAAGGTAAAAATGAAGGCAAGCTGAAAATAGGCATAGTTCGTTTGGACCATATTTCAAATTTTAACGAATTTGATTCCCTTTTCTTTGACGACAGAATAGCCGCCAGGTTTTTTGATTGCGTTCCTGCCGACGCGGATGAATTTGATATGATAATTATACCGGGAACTAAATCGACCGTTTCGGATTTATTGAGTATTAAGAAGTCTAAAATTTTCGATTATATTAAAAAAATCGGTAGGCGCGGTGTTATCATGGGCATATGCGGGGGGTTTCAAATGATGGGAGAACGGATAGAAGACCCGCTAAGTATAGAATCGGGCATAAGCATGACGGAGGGTTTCGGTTTCTTTAAGACGGTGACGGTATTATCCGAAGAAAAAATATTATTAAATCGGAGATATCGCTTCAATAACCCCGAATCTTCTTTAAGCGGATATGAGATACATAACGGGAGGACGTTTTTTGCCGAAGATTATTCAGACGGAGATGCCTATGTCGATTTATTTAAATCGGAAGCGGTTAAAAAGTACCGCGGCGATATTTTACCCGAAAATGGAATTTTGTCGAAAGACGGTAAAAAAATCGGAACGTATATTCATGGCTTATTCGGCAATACGGCATTCAAAAACTTCATAGTCGGTATCGCGGGTAAGCATATTAAGCTTGATCATAACGGAGATAAGTTTAAAAATTACGATGCCGTTAAAGACGAAAGCTTTAATTTATTATCGAAAAACATAGAAAAATACGTCGATATTAAAACGCTGCGAGATAATATTATTGCGATTTAGAAGTGAACTACCCGACAGTCGAGGGTTATTAAAATAATTTTTTAGACGACAGATACGTTCCCAGAAAGCCGGAAATCAAGGCTATTATAAACACCAAAAGAATTTGTCGCAAATCTAAAAAAATTATTTTAATATGGAAATATTCAAGAAAGCTATCAAATCCGTAAAACATAAAGACCTTAAATATTAAAAAGAGAAGTAAAAAGGAGACCAGAAAGGATAAAACCGCCCCCACGCCGCTTTCTATAAACATAGGTGCCCTGATGTAACCGTTTGTAGCGCCTATAAGCCTCAATATTTCTATTTCACTCTGCTTCCTGAGTATAATAAGTTTTATAGCGCTGTATGAAATAAAGATGGATAATATAAACAAGAATATAAAAATAATAAGCCCTATTACCTTCGTGAAAAAGATAAACTGTATGATTTTATTTTCAAGCATCTTATTGTAGTAGACCGAATTAACGCTTTTTAAGGCCTTTAGCCGCAAATAAATATTAGATAAAAATATTTTACTCGTGGCGCTTTTTTTAAAATTAATTTTTATGAAGGACGGCAGATAATTTGGATTTATGCCTTTCAAGACGGATTTTATATGTTTTATTCTATTTTCCAAGAATTTCATAGACGATTCATTGTTGTAATAAACCACGCTTTTAACCCCTGAAATCCCCTTTATAAAATGCATGACGTTGTTTTTTTTAGAATTGTTCCTTAGAAACACTATCATCGTATTCCGATTTTGAAAGAGATTCATGTAGTTATATATATTGACGTAGCAAAGGAGGAAAAATAGCATTATAAAGAAAGAAAATGCCATTATTGCGAAAGCGAAAATGTTTCCCGCAATATTGGATTTAATGTTTGAAAACGCTATATTAAAATAATTTGTGAGATAACTAACTCTTTGTGATATCAATTACGCGCGCCCTTCCTGTATTTATAAGATTTTTATTGTGCGTAGCCAGCATTACCGTAGTGCCTTTATTGTTAAAAGATTTTATTATATCCATGATAATTTTTGACGTGTCTTCGTCCAAATTGCCGGTGGGTTCGTCCGCCAGAAGAACCTGCGGGTTTTGAACAAGTGCCCTTGCAATTGCGACCCTTTGCTGTTCTCCTCCGGACAAGGCAGGCGGAAACTCGTTTTTTTTCGTATAAAGTTCTACCGATTTTAATATTTCAGAGACGTTTTTTGTTATTATGCCGCCGAAAATTCCAGAGACCTCAAGTCCGAGGGCTACGTTTCGAAAGACGGTTTTATCGGGAAGAAGTTTGAAATCCTGAAACACGAAGCCTATTTTCCGTCTCAGAAAGGGTATGTCCTTCGGTCTTAAATCCTGGAGCGCCGCGTTCATAAATCTTATCGCCCCGTGAGTCGGTTTTTCTACGGCTGTTAACATTTTCAGGGTAGTCGTCTTACCTGAGCCGGAAGGTCCGGTAATAAAGATAAATTCTCCCTTATCAACGGTAAAATTTAAATCCCTCAATACGTAATTTTTATCGTAATTTTTATATACGTGACTAAATTCTATTAAATGCATTTATTTATATTTAAAGATTCGTCTATATTTTTTTTAAGCGCGCAGGCCGTTTTTAACGGGTCTTCAGAGTTAGAAATCGCGCTTATTACAGCTACTCCGTTTATACCGCATGAGTCGAGGTCGGAAATGTTGCCGTCGTTTATACCGCCTATTGCTATAACGGGTATGTTTACGGCATTACATATATTTTTCAGTTCCCTGCGTTTTATCAGGTCTCCGGCATCGGACTTGGACGTCGTGTCGTAAACCGGCCCTACGCCGATATAATCCGCCCCCCCTTCTTCCGCTATAAGCGCCTGACTTAAATCGTCTACGCTGACGCCCAATATCAGGCCGGGGAATAGTTTCTTTACGATATATGCCGGAAAATCGTCCTGCCCTATATGGACGCCGTCTGCCCCGGATAGGTATGCTATATCGGGCCTATCATTTATTATGAGGAGGGGTTTTTCGGCTCTGTTCGGGTAAGAATCGCTCAAGATATTTTTTATAAAAACGGCGGAGCGATAAATATTACCGGGCGTTATTTTTTTGTTTCTTAATTGCAATACGTCGGCAAAAGAATCCACGGCTATTTTAACGATATCCCTAAGATACCTTTTCTCTTCCGTCAGGTTAAAATCTTTAGTTATTATTTGAAAAATAAATCTCTTCATTTTATTATTCATTATAATATTATATATTATATTTTTTTCCAATAAAAATTTCTCTTGACAAAATATACGGCTGAAAATAGAATAAAAAACATTAAAGGAGGTGATAAATTTTGAAGAAGTTTACGGTGTTAGTTTTAGGAGTATTCTTAGCCGTATCGGTAGTGGCATTTTCCGGTTGCGCTAAGAGTAAACCGGCGCCAAAAGCCGCCACGGCTCCGGTCGCGGCAGCTGTGAAGGCTCCGGCAGTGAATAAGGTTACGACTAAAAAAGCGGCAGCTGTGAAGGCTCCGGCAGTGAAGAAGGTTACGACTAAAAAAGCGGCAGCTGTGAAGGCTCCGGCAGTGAATAAGGTTAAAAGCTAAGGTTTAAGCGTAAAATTTCCAGCCCGTTTTTCTATGCTGACGTAAGTTGCACGGAAGGCGGGCTAATTTATCGAGCGAAGGAAAAAATGGTATTTTTAGCTGCACATTATCCCCCCGTGCGTATTGCGTTATCCCATGAATATAAACAAGTGAGCCTCCAAAAAAAGTATCCTCTTGTCGCGAAAAGGCTTACCTATTATAAAAAAGAAACATCTCTTTTATCTTCTAAAATTTTAGAGATGAAAAAGGATATTGTAGATTTAAGGGGTAAGATAGAGATGGCTTCGCATAAGGAGGAGATAATAAAAAATAAGATTAAAGAAGACGATTCAACCATAAGAAGGCTTATAAGAAGAATATTTTTCTTTCAGAAAGAATACGATTCGGTGAAATTATCGTCTTTTAAAAATAATGCCGATTATTTCGTCTTAAATTATCAAATGAAAGATGTTATCGACAGGGAAGAGGGAATACTATCTAAATTAGCTACGCGCAAAAATAAACTGTTAAAAATAAAAGAATACTTAAATAAAGAGAAAATTATTTTCATATCTGTAAAAAACGGTTTTAAAATCTCCAGAAAAAAAATAAAAGGTTTAATAGCGGAAATGAATAATTACATAAAAGTTTTAAAAACAAAATATAGGCCGGAAGATAAAAAGAATAGATTTTTAAAGCGTAAAGTTATAAAATTAATCCATAATCTAAATAAAAACTCCAAAAAAAACGATATAACATTTACTATACTGAGGTAAACGATGGGCAAATTTTTAAGCGGTTTAAAATATCTTTCAACATTTTTATTATTGTCTTGTATGCTTGCCGTATTTTTGGGAAGCGGAAAAATATCTTTTGCCGAAACGGTAAAGGCTTCGCCGAACGGGGAAATCTTAACAGGAAATTCACTTAAAAACTTAAGGCTTTTTTCAAAGGTATATACCTTAATAAAGAATAATTATATAAAGAAAGAGAGCTCTAAAAAGCTTATATTTGGTGCAATAGAAGGAATGACGGCGACACTTGACCCTCATACCTATTTTCTTACGCCGAACGAATTTAGACAGATGAAGTCGGAAACAACGGGTGAATATGTCGGTTTGGGGATTGAAATTTCCCAAAAAGGTAACTATATAGTAATAATTGCACCGATTGACGGAACCCCGGCCGCTAAAGCCGGCATTAAAGCAGGGGATATTGTAGAAAAAATTAACGGTATTTCGACATATAACATGAATATCATGAAAGCAGTTAGTCTTTTACACGGCAGAGACGGTACGAGCGTAAAACTTTCAATAGGACGAAAAGGGTTTAAGCACCCGAGGCTCTTTAATATTACCAGGGAAAGAATAAAGCTGAAAAGCGTAAAATATATGATTCTTCCCGGACATATAGGCTACGTCAGAATTTCAAGCTTTCAGGAACACACTAATACTCAGCTTTTACGGGCATTAAAAATAATAAGACTAAAAGAGCATGGGATTAAGGGTTTGATAATAGACTTGAGAAACAATCCGGGCGGGTTATTAAACGAAGCCGTCAAGGTCTGCAGCGATTTTATAAAAAGCGGAGTAATAGTTTATACTAAGGGGAGAATAAAATCTCAGAACGTAAAATATTATGCATCGGGAAGGCGCGTCGTCCCGGAGTATCCGATTGTAGTAATTGTCAATGCCGGAACGGCAAGTGCAGCCGAAATAACCGCAGGGAGCCTGCAGGCGCATAAGAGGGCTATAGTAGTCGGAACCGAAACGTTTGGTAAGGGATCCGTGCAGACGGTTTATACCCTGCCGGACGGTGCGGGTATGGGGCTTACTACGGCTTTTTACTTTCTCCCTAACGGCGTTTCGGTTCAGGATACAGGTATTACGCCTAATTTTATTGTTCGCAGTTCCAAGGATTTTGTATTTTTAAAGCATCTGAAACGATTGAGAGAGATAAATTTGCGGCATCATTTTAAGAATCCGGAAAGCAGCAGGCTGAAGATAAAGCCCGTCTATAAAACTTTTAAGGTTTATTTTAAAAAAGACAATCAGTTTAGATTTGCTTATGAACTTCTCAGAAGTTGGAATATCATTAGGAAGGGCATAGGGGTAAAATAAACTTGGCGAATAATAAAGGTAATAAAACAGGATATAAAATTAAGATTTTTTTGGCCGTATCGGTTTTTTTGTTTCTGTTTTTCCTATCTATTTTTATTTATTACGGGTTTATATTCAAACCGGCAAAGATTCTTTCAAAGAAATATTATTCCGAGCGTAAGCAATTTAACGAAACTGCATTAAAAATAAAAGAATATAAAAAATATCCGATAAAAACCTTTAAAATATTTTTTAAGAAAACCTTAAAAAACCTTAATATATCGAAGAGCAATATAATAACTCAGAATATTAGCTTAATAGTTAAACCTCCGATTAATTCCGGCAAGGATTTAAAGGTACTTCATGTAAATTTTTTGAAATTTAATATTCTTATATCAAAAAAAACAAGATTTGATGTAATAGAAAAAAACTTAGAAAGCGAATTCGAGCGGTTCGTAATTCCATCTGAAGCCCCTATAAGCTATTATTTATATGACGTAAAAAATAATTGTTTATGCATCTATGTTTATGATAAGACGAAACTGTTTTTAAAGGTGCTTTTTATAGTAAAGGGACTTGACAACAGTGGTTTCGAATCTGTGAAAGAATATGTGAATTCCCCCAAGATTGCCTTGGATATCGACGACATAGGATACGACACGTTATACGTAAACAAATTGACTTCGCTTCATACCCCTATAACGTTTGCTATATTTCCATATGCCCCTTATTCTAAAGAGATAGATTTGGAGCTTCATAAAGCGGGATACGAAACAATCCTGCACATACCTATGGAGCCTGTTAATACCCTGCTTTTTCCCGGTGACGGAGCCTTGTATATTCATATGAATAAAAAAGAGATAAGAAGAAAAATTTTGACTGATATAGGCATGCTTCCGTTTATAGACGGGGCAAACAACCATGAAGGGTCTATGTTTACGTCCGATAGAAAAAAGATTTGCGATGCCATTTCGGTTTTTAAAGATAAAAAAATGTTTTTCATGGACAGTTTTACGGATATAGACAGTTATGCTTACCGATGTGCTATAGAAAAGGGTCTTCCGTCGGCTCGAAGGGATGTTTTTCTCGACGACAAGCCTTCTGTCGGATATATAGAAAATCAGATTAAGATTGCCGCATATCTGGCGAATAAATTTAAAAGGGTTGTAGTTATAGGGCATCCGAGGCCAGATACGGTTAAGGTCCTAATGCGCGAAATACCGAAGCTTAAAAAAGCCGGGTACATGTTCGTTCCATTGTGTGAATTTTTGAGGTAGATTTTTATGAAAAATTTTAAAGAAAGGGTAATAATTGCCTTGGATTACAGTGATTTGAGTTCGATTAGACGGCTTGTTGAAAGGCTTAAAGGGGAGGCCTGTTTCTATAAAATAGGCTCGGAGGCGTTTACGTCCTGCGGAATCAACGGGATAGACTTAATAAAGGATTGCGGCGGAAAAATATTTCTCGATCTTAAATTTCATGATATACCCAATACCGTGTATAGGGCCGTCAAGTCTGCAGGAAAATTAGGTGTAGACATAATTAATGTCCATGCCTCGGGGGGCGTTAATATGATGAGAGCGGCAAAAAGGGGTGCCGAAGAAGCGTCGTATATAACCGGCAAAAATATCGACGTCATTGCCGTAACGGTATTAACTAATCTGTCCGATGCGGATATAAATCGGATATTTTATAATCTTGAAGATGAGAATAATGCCTCCGGCGGGCTCGGCGGAAATATCGTCTCCGATTTAGCCCTGCATCTTGCAAAATCGGCTAAGGTTTCCGGTTTAGACGGGGTCGTATGTTCGGGGCATGAATCGCTGAGAATAAAAAATATTTTAGGCAGTGGCTTTAAGACGATAACCCCCGGAATAAGGCTTAAATCCGATAACGATAAAAATATAAATGCCGGCAAGACCACCCCGATGGACGACCAGAAAAGGGTGATGACTCCGTCTGCGGCTTTTGATTCGGGGGCGGATTATATCGTTGTGGGAAGAGAAATAACCGCCACGGCAAATCCGGCGGATGCCCTGCGGAATATCTATTATGATATTGAAAATAACTGCAAATGAGAATCGTCCGCGGTTGTTTCGGGCAGTCCTCGGCAATTTTTAAATACGATAAATAATATTATAAAACGGGGAGCAATAATATGAATTTAACCGTTTACGGTGTAAATACCCTTAGAGAAGCGATTCTTTCGGGGTATTTGAAGAGAGGCGGCGAAATATGCGTCAGCGAAAAGAAACGGAAAAACGGAAAGATTGATAAAGACCTGATAAAACTCCTTAAGGATAAAAATATTAATATTGTTACGAAGAAGGATAATGTATTTATAAAATATTTTGGAAAAGAAGCCCTTGCGAAGGGTATTGCCGCAAATATCGAATATACGGAAAAGGTTTACGAAAAATTATTCGACGAGGCAAACGCCGGCAGTTCTTCGCAGCCTATGCCCTTATATTTAATTCTTGACGAGATTACCGATCCTCAGAATTTGGGTTCTATAATCAGGACGGCAAACTGTGTCGGCATTTCGGGAATTATATTGCCGAAGTCCAATTCCGTTTTTATAACGCCTTCGGTAGCATATGTTTCTCAAGGCGCATTATTTTACGTAAACATGACGAGGGTGGTTAATATCTCGCGTACCATCAGGGACTTAAAGGGGCGCGGTATCTTAGTCGTCGGGCTTTCAAACGAATCGGAGGATACTATTTACGAGACGGATTATAACGTGCCGGTTGCCATCGTAATCGGCTCCGAAGGGAGGGGTCTGAGGAGATTGACCATAGAAAAATGCGAAAAGGTTTTAAAAATTCCAATGGCAGGAAGTATAAATTCTTTAAATGCATCCGTCAGTTTCGCTGTTACGGCTTACGAAATTATGAGGCAGAGAAAAACGGATTAAAAATTAGCTTGACTTTATTTATGCGGTAGTATAGACTTAATAAATTAGCTTATTTGCCTAGCTGTTTAGGCAAAAAGCCCAATTTTAATAAATAGCCGCTATTGTTTTTATAGCAGCTTAAGATGTAAGGAGAAGTTAAGTATGAGGTACCAAGGGAAAGTGAAATGGTTTAATGACAGCAAAGGTTTTGGTTTTATCGAACAGGAAGACGGACCGGATGTTTTCGTCCATTATTCTGCAATTTCGCAGGACGGCTTCAAGACCCTGACAGAGGGACAGAAAGTAGAGTTCGAAATTACCAACGGCGCGAAGGGGCCCCAAGCTATCAACGTAACGAAGGGTTAATCTTTAATTTATTGTTTTAAGCGGTGTATAAGATCTACTTGCATTAAATACCACACTACAAATTCACTATCCTTTGCGGAAAAGTAATGATAGCAAGCGAATAAAAGTATACCGTTTTAAGAGTTTGACCATTTTGGAATCATTTACCCCAGTAAATAAACTAAATTTATTGGGGTTTTTTGTTTTAAAGGCAAACTTGTTTTGTTAAGTTTTAGCTTTAATAATGGAGGAGAATAATTGAGTTTTCAAGATAAAATAAGAAATATAGCGGTGGTTGCCCATGTAGATCACGGAAAAACCACTCTCATTAATAAAATGCTCAAGGAAAACGCAAGCAAAAGAGACTCGGATGCCTTGCCGGATAGGGCAATGGATAGCGATGAGTTGGAGAAGGAGAGGGGGATAACCATTCTCTCCAAATGCACGGGCATAAAATTTAGAGATTATAGAATTAATATAGTGGATACCCCCGGACATGGGGATTTCGGCAGCGAAGTCGAAAGGATTCTCACTATGGTGGACGGAGTACTGCTTCTTGTGGATGCCCTCGACGGCCCTATGCCGCAGACCAGGTTTATTTTAAAAAAATGTTTCGAATATAAATTGCACGTAGTGCTCGTGATAAATAAGATAGACAGGCCCAGCGCAAGACCGGAGGAGGTTCTTGAGATGGTTTACGATTTATTTCTTGAACTTGGAGGAGAGAACGTAGATTTGGATTTTCCGGTTATTTATGCCTCCGCAAAAGAGGGCTATGCGATAAAAGATTTGAGCGTTAAAGAAGACGACAGGCATAAAAGCGGGTTGAGTGCACTCTTTGAGTCTATAATAGATTTCATACCGCATCCCGCTATACTAAACGGATCTAATCTTGAATTCCTGGTTACAAGCATAGGGCGGGACGATTTTCTCGGAGCAACCGCCATAGGCGTGGTAAAGTCGGGAAAGCTTAGGACAATGGATCAGGTATATTTATATAATGTCAAGGATGAATTAATTAAAACAAAACCCACTAAGATGTTTTTATTCGACGGGCTTAAACGATTTGAAACGGAAGAAATTAACGAAGGCGATATTGCGCTTGTTACAGGGCTCGCGGGGGTAAACGCCGGAGATTATATAGTAAACGGAAAACCGGATTATCCGTTGCAGAGAATAAAGATAGACGAACCTGTCATTCTTATAAATTTTATAGTTAATAAAAGTCCTTTTTGCGGAAAAGAGGGGAAGCTCGTTACTACAAGGCAGCTGAGGGAACGGCTGCATAGAGAGGTATCCAATAACGTAGGGCTAAAGGTTATAGATACGGGAGACGAAACGGTATTCGATGTTTACGGCAGAGGACTCCTGCACCTTTCCATTCTTATAGAAAAGATGAGGAGGGAGGGGTTTGAATTTGCTATTTCTAAGCCTAAAGGCGTGATAAAAGAGATAGGGGGAAAGAAAATGGAGCCCTATGAACTTTTATATATTACCATAAAAAATGATTTCACCGGTTCCGTACTTGAAAGGCTTTCTTCTATGAAGGGCAATTTGATAGATATGACGAAGGACGATAAAGAGAATACGTATCTTGAATTTATTATTCCATCACGAAGCATAATGGGGTTTCATAATGAATTTTTGACCATGACTAAGGGTACCGGAACGATGAACCATAATTTTCATAAATTTGACGAATATGCCTTTGACATATCCCCCAGGAAAAACGGGGTAATGGTGGCTATGGGGAACGGAACGGCTAATTCATACGGTTTATTTAACCTTCAGGAGAGGGGCGTCCTTTTTATTGCTCCACAAGACGAGGTTTACGAAGGTATGATAATAGGTATACATTCTAAGCCGGGAGATATCACTGTGAATCCGTGCAAAAGGAAGCAGCTTACAAATATGAGGTCGAAAGCCTCCGACGAAATGATAGCGTTAACTACTCCTATAAGGCTTACTATCGAGTATGCCATGGAGTTTATAGAGGACGATGAGCTTGTTGAATTTACTCCGAAATCTATTCGTCTGAGAAAAAAAATATCATCCGAAACCGACCGCAAAAAAAAATCCAGAGGGCTTCTTAAGGTATAATATAAATATTATATAGCGTAAATTGCGAACAATAATATAGGATAGGTCTTGGATGAGAGTTAAAGTTTGTGCCGTTCAGATGCTGCCGGCAAAGGATAAAGATTCATCGATTAAAAAAGCCATGGATTTTTTAATAATGGCATCTAAAAACAATGTTAATATAATCTGTTTTCCGGAACTTTTTTTATTAAGTTGGTTTTTGCAGGACAGCGATGAAGATAAGATAAAAAAAAATCTCGAAGCGGCAGAGGACTTTAACGGCAGGACTGTAAGTATTTTTAAAGAACAGGCTATGAAATTCAATATGGTCATCATAGTCCCCTTTTTTGAAAAATCAGGAAATTATTATTATAACAGCTCCGCCGTTATAAGCGAAAAGGGGGTTCTTTTAGGCGTTTATAGAAAAGTTCACATTCCGAACGTTGAGTATTATTTTGAAAAATCCTATTTTTCAAGCGGAAACGATTTTCCGGTTTTTAAAACAAGTTTCGGGACTATCGGTATCCAAATGTGCTGGGATAATTTTTATCCCGAATCTTCCAGAATATTATCTTTAAAAGGGGCGGAAATTATTTTTGCTCCTACCGCATCTGCATTCAATACTAATGGAAAATGGTTTTTGGCTATTTCCGCAAATGCTTTTTTAAACGGCATTTATGTCCTTAGAGTAAATAAGGTCGGCAGGGATAAGTCACTTGATTTTTACGGGAAGTCGTTTTGTATAGCGCCGGACGGTAATATGATAGATGATTTTGCGGGTATAAACGAATGTGCTCTTATCTACAATATAGATACTAAGGAGATAGAAAGCGCAAGAAGAAGATGGCCGTTTATTGAAAACCGCTCTAAGGACGCTTATAAAGATATTATTAATTATTGATAAAAAAATAAAATTTAGATATTTTTTTATGGAAGTGAATCTCCTTGATCTGAGAGAATTTATAAAGACCGGGGCTCGAACGTTATCTAAATATATTATAGAAGAAATGTTCGATATGCATTCTCGGGTTTCTCAGACCGTCTGGGACAGAAAAATGTTTGACGACGAGTTA
>QIJE01000039.1 GCA_003232385.1 bacterium
CGAAAAAGATAAAATACTCTTAAATAAGATCAATGATGCGATCCAAAATAATAAAGATAAGATATTAGGCGATCTTATTAGTTTCGTAAAAGACATGGATCTCTCAGTTGTAAAAAAAAGCGGGACAGAAATGGCAGTGCGGGATGGAGGGGTAATTACGCTGACATTTATGAAAGATAATATAGAGTTGTATGTTGGTGATCTCGATGCTTTTAAGCAAACACTTTTAAAGAATGCATACTGTGGTTATTATTCTAAATATAACGTAGAAAGTAAAAGCGATGAAAAACAATGTTATTTATGTCACAAAACAACTACAGTTTTGGGTTTTGTCGATACATATAAATTTTACACAGTTCACAAGAAAGGGATGGTTACCGGAGGATTTGAGCAAAAAAAGGCGTGGAAAAATTATCCTGTTTGTCTTGATTGCGCTATTGTTCTTGAGCGAGGCAGAGAATATATTAAAAAATATCTAAATTTTGATAAATTCTGCGGGTTTACATATTTGATTATCCCACAGCTTGTTTATCCTGATGAAGATATATTGCAGCAACTTCTTAAAAGGATGAATAATTATGCCGATTTCTCATTAAAGCAAACTAACTCGGCGCGTATAGAAACAACTGAAGAAAGAATATTAAAGGAACTTTCAAGAGAAGGAAATATTGTAAACTTTAATTTTATATTTTACAAAGTTGTCAATAGTGCATTTAACATTCTGCTTCGCATTGAAGAGATTGCTCCTACAAGATTAAACTACCTAATAGAAGCCAAATATAATATAGATAAAAGGAAGGTTGATATATTCAAAGAAATTCCAACAAAGAATGGAGCGATAAAGTTTGATTTTTCATTTAAATTCATCCGAAATTTTTTTGGTAATAGCAAAATAGAAGGTAATTATGATAAGGATTTCCTTTTAATATTAAGCAATATCTTTACGGGTAGGGAAATATCCCTTGAGTTTCTATTAAATAGAATGATGTCTAAGATAAGAAAAGATTTTTTAAATGGAGAAGAATTTAGTTTTAATGTAGATGCACTAAAAGCATACAAAATTATTTTGTATATAAAAGAAATAAAGTTACTAAAAGGAGGGATGTTTAAGATGAATACAAAGAATGGTCAATATGAAGAATTTTTTAGTGAGAATGGTATATTTGATCATGATACTAAAAAAGCCTTATTTTTAGAGGGAGTTTTGGCCGGAAAATTATTGAATATACAATTTTCAGACAAACAGGCTAAGCCGTTTCAATCAAGATTAAACGGATTAAAAATTGATGAGAGGGTGGCAAAGCGGCTGCTTCCGGAGATAATAAATAAACTCGAAGAATATAAGAAAAATTATTACAGAAAGATGGAAGAGTCGATAGGACTATATTTCATAAACAGTGATTTCGCAAAATTTTCTATCAATGAGCTGAGTTTCTATTTTACGCTTGGCTTAACATTAACCGGACAATTTAACAAAGAAGAAAAAGAAAATGAGGAGGTAGGAAATGAGTGATATTATTAGTAAGAGAAGTGAACTTTTATTTTGTTATGATGTGACTGACGCTAATCCAAATGGAGATCCGTTAGACAATAATAGGCCGAGGATTGATGAAGAAACTGGAATAAATATTGTTACGGATGTTCGATTGAAAAGAACTGTAAGAGATTATTTACATGATTATAAAGACTACAATGGTAAAGATAGCAAAGATATTTTTGTCAGAGAAATAGTTTACGATGAAGAGAAAGGTTTTGTGCAGGATGGAAAAATGAGGGCAAAAGATTTTCAAGAAAATGCGAAAAACATAGTAGAAAAATGCATTGATATAAGACTTTTCGGTGGTGTTATTCCGATGAATAAAGATTCTATAACCTATACGGGTCCCGTTCAGTTCAAGATAGGCAGATCGCTACATCAGGTTGAGATAAAACATATTAAAGGAACAGGCGCATTTGCTTCAAAAGAAGGTTCGAAGCAGAAGACATTCCGGGAAGAATATATTTTGCCATATTCATTCATAGTATTCCATGGTATTGTTAATGAAACAGCTGCCGGTACTACTAAGCTTACGGAAGATGACGTAGATGAACTGATTGAAGCTTTGTGGGATGGAACAAAAAATCTAATAAGCCGCTCAAAGTTTGGACAAATGCCCCGCCTGCTGATAAAAGTAACTTATAAAAATAAAGGATTTTTTATCGGCGATCTTGATAAAAAGATCAAGATGACAGGCTTTGAGAATCCCCTAAAGGTGAGAAGTGAAAACGATTTTATAATAGATATTTCAGAACTGCTGAACTCTTTCGATACCAATAAAAACGAGATTAATGGCGTAGAATACAAAATAGATGATAATCTTAGATTAGAACAGCAGATTCCCGATGGTTGGAAAAAGTTTTTACAATAGAATAAGGAGCTAAAATGAGAATATTGGTTTTTGATTTATTTGCTCCATATGGACATTTTAGGGTGCCATATACCACAACATCACCGCTTACATTGCCTGTTCCTTCTAAAACTGCTTTATATGGAATTTTTGGTGCTATTTTAGGTTTGGATAAATCGGATTACCTGAATTATTTTCAGGATGGTGCGTGTAAACTATCTATTAGTATCAGAAAACCGTTAAAAAAAACTCAAATCTCTGAAAATCTGATCAACACTACAAAAGTTCAAATGTTTGCAATAATGGACAGTAGGAAAGAGGCACCTCACACGCAGATAAGGTATGAACTTTTAAAAGACTCAGAATACAGGATTTATGTTCATATGAATGATGACAAACTTTTCAACAGTTTGGAACAGTGTCTATCGCTGCATAGATCAGCCTATTCCATCTCTTTCGGATTATCTGAATTATTAGCAAACTATAGTTTTATAGGCTCTTTTGATGCGGACTTGGTAGAAAATATTGATGATTTTACAGAGTTCTCCTCTATAATACCATTAGATAAGATATCGTCAAGCGGTGCTCTCTCATTGATTGGAGATGGTAATAAAAAATATATAAGATTTCATATGACGCTTGAAATGAAGCCTGACAGAGAGATTGCTAAAACAGGTGATTTTATATCCGAGGTCAGTGGTGAAAAAATAAAAGCTAAAATCAGTAAATATCATGCCGTGGATACCCTCAATGAAAATATAGTATTGTTTTAAAAATGGAATATTTCTCGCATCCCGATAGGCTGCTTATAGATCATCTTGAAAGCGTTATGCATATAGGTAACGGCATATATAATGCTAAGAGCGGTCTTTGCCTGCCTTTTCCTGAAGATGATATAAAGTTGGCTTTGTCTAACATGCTTTTTTATCACGATATAGGAAAAAGTACTAAATTTTTTCAGGATTATCTCTCGGCGTCCATAAACGGTGCACCATGTAAAGGTGAAAGCGAACTAAAGAATCATGCATTGATTTCTGCGGTTTATGCAGCATATAAAACGGCTGACGATCTTGGATTAACCGATGGTAAGAATGGTGCAGACTCTAAAAATATTCTGCCGGTGATAGTTTTTTGCGCCATACGGAAGCATCATGGAAATTTTGAAAATATACGGGATATGCTTGCGATCGGCAGCCCTAAGTGGGACAATCTCAGTGTGCAATGGAACAATCTGCAGTTTCATTGTATTAATGAAACCAACAGCCTGAATTTTGAGGACGCAAAAGATTATGTTAGAAATATGATATTTGATATGGACGATATTAACGACGATATCGGAAACTATTTTTTATTAAATTTTCTTTTTTCAATCCTCGCATATTCAGACAAAAATGATGCAAGGTTTCATAGGCAGATTAAATTTGCTAAACTTCCGGAGAATGCGCATGAATGGATTGATCAATATAGGGCTGTAAAATTCGGAAAAGTAAAATCGCCCACATCACTGAATATTATAAGAAATGAAATTTATAATTTGTGTGCAGCAAATATTAGCGATAATCATAATATTTTCTCTATAAATGTTCCGACCGGCAGTGGAAAGACATTAGCCGGAATTAATGCCGCCCTTAAGATTACCGAACAGAATAAAACTATAAAGAAGATCATTTACGCATTGCCATTTACCTCAATAGTAGAACAAACTTATCAGGAGTTTTGTGATATTATAAAATGCAATAAATTGGTCCCGACCGATTATATCGCGAAGCATCATCATCTTGCCGAAGTAGAAATAGAAAATGACGAAAATTATTACAGCGGCACGGATGCGCAGTTTCTTATAGAAAATTGGGATAAGTCTATAATTTTAACTACATTTTGGCAGTTTTTCAATACTATAATTTCTAAACAAAATAAAATAATCAAAAAATTTCACAATATTGCAAACAGCGTTATTATACTTGATGAGATCCAAACCATGCCCATGGAATATTGGAAACTGATTAATAATATATTGATCAAATTAACCAACTTCCTTAATTGCAAAATTATCTTTATGACTGCTACTATGCCATCGATTTTTTCAGAAGCAAAAAATGAAATTTTTCCACTCATAAATAAAGATAAAACTTTGAATTATTTCTGCATGTTTTCCAGATATAAAGTAAATACCATAAATAATTTGGACTCTATAACGATAGATGAACTCTTCTATATTGCATCTAAGCATATTGCCCAAGAGCCGAAAGATAGCTTTTTGTTTGTCTTTAACACAATTGGAAGTAGTTTGGAATTTTATAAAAAACTCAAGGAAAGTATTAATGTCCGGATTATTTATTTGTCTGGAAATATAATTCCTAAAGATAGATTGACACGAATTAATCAAATCAAGGAGCAATCAGGACGAAAGATAGTAATATCAACCCAACTTATAGAAGCCGGAGTAGACATAGATATGGATGTGATTTACAGAGATTTTGCGCCTTTTGACTCAATCGTTCAGACAGCCGGAAGATGCAACAGGAACAACAAACTTGATAAATTAGGAAGTATTTATCTCCTAAAATTAATAGATTCAAGGAACAGCAGAAAATATTATAATTATATCTATAAACCTGTTGCTATAAGTCTAACCGATGATCTATTGAAAAACCGTAAAGTGATTGCAGAAAATGACTTACTTAAAATGATCAGATCATCATACTATAATAAAATTAATGCTATCTCATCAAGTGACGAATCGGAAAAAATTATATCCGGAATAAAAAAACTCAATTATACCGATATTTCAGATGAATTTAATCTTATAAAAAATGTGCCGAACATTTTAGTATTTGTTGAAAAAGATGAGAAATCAAGTGACATTTTGAAAAAATTCAAAAAAATATTGACGCTTGATGATATGGTTATAAAAAAGAATGAATTTTTGAATATAAAAAAGGATTTTTATGATTATGTTCTGTCTGTAAATATTAATAAAAACACCATTGATAATATTAAAAATTTTGAAGATATAGGTAATTTTAGGGTTATAACGAAAGATATGGTCCGTACTTTTTATAATAATGATGTCGGTTTCACTTATGAGTTTGACAATTTTATATAATCCATGGAATATATAAACGTTGCTCCATCCATTTTTAGTGCTTATAATATTTGTCCTCGTCAAGCGTGGCTTATGTCAAGGCAGATGTCCTCAAATCAGAACGACTCTTTCCTTGAGATAGGACGCCTAATTGATCAAACTACATTTAAGCGCGAAAAGAAAAAGATATACCTTGCGGAGTTTGCTGCAGAGATTGATTTTATAACCCTTAAAAATGGCAGTCTATTTGTAGCGGAAATAAAAAAATCCTCCCGTACAATGGCAAACGGCATAAAACAGCTAAAATATTATCTCTATCTGCTCAGCAAAAAAGGTATTCAGTGCAAGGGAATAATCAAGATTCCAAAAGAAAAAATATCCATCAATATAGAGCTCGAAAAGAATGATGAAGTGTTGATAAAAGATGAAGTAGATGAAATTGAGGCTTTCTTGTCATCGAATGATGATGCTCCGGCTCCCAAAAAGATTCCGTTTTGCGGGAAATGCTCATATTTTGAATTTTGCTGGAGTTAAGGACGCAGACATAAAAAAAGGTGTTTTTATGAATTTAGATTTTACGGATCTTGTTTTGTTAATCGGCACAAGCCCGTTGCCTGATTATGTTGCCGTAAAGTATTTTACAGAAAAAAATTCAAAACTAAATAGAATTTGGATGGTTTGTTCTGCAGAATCAGACAACCAAGCATCAACAGAAAAATACGCTGAATTGCTGAAAGATTTGTTGAAAGATAGCAAACTTAAATTTCAGGAACTGATATATATAAAGGATATAGATTCTAAAGAGGACATTGAATCCAAATTAGAAAAAATGATTAATAAATCTGAGAAAGTTCATCTCTTTTTTACCGGCGGAACAAAAGCTATGGCGGTATATTCATATTCATACCTAAAAGATAAGAAAAAAGGGGATTTTTCTGCATCTTATTTGTCCGCTCGCAGTTTTAAGATAGAATTTGATGATGAAGTTACGAGCGATGATCTCAAAGATGTAGTAAAGATTACGTTTAATAGACTTCTCAAACTTCATTTATTTGAAGAAAAAAAAGATAAAACCGACGAATATACATGTTTTAACAGTGTTGACAGTAAATTTGAAGGATTGATCGATGACAATAAGATAGATAATTTCTATTCAAAAGATGGTGGTTTCCAGAGGGAGATTTTCAAAATAGAGGGGAAGGATTTTAAAATATTTAAAAATTTGTCGGATCCCGGGTCTGATATGCGAAAGTCGGTTGATTGCGAAACGTTTTTTCAAACTAAACTTGATGAATTAAGAGATAGAGAAGCAGATAATTTTAAGCTAAGGGTGAATATTTTTAAAAAGATTTCAGAATATAAACCTAATGATGTATTTCAGGGTATTATTAACGCTTTTCCGGAAGGATTCAGGCTTCGTGAAAACGGGAAATTTAACACGGATATAATGTGGCATAATTATAAGAATGCTGTTGATTTTATAGATGGTTTTTGGTTTGAAAGATATATTAAAAAACTGATTCAAAATAACTTTAAAAATGACTTTGACGAAATACTGTTCAATAAAGAATTGTCCAAAAAAGATAACAATAAGGATAAATTCGAGTTGGATTTAATCTTAATGAAGGGCTATCAGCTTATCGGCATCAGCTGCACAACATCAAAAGAAAAGCACATATGCAAAGAAAAAGGTTTTGAGATTGTTCTAAGAACAAGACAGATTGGCGGCGAAGAAGCAAAGGCTATTTTAATAACACGTGCCGAAACCGTGTCGGATCTTCAATCTGAACTCATATTAAGTACCGGCACAAACAATAAAAATATCCTTGTTTTGGGTATAGACGATTGGCCGGAGAACAAATTTGTGAAAAAAATGAAAGGTTATTTCTCTAATTAACGGAGGTAATATGGGTAAAACGGCAGTATTTATCGGGATGACATCGATACAAAAATATATCTTTGCATCGAACAAGCTCAAAGAAAATATAGGGGCATCCTATAAAGTGAAAGATATTTTTGATAAACTGCGTAATAAATTTGATTGTAGCTATATTGGCGGAGGAAATGCGCTTATTTACTTTAATTCATTAGAGAATGCAGAAGACGCAATGAAAGATTGGAGTCGTACCTTGCTACAGTCAGCTCCGGGTATTATTCCCAATATCACTATAGATGATAAATTTGATGATAGCAATTACTCCGAATCGCGAGCAAAACTTATAAGAAAGGCAAAAATGCAAGAGAATAGATCGATACCGCAAACAGAGCTTAGTTCATTAGGGATAACGACGGATTGTCCAAGAAGCGGATTGTCTGCTGAAATATGGGGATATAAACCGAAAAATGAAGAAGGTTATATTTCTTCAATAAATTATACAAAAATTTTAGCATCAGAAGAATCTAAAGCTGAGCTCGAAAAAGATTTCAGTTCTGTTATAAACGATTTTGAATTTACCGATGAAATAGATAAATTGGGCGGTTCAGTGGGTGAGAATAATCATATTGCAATTGTTCATATTGATGGCAACGATCTTGGAGAAAAGTTCAAGGAAGAAGCAGATGAGAAAGGGGTGCAGGCATTTTCAACGAAATTAAAAGAGGCGGTAAAAAATGCTTTTGGACAAACATTGGAAAAATTGATTCTCTTGAAAGAAGAAGAAGAAATTTCATTTACAGAAAAATACTTGCCTGTTCGCCCGATAGTCATCGGCGGAGATGATGTGACATTTGTCTGCGATGCCAGAGTGGGCATGTTTCTTACCGTAGAATTTATCAAAGCCTTTGAGGAACAGGGTATCTGTAAAGACAAAAACATAACGGCATGTGCGGGTATTTCCATTGTAAAAACCAAATATCCTTTTTATAGGGCTTATAAGATGGCGGAAGCCCTCTGCGGAAATGCAAAGAGAGAAAGGAAGTTAAGGAAAAAGGAGGATAGTTCATTCATAGATTTCCATATTTCATTCGGCGGATTGGGTGGAAGCATTGAAGAGATTAGAGATACTGATTATAGGAGTGCCGATAATAAAATTCTTTATATGAGGCCATACTCAATCGATGATATATCGAACTTATTAAGATGCTTAACAAGCTTATCCGAACTTCCCCAATCAAACATAAAAAAACTGAGAGAGGTGTTGTATGTCGGAGAAGCTGCTACGACCGGATTTATTAAAGAGTTGAAATATAGGGATAAAATATTGCCCTGTTTTAGCAATTCCGATGAATCTGAAACAGGGTTCTCAAATAATAAGAGCCCGTACATGGACATGATCGAACTGATTGATTTTTATCCAAAAACACTTCTAAATCTAAAACGGGAGGGGATCTAATGAATAAATATAAGATAAAAATAGATCTTAAATCAGATGTGCTCGCCGGAATAGGGGAGGGTTACGGCACAATTGTGGACTCGGATGTCGTGCTCGATGAAGTTGGGTTGCCATACATTCCATCAAAACGAATAAAGGGCATTATGCGCGAGTCGGCCGAAGAGGTCAATGAAATGCTAGAATCTTTTGATAAGAATATTATTGATATTGATAAAATATTCGGGACTGCGGGGGCAGCGGAGGGGGTGCTTCATCTCTCAAACTTTTTTTTAACGGAGTATGAAGATTGCAAGGCATGGTTTAAATATCTTACAAACACGCGGAACATCATCAATAAGCAAAACATTACCGATCAGCTCACATCGTTAAGATATTCAACCGCCATTGACATAAAAACCGGATGTGCCAAGGAGCATTCCCTAAGGACAGAACGAGTGATTGACAAGGGTAATACCTTCATTGCGCATGCGGATCTCTATGAAAGTTGTGAGATTGATCTGGCTCTGATATGTCAAAACATCCGTAGAATGGGTACTAAACGGACTAGAGGTTTAGGTGAAATAAATGTTGTCCTGATGAAAAACGAAAAATCTCTCAACGATAATGCCATAGAAGTTCTTGAAAAGGAGGCGATTTGTGAAAGCAATAAGGTATAAAATAAAAACTGTAAATCCGGTCATTATCAGCTCTAAAAGGGGTGATGCCAATATGGTGAATACCAAATCTTATATCCCGGGCAATACCGTCTTAGGCGTATTTACATCTTTATATATCAAAAAGAAAGAATTAAAGGATGCTCATAAGGACGGTATATTTTACAACTGGTTTTTAAAGGGCGATTTGACATTCACAGATGCTCACGCATCAGATGACGCAAGAAGGTATTTTCCAAATCCCTATTCGATAAAAGAAGAAAAATACAAAGGCTGTTCCGCCTATGATCTCATGTTTGAGGGTGATTCTTTTAATGAACCCACAAGATCGGGAGAAGCATTTATCAATATCGAAGGTTCAACTATTTACAATAAACCTGTCAAGAAATCTATTTCCTTTCATCACTCCAAAGAGGATAATGCAGACAATAAAATATTTAACTATGAATCGATTAATGCCAATCAGATTTTTGAGGGTAAAATTATCGGCAGCGAAGAGCAAATTTCTGCATTCAAAGAATATTTTCCTCAGAAAATTACGGTATATATGGGTTTGTCAAAAAACTCTCAATATGGAAGGGTTGTAATTGAATTGACAGATGTGTCGGATTACGATCGGGAGATAAAAACCGACACAGAATCGGATGATGAGGATATTGTGATGACACTTTTATCTGATACGGTCATATATAATGATAATGGGTTTTCTACTGCCGATACGGATAACCTCGAGAAATTACTGGGTGTAAAAATAAAAAATTCCTTTATCAGAAAAGATGTGATAGAGCAATTTGTCGGAGTGTGGAAATTTAAAAACCAAAGTGAAACGGTTTTTAAGGCGGGAAGTTGTTTTAAGTGCGATAGATTGCCGGACAATTATGAAAAACTTCAGATAAAAGGCATTGGCGAAAAAATACATGAAGGGTTTGGAAGGGTTATTTTTGGATGGCAAGTTAAACAAGATGAATACTCAAAAAAATCGGAAGCGGAAACCTTTAATAAGCCGCCGGGCATCCCGCCGGATTTTGTAAAAAAGATTGTAACTCGGATTATACAAAACAGGATCAAAGATCAAGTTATTTTAAAAGCCATGTTGGATGAGGACTCATTCGGAAATCTTCCGACAAAATCATTATGCGGAAAAATGCAATCTATTGCGATGAATATTAATACATTTTACAAGAACTTTGACGAGATTGCAAAAAATAAGATTGCGCTAACGCAACTTGAAAAATGTAACAATAAAACTACAAATCTTTTAAATCATATTCAGGGTGATAAGGCTATTGTTGATACTGATGGTTTCTTAAACAAGATATATAATTTGGACGAGTTTACCAAACTCTTAAAAAACAAAGATGACTTTTCAAATGAGATGAAAAAAGTTTACCTGAAAACATTCTTTAATTTTATGCGGAAAGAAAGAAGGGGGGTAAATAATGAGCAAGAATCATAAATTTGACAGGTATAAAATAATATTGAATGGCATTATAAGAAATATATCGCCGCTTCTTGTCGGCGGAGGAGGGGACGAAGAGACCGACAGTGATATTTTGCGGGATAAAAACGGCAAACCCTTTATTCCGGGGGCTTCACTTGCGGGGGTTTTGCGGCATCATTTATACAAACATTATAAAGAATTCAGGAGTAATGATGCAAATAATTTGGAATTAACCCTTCTCGAAAGCTATTTTGGTTCTGCAAATTCTGATAACGGAAATAGCAGCAAGATTATATTTAGCGATTTAGTATTAGCGAATGATGCACATGTCCAAATTAGAGACGGAATTCGTATCGATAATAAAACAGGAATCACATCCGATAAGGCAAAATTTGATTATGAGGTGATAGAACAGGGCGCCGAATTTAAATTTACAATTGAAATCGGCGGAGATAACAAGGATGAACTCTTAGGCTTTATCTCAATATTAGAAGATGATATCAAGGGAGATAGAATAATAATAGGCGCTAAAACAAGCCTTGGATTCGGCAGGATTGCGTTAAAGAATAGCAGCCTCAGTTTTTATGATCTAAAAGACAGAGGCGATATAATCAAATGGATGAAAAAAGAGGATAACCCCTTTGTCGGCAATTCGTCAAGGCAGTATAAATATCAATCGGATAGTTTTAGAATGGAATTTGATTTTGTTATCAAGGATTCATTAATCGTAAGGCACTATTCAGATGATGCCGCCGCATCCGATTCATCTCACATTAAATCTTCAGGACATAATATTATACCTGGAACATCCATAAAAGGCGCAATACGAGCAAGGGCCGAAAGGATTTTTAACACACTAAAAATAGCAAACGGAAGTGAACTGTTGGATTGTCTTTTCGGCAACTCTTCAAGTCTGAGCAAGGTAAGAATTAATGAGGTTGTTGTTGCCCAGAATGTTGTAAACGGTATTCAGCAACGCATTAAAATTGATAGATAGACGGTGCTCTTTTTGACAGTATGCCTATATTCGCTAAAGACACTAAGGATACCAACAAATTGATAATAGAGCTGGACAATCCAAAAGATGCAGAGATTGGATTGCTGCTTTTAATATTAAAAGATTTATGGACAGGGGATTTGCTGATCGGGGGTGAGAAAAATATCGGAAGAGGCGCTTTTGAGGGCAAGAGTGTAAAGATTTCACATAAAGATTTTAATGCGACGATAGATAAGATAGATTCTATTCCTGAATCACACAAAAAAATACTTCAGGATTATGTTAATGAATTTAACAGTTTTGTTATAGATGAGAACGATTTGTCACAGGAAGGAGGCCGTAAATGAATATAATTGAAAATGGTTTGAAATTGATGAGTATCAAAAGCAGCACTAAAACCAACTTGATATTGGAGGATCTTAAAAAGATAAAGGATTATATAAAAAAAGAATCCAATGTCGTTGTATATCTTGATAATGAGGTATTAATCGGCAAGTATAATAGCGATTTTAGTTTTCAGGAAGACAAACGGATAGAAAAACAATTTGTCAGGAGACTGCGCATATTCAATCAAGATGAAGAACTGCATCTATGGCGTTCCAACGGCGGATTACATGGACGATACAGATCTGATAGTGAAGGCGAAGAAACTGATTTTATTGAAGCGAACCAGGTTATCTTTGGAACTAAAGCAGAGATTTACAACGAATATACCATTTTAACCGAGCAAAGGGGAACAGAAATAGCAATTCCGGGAAAATGGAAAACGGATAACAAAAAAATGAGGGTGGCAATCAAAACGAGGCACTATATAGGTTATAAAAATGGTTACCGGGCTGCATATGTAGATGTAAGGTTTGTAAAATTTGTGCAATTGCCACTTATGGAGGGAGAACGATGATGGAGAAAGCAACTTTACTAGCAAGAAAATCTAAAAAGGGTAAACTCATTGTAGAAATAGATTTTGAAGATAAGCCGCCGATGGCTATTCAAGAAATGTTTGTTGTTGATATAGATATGAATGACGAAAAATGCGAGTTTGAAAGAGTTAATGGATTAATTACAAGAGTTTTAATTAAAGGTAAAGAGTTGGAATTAAAGGCGAAGAAGAATAAAACTAATGTTTCCGGTAAAACTAATGTTTCCGGTAAAACTAATGTTTCCGGTAAGGCTAATGTTTTCGGTAAGGCTAATGTTTTCGGTAAGGCTAATGTTTCCGGTAAGGCTAATGTTTCCGGTAAGGCTAATGTTTCCACAGCAACTGCCCCATATAACTTTGTGCCATTGAATAAACAAGCAGTTACGCTGGATAAACCTGATTCGTTTGATAAATACTACGGAAACACAGGATATATAGATGTGGAAATTAAGACAAAAACGCCGATATATATCAGAAGATCCGGAAAAGAAGGCGAAGCGGGCAACTCAGATTTCTACCGGCAGGCGGGCAAATATCGTATCCCGGGAAGTTCCCTGCGGGGAATGATTCGAACGATGATTGAAATAGCAAGTTGGAGCAGGTTTGGTTATTCAATAGCCGGGGATAACGAAGATAAAGGGATAAGATACTTTTATCGTACATTTGAGTCGAAGTATGTAAAAAATGATTATAGTCAATGTATCATTGGAGGGGATAAGACAAGCGGTTTTTACAGTAAAGTAAAGGCAGGTTATTTTTACAAGAAGGGGCTTAACAGCTACGAAATAAGGCCGGCAAGTATTATCGGTACAAATCAAATTTTTAGAGTAGAAGATGATTTGGTTGCAGGACAAGGGCTAAACGAAAGGATTTCTGTTGAAGATCCTAAAAGTAATAGATTCAAATTAAATAGGGATCATTATAAAGAAAAGTCTGAGCATGTTTATTTCGAGTATGACGAAGAGGCAGTCCATAAGCATACGGTACTTATGAAATATGCTAAGGTTACGTCAATCAGACGATATGACGGAAATCCAAAGACGGATGAAGAATTTGAAGGATACTTAATCTGTTCCGGATATATGCCGAGCAATAAAAAGGGAAAACATCTGCATTGGGTTATTTTTCATGAAGATATAAATGCTAAAATACTGGAAATTAGCAAGGACTTAATGGATAGTTATAAAGATGATTATGATAGAATAAAATCTGCAAAAGGCAATAAGGAATCAATAATAAAAAGGAATGCAACCCCGTGTTTTTATTTGACGGATAAGCGAGGGGATATTGAGAGTTTTGGTTTTACAGGTCATTTTAGAATCCCTTACAAAAAGAGAATAACGGATTTTTTGCCTAAATATACACAAGACGGTGTTGATATTGCTGAATCTATTTTCGGAGTCAAAAATAACTTTATGACGCGTGTGTTTTTTGAAGATGCCCTTTTAGCCGAAAATTCCGCTGATAAAGTGACTACAAGTTGTAAAATACCTAAAATACTTTCAGGGCCAAAACCGACATCATTTCAATTATATTTGGAACAAAGTGCAAATGGCATGAAAAACTACAACGATCAAACTCAGATTAGGGGCAATAAACTCTATTGGCATCAAGATGGAAACAATTGGGAGGAAGATAAAAGTATAATAAAAAAGTCTGACACACAGCATACCGAAATTAAGCCGATTAATGCGGGTGCTGAATTTCAAGGCAGAATAAGATTTGAAAATCTGAGTGATGTTGAAATTGGAGCACTTTTATTTGTGCTTGACCTGCCGGAAGGTTTGGCGCATAAAATCGGAATGGCAAAGCCGTTAGGCTTGGGATCCATTAGAATAAATGTAAAGCTGTATCTTTCCGACAGGGGTAATAGATATAAAAATCTTTTTGCCGAATGGAACGGTTTGAGGGAGAAAAGCGGAAAGGTGAATCAATTTAAGCAGGAGTTCGAAAAATATATTATTAATAAGATCGGAGAGCATAAAAGCAGTTTATGGGAAACAGATCGTCTTAAAGAGTTGAAAAGGATGCTTTATTTTGTGCCTAAACCTTATGCCGATGATATTAAGTACATGGATTTGAAACAATTTAAAAAAAGAGATATTTTGCCATCTCCGACGGGTGTCAAATAAATGTCTAAAATTCTTATTACATCCATCGGTACGGGCATAAAAAAAGATGGCGGGTACAGGTCTGCCGAATATGAGATTGAAGGCAAGCGCTACAAGGAAAAGATCATTGCCAAAGCTCTTTATAATCATGTCAGGTTTGACAAAATCTTTATGCTTGGGACATCCAAATCTATGTGGGATGCGGTTTATGAGGCATTCGGCGGCAAAGATGAGAATATGTGGTGCAAATTATCGGGAAATCAAGAAACGGGTAAGATAGAGGAAAGAGATCTGTTGCCAATTACTGCATTATGGATGGATGATTTTAACATGGCCGGCTCAAAAACATTTATCGTTAATTACGGATTGGATGACAGTCAGTTATGGGGTAATTTCGAGACCTATCTCAAAATAGCGGAATATATCGAAGATGGTGATGAGATATATCTGGACATAACCCATTCATTCCGCTCTCTTTCGCTAATGTCCTATATCATGCTTGATTTTGTCAAGTCTATGAGACAGAAAGAATTTACAGTGGAAGCAATATTTTATGGAATGTTTGAATATATCTATGAGCCCTCTAATGTTGGAAAGATTACGCCTGTGGTAAATCTGAAGATTTTATTTGAAATAAACGAGTGGATAAAGGCAATTTCAGCGTTCAAGAATTATGGCAGAGCCGAGTTGATAGTCGAAAATTTAGATAAGAGATTCGGAAAAGGTGATGAAAAGACAAAATATTTCAGCAGGTTTTCCGAAAATATTTCTATCGCAAATCTTTCCGCAATCAAAGCTTATGTGGATAGAGTGAAAGATAAATTGTCCCTCTTTGACGAAACGGGCTTTCCAATCATGAAGCTGGTTTCAAAAGATTTAATCGACTTTATAAAAAGAATGGACAAAAAATATTTATCTGATTTTCAGCTTGAAGTGGCTGCATGGTTTTGCGAAAATAAAAATTACGCTGTAAGTTATATAGCTTTGACAGAATCGGTTGTTTCCAAAATATGCGAGATGGAGGGTATCGGCATGGAATCGGAGAAGGATAGAAAGGAAGCAAAAAAGAGGCTTCATAGTGAGATGAAATATGCATCTCTTTCTAAAAAATATAAGACACTGAATCAAGTGAGAAACAGCGTCGCTCATCAGCTGTCCGATAGGCGTGGCAGTATAATAAGTGATATTAAGAATTTAAAGAAAAGCATAGACAATATCGAGAAAGAGTTTAAAAAACTTGATAAATCAGGTCATAGTTAAAAATCAATCCATATCTTGCCTATCGGTTTTGATTTTATCCGTAGTAAATTGAAACCTCGTTACGACATTTCAAGTCTCATAACTCAAATACCCAACCTTACCTATAAGAAATTATAACCGTAATAGAAATACCCGATAGATCATTAATCAAATATATATTTTCTAAAAACATAGCATAATTTCTATTGAAAATTTACTTGACAATTTATAATCATAGAAGTATTATTTAAACAAGAACAATGTTAAAAGTTAACGAGTTGATTTTAACGGTAAACGATTATAATCGTTGAATAATAAAGAAAATAGTTAGTTGAGATTGTTAAAACTTTGTAATTTTTTTAATTATATATAGCTTTCGTAGCATTATAGATTTCTTATAATTAATATAATTTTTTGCATGTGTTTTTGTAATTTAAATTAATTTTTTTATTTTATCGTTAACACCCTATTAAGGAGGGGTTTTTATGAAAAAGAGTAAAAAAGATCTGTCTCAAGAAGAAGATTCGCAGGTTCAGGTAGAGGGAACCACAAGACGCGGTTTTTTATCTACAATGGGTAAAATAGCAGCGGCAGCGGGACTTTTAGGAAGCGGGGTGGGAATGGAAGCATTATCCGGTTGCGCAAAAGAGCCGACAACATCATCGAAGTCGCGTATATCCGCCGCCGCTGCAAAAATGATGGTTCCTCCCGGCAAATGGGATAAGTATTATGGACTATGGAGTGGCGGACCGACGGGAGAACTCAGGATATTGGGGCTTCCGTCAATGAGGGAACTGCTAAGAATACCTGTTTTTAATACCAATACCGGAATAGGTTACGGACCGACGGGTGATTCGCATTCGGCGAAAATGCTCGAAGAGGCCGGAGGCTATGGTCTTGGTGATGTGCATCATCCCCATTTTTCTTTCACAAAGGGAGATTTTGACGGGAGATATGCTTATGCTCACGATAAAGCTAACGGAAGAATTGCGAGGATAAGGTTGGATTATTTTATGACTGATGCAATCACCTCCATTCCTAATGTTCCTGCCATTCACGGTCTGTACCCGCAGCGCTATCCCAAAACCGGTTATGTTTTTGGCGCTTCCGAGTTTGAAACTCCTATGCCTAACGATGGCAGAGACATTGTACCTACGGGAAACAATGCGGCTCAGACTAAAAATTATTGGACACTTATTACCGCGGTCGACGGAGAAACAATGAGGGTTAAATGGCAGGTAATAGTAGACGGTAATCAGGATAACATGGATACCGATTATAAGGGGCTATACTGTATGGCTACATGTTACAATTCCAGCAAGGGGTGGAATGTTCCTACGATGACTAAACCTCCTGTTATGTGGGCGGTTTTCGTCAATATTCGCAGAGTGGAAGCCGCAGTAAAAGCCGGAAAATATAAAACAATAGGGGATTCTACCGTACCGGTTTTAGACGGGAGGCACGGTTCCGACCTAACTACTTACATACCGGTAGAAAAGGATCCGCATGGTATAAGCTGTACCCCGGACGGCAAGTATGCCGTTGCCAACGGAAAACTTGCACCTAAAGTAACTGTCATAGATCTCGAAAAAGTAGGTGATGTTTTTGAAGGTAGAGCGAAACCTAAAGACGCCGTTGCAGCTATTTTAACGGTAGGCGTCGGCCCTTTGCATACCGTGTATGACGGCAGGGGCAACGGTTATACTACACTTTTTGTAGATTCTCAGATGGTTAAATGGAATATTGAGGAGGCCGTTAAGGCATATAAAGGCGACAAAAAGATCAAGCCTATAAAGCAAAAACTTGACGTTCAATATCAGCCTGGTCACGCCGCCGCAACGCAAGAAAATACGATACATCCCACGGGAGAATGGCTCGTCAGTCTTAACAAGTTTTCAAAAGACAGGTTCCTTCCTGTCGGACCGAGATTTCCCGAAAACGATCAGTTAATAGACATATCCGGTGAAAAGATGATTCTTGCGTACGATAACCCGGTATACATAGAGCCGCATCAGGCAGATATAGCGCTTGTCGACAGATTAAAATATATTAAACAAATTTTTAATCCGAAATATTTTGCAAATCATGTCGAGTCCGGAACAGAAAACGTGAAACGAGTCGGTCCGCACAAGGTTATCGTCAGGCTGACGGGGGTAGCGCCTATTCTGACCCCTGTTTATTTTCATTGTAAAGAGGGAGATCTTATAACCATTATTTATTCAAATAATGATACGGTAGAAAATCTTTCTCACGGTTTTTTGATGACGCTTCATAACGTAAATCTAAATATAAATCCAGGAGAAACGAAAGAGGTAACCTTTCTTGCCGATAGAGCGGGTGTTCACTGGTATTACTGCACGATATTCTGTCATGCCCTTCATCTTGAAATGCGCGGCAGAATGATAGTTGAAAGGGTTCCGGGTTATAAATCCAGGCCGATTCATTCGAATCGTCTTAAGGGAGAACCGTCATGGAATGAGTTGTTTAAGGATTTTCCGGTAGTAGGAAAGGCGTAATAGTGTAATATAATCGTTCTATTCAGGGGGCTGGATAGAATACGAATACCGTAGACTTCTTTCACCCTCCCCCCTTTTGATTTTTTCAGGGGGGAGGGTGTCTGTTGTCGGGGGTATAAAAAAGTAAGGTAGATATGGAGGGCATAATGGGAATGTTTAATAAAAAAGTATTTCTTTCCGTCTTAATTCTTATATCTTTATCTCTATCCGTTTCGTTAGCCGGATGTTCGTCGAATAAAGCCAAGTTGCCGTTGCCAAGAAAGGTGTTTTCCTCTACTACTTCGCAGTTATGCGGAATGTTTCTGAAACAGTATCCGGGTCCGGAGGCTCAAATAGTTTATAAGAACGGCCGGACATATTTTTTCTGTGATACGGTGGAATTATTTCAGTGGTTGCACTTAAAGGGTATAGCAGATAGGGGTACTCCGCTCGTTATGTATGTTCAGGATATGACAAATAATTCATGGAAACACCCCGAGGGTCATTTTGTAGATGCCAAAAAGGCTTATTATGTTGTAGGTTCCAAAAGAACAGGCTGCATGGGTGTAACATTCGCTTCATTTTTAAGCAAAAAAGCAGCCGATAAATTTATTACAAAATATGGCGGAAAAATATATAAGTTTGACGAAATCACCGTGAAAATGATAGATAAAGCGGCAAATTCCGCCAATATGAAAATAATGAAAATGAAAAAGGCGAAGCTTAAGAATTTGGGATAGTCAGGCAGATGAAACGAGGTTAATACCATTTTCTAAACAATAAAATTGATGTAATATATGTATTTATATATATATATTGATGTATATATTATTAATAGGAGGGATGTACTATTTAAATTATGAGAAAACATAAAATTATTTATATATTTTGTATTTTTGCGGTAGCTTTAATCATGTCTTTTATATTTAACTCCGCTTTCGCATTCGGGAATACAAAGATCACATTAGCGAACTCTTCCAATTACTACCATGACGCACTAAGGGGGGCTTCCGTATTTAAACGCGGAGAGATAAAGGGAACCCCCGTCGTGTACGGTTATAACAAAAAAGGCAAATTTCTCGGTTACATATTTCTTTCCACTAATTTAGTCAATATAGAGAGTTATTCGGGTTTACCCTTAACATCACTGATATCAATAAATAAAAAAGGAATAATACAAGGTGTAAGGGTTGTGCATTGTGACGACCCTATATTTCTGATAGGAATTCCTATCTCTAAGCTTTATTCATTCACCGACCAGTATATCGGGAAAGATATAAGGAGTAATATCTATATAGGCGGCAAAGGGAAAGACCATGTATCCGCCATAGCAAGCGCAAGCGTCACTACCGTGGCGATGGACCAGACCATTCTCATGGCAGCCAGAAAATTTGCCTCAAAATTGGGCATTATGAAGTCTATCGTTAAAGTAAAATATAAATTAAAAAATATTTACAGCCCTGCGAATTGGAATGAGCTAAGAAGGGACGGCAGTATTAGAAAATTTACCATATCATGTTCACAGATGGGCGTAAAAAACTGCAGCGGAGAATATGAGACCGTATATTACGGTATTTTAAGTATTCCTAATGTAGGAAAGAATATTCTCGGCAGTTATAAGTATGGGTACTTGTCGAAAAGGTGGAAAGAAAAAAATCAGGCCGCTATTTTTATTATTGCGAACGGAGTATCGTCCTTTTTAGGCTCCGGTTTCGCAAGGGGAGGCGCATTCGAAAGATTTCATTTGGAACAGGGGTATAGTTCTATAATGTTTAGAGACGTAGATTTTAGTTATATTTCTTCTCTCGGAATAAAAGGGGTTCCGTATTTTAAGGAGGGAGGAATATTTACTATTCCGCTTTCTATATTTAATCCGATACTTCCTTTTAATGTAGTATTTACCTTTCATAAACATGTTTCTCATGCTTCTATGCTAAATAAGGAAACCTTTCACACCTTTTACTCGAATTATCATCTACCCAGCAAATATTACGTTTCAAGTTACCGGTATGTTAAAAAGATGAATCAGTACCAGATTGCATGGATAAAATACCTTAAATATGTTATTCCGCTTGTATTATTTTTAATTATTCTAACTATTATTTTTGTAATAAAAGACAAAATCATAACGAAAAAATTGCCTCGAAACGGTAGAAAATGGATAAGGCCGCTCTATTATTCGGTACTATTCTTATTTTTGATACTGATCGGTTTTATTAAACCTTCTCAGCCGTCCGTTACGCATCTTTATACAATTTATGATAGTTTATTCGTAAGCTATCATCCGGCACTTTTTTTGCTTGACCCGCTGATTTTTATTCTTTTTGCATTCATGTTCATAACAGCGGTTATCTGGGGAAGGGGCGTGTTTTGCGGATGGATTTGTCCTTTCGGAACGATACAGGAATATATCTATAGGATAAAGGAAAAGATACTGCCAGAGAAACTTGCGAAAAAAATCTCGTTTGAATTTAATAACAAGTTTCATTTTAAGTTAATTTATTTAAAATATGCTATATTTATAATATTAATGGCTACAGCTACTATATCGATCGCTTGGGGCGAGAGGCTTGCCGAGGTTGAGCCGTTCAAAACTGTTTTTTACCTGCATTTTGAAAGGCAGTGGTATTTTACGGCTTACGCTATTCTTCTAATCGGTCTATCCGTCCTATCCTACCGATTTTTTTGCAAGTATATGTGCCCGTTAGGAGCATCATTAGGCTTGTTGTCTAAAATAAAGATATTTAACATAAAAAGATACGGGGAGTGCAAAAGCTGTAAAATTTGTGCCAGGTCTTGCAATATTAAGGCGATAGACGATAAAGGGACAATCAATAGGTCGGAATGCTTTTACTGCTTAGAATGTCAGATTAATTATAACGATGACAAACTTTGTCCCCATTTATTAAAACTCAAAAAAGCAAAAATAGGAAATATTAGATAACAGGTCTCATGATGTTTAAAAAACATAAAATTTTAGCAATCGGATTATTATTTTCGCCGGTTATTCTGTGCATTTTTTTGATGATGCCTGTGGCTTCTCATGCTAAAACGATTTATGTCGGGAAAAATAAGGCGTTTCATTCTATACAGAATGCCGTAAGGTCTGCAAATGACGGAGATACTGTTATAGTCGAAAAGGGACGGTATTCAGGAAACATATTCATAAACAAGCCGCTGACCTTAATCGGAGTGAACGGTCCGATAATAGATGCGCTCCTAAAGGGAAGCGGTATTGTTGTTAACGCGAAACATGTAATAGTTGAAGGGTTCAAGATAATAAACGACGGAGATGATCTTGGAAAAATGGACGCAGGGATACTTTTAAGGCAGAAGGCCGATTTTGCGATTATCAAAGATAATTACATATTAAGTTCCAACGCTAACGGGATATATGTGGATGGCGCATTTTACGCTACCGTCAAGGATAATTTTATGTCGTCCTCCAGAAAAATCCCTTGGGGAGCGCGAGGGTACGGGTTTTACCTGTGGAATGCCCAGTACGACGTATTAGAGGGGAATGTCATTAAGTATTTCGTAGGTGGATTTTATGTTATATCGTCCCCAAATTCCTATCTTTTAAAAAATATCATATTGGACGATTATTACGGTACCCACTATATGTATTCAGACTACGACATCGTTGCCGGAAATTTAGTGAAAAATACCATAGTCGGTTTGGCGCTTATGTATTCTAACTATGTAACGGCGGATTTTAACACGATAATTAATGCGAAACATAAGGGTTTTCTGTTTAATCAGGCATTTTACGATACGGTAATGAGCAATGTGGTCATAAGATGCGGTAAAGGAATGGATTTATACGATACCGTTCATAATAAAATAATTCATAATCTCATTATTAATAACAATATAGGGATGCATGTCTGGGGCGGGTCGTTTCATAATAAAGTGTATAATAATTCTTTTATAAACAATAGATTTCAAGTTAAATTTCTTGCCCATGATAATATTTACTGGGATTATAAAGGCAAAGGCAACTTCTGGTCCGATTATAACGGTTTTAGTACTAAAAAAAACAATGTGGGGTCGCTGCCGTACAGAGCCAACTCTATCGTAAGTCTTATTTACTGGAAGTTTCCTTTAGCCAAGTTATTGCTGAGCGGTTCGCCCATTATTCGTACGTTAGAGTTTATAGCGGACAGTTTTCCTATTTTTACGGTAGCGGGTATTGTCGATAGATATCCTTATTTAAATCCGACTTTTCCAAAAAAAATAATAAAAAATTCAGTAAAGGATGGCTTTTCTTATGTTAAAATTAAAAGAAGAATCGAATTCAGACAAGATGAAAGATAATAAGCTGCCTATAATGGAACTAAATAATATTAATAAAGAATATAAACTTGGAGGCGGATATGTATTTAAAGCACTGGCGGATATTAACTTTTCGGTGAAAGAAGGGGAGGTGTTGACTATTCTCGGTCATAACGGCGCCGGTAAATCTACGCTTATAAAAATTATTATGGGTTTTACAAAGCCTACAACCGGCTCTATAAAAATATTCGGCACCGATACGTCTAAAATGCTCCCTAAACACGTAAAAGCCAAAATAGGCTATATTCCGGAGGTTGTCCATTTTTACGGAAATCTATCGGGGATAGAAACCATGGAATTTTTTGGAAAACTCAATAATCTTTATAATAAAAAACTTTTTGAAGAGCTGTTGGATAAGGTCGGCATATCCGGTGCCGCAAATAAAAAAGTGGTTTCTTATTCAAAAGGAATGAAACAGAGATTGGCATTTGCCGTGTCGCGTATTAAAGATCCTGATATCTACATATTCGACGAACCGACGAGCGGAATGGATCCATCTGCTGTCAACGACTTTATTTCTCTCGTCAGGCTTATAAACGACAATGGGAAAACCATATTAATGACAGCGCATATTCTTCCCGAGATAGAAGATATTTCAAATAGGATTTGCGTGATATTGAACGGAAAAATCACGGCTCTGGGCGGGATACCCGAATTATTAGAAGGATTAGGCCTGCCTACGACAATCAACCTAAGGTTTAAAAACGGTTTCAAGTTTGAAGAAAGTTGGTTTGAAAATATAAAGAATTTTAAACTAATTACGGATTATAAATTTAACGACAAAATTTTGTCCGCAAACATTAAATTTATCGAAACAAAGAGGATAAAATTAATCAACGAGATTATCAGTAAATATCACGATGACCTTGCGGATATGAGTATAAAGAAGCCGGGTCTTTTTGAAATTTTCAGTCATTTCTCTAATAAGAAGGTGTACAATGATTAATTTAAGGGTAGTTTTAACAATCTCGAAAAAGGAATTTATAGGCAGAATTAAGAATATTTCACTTTTTATCTTAATTTTTATTCTTGCCGTATTGTCTTTTGCAATCTCCTATTTCGGAACAAGTCCGTCCGGCTTGACCGGTTTTCACGGGGTAAACGTTACTATAGCCTCTCTTATGAGTTTGTCTATTTATTTAATTCCGTTGATAGCCTTTATCTTGAGTTATGATTCTATTACCGGAGAGGAGGAGGACGGGACGATGCCTTTGCTTTTATCGTCGTCCGCCTCCAGAAGCGAGATATACCTCGGCAAGCTTATAGGGCTTATAATTGTTATATCTATCGCAATTTTTGTAGGATACGGCATATCGGGCATCACTATTTTATCAAGAGGAAATGTTGGAAGCATAATCTCCTACTTTACCTTTATATTTGCCTCTATTTTACTCGGCGTATCTTTTCTGTCCATTGGTTTGTTAGTCTCCAGTTTTACGAGGTCGAGAACATCTTCCATAACTATTTCCGTATTTTTGTGGTTTTTTTATGTTTTTATCTACGACCTGTTGTTGATAGGGATTCTTGTCGCGACAAAGGGGCAAGCCATGTTTATCAACAACACGGTGATAGGCGCTTCTATGCTGCTTAATCCTACCGATGTGTATAGGCTTTTTACTATTTCTTTCATACATGGCCTTAAGGGATATTACGGTTTGACGAGTATTTTAACGGGAAGATTCGTACTGGATCACTTTCTTTTAATTGTTACATATATTATGTGGATTTTTCTGCCCATGTTCATGGGTGCGTTCATATTTCATAAAAAAAGATACTAATTGCTTAAGGAGGATTGATAGTATGAGTGATATTTTTAGCGGCATTGATGATGTTTCTGCAAAAAAAGAGCTTGCAGATATGATTCGCGAGATAACGTTAATGAAGGTTGCGATAGATAATATTAAAAACAGTTATGACGTCAGCGACGAGAATGCGTTACTAAGAAAGATAAAGAAGGGTTTGGTTCCGGAACACCCTGCCTACGAGGGTTATCTTTCAATACTTCATATTAGGGATTACATTGCGCATTATAGGCTTAAAATACAGAATTTCATGAATGAATTATAAAAAAGGGGACTTACGATGGATAAATACGATTTTCTGGAAAACAAAAAGATTAACGAAGAGTTTGCAATAAAAATAGCCGACGACGTAAATGTTACATTTAAGAATATATTAAAAGCCCCGGCAGAGGTAAAAAGCGATGGTTTACTGCTGAAATTTAAAGACGACTCCCGGCTTGAATTGCGTTATCCTTCGAAAAAAAAATATTCTTTTAATTTTTTTAGGAACGAAAAATTATTTATAATAGATACCGCTCCCGTTCATAGCGAGCTTGAAACATATCCTAATCATATTCATGATTTCGAGGGAAAATTAATGAAAGACAATATAACGGATGTTAATAATGACCCTATTAAAAATATCGAAAACTTTTTACGTTTTTTTAAATATACTTTATAAGATGAATAAACATATCAAACTGATTACTCTTATCGTATTTTTATGTACTTTTTCCCTTATTTTGAGTTCCTGCGCCAAAAAAAAAGGGGGGGCTATTTCTAAAAAGATAGAAATCAAAAAAACTTTTTATTCCATGGGAACTTTCTGGGAGATAAAGGTTATCTCCACAAATAAAAATAGGTTAAAGGATTTAAAAACGGTCGACCTCGCAATAAAAAGGGTAGAAAAATTAGACGATGTATTAAGTGATTTCAAGGTATCCAGTAATGTATCGCTAATCAATAGGTACTCAGGGATAAAGCCTGTTAAGGCGGACGCCGGCCTTTTAGCACTTTTAAAAATGAGCCTTAAATTTTACAAATTAACGTACAATGTTTTTGACGTGGCGATCGGTCCCACGATGAAGATATGGGGATTTTACGATAAACATTATACTATACCGAGCAAAAAGGCGATTAATCATGCAGTCTACCTTGATAACCCTCTATTTATAAAAATAAGAGGGGAAACGGTTTTTCTCGAAAAAAAAGGTATGATGCTTGACTTTGGAGGAGATGGTGAGGGTTACGGCATTGATGAAGCACTTGATACTTTGAAAAGCCACGGGATTAAAAATGCACTTGTCAACGGCGGGGGGCAGATAACCGCCATAGGTAAGGATGTAAATGGAAGAGGATGGAAAGTAGGGTTACTGGACCCGTTGGACAGGAATAAAATAATCAAGGTCATTAGGTTGACTAATGCCTCCGTTGAGACCTCTGCAAACTACGAGAACCATTTTTTTTACAAGGGTAAATATTACGGACATATAATGAACCCTGCAACGGGAATGCCCGCCGAAACAGATACACTGAGCGATACCATTATAGTTAAAAACAAGGATTTCAAGTTCCCTTCGACTGTCGCCGATGCGCTTTCCTGCTCTTTTTTTATCTTGAACAAAAAGCAAATATCGAATGTTATAAATAGATTCAAGAAACCGATCGAAGTTATACTCATAAAAAAACTCAATGGGCATTTAAAGATATATAATTTAGTGTCTAACAGTTAAATATTTAGAGTGAAACATAGTTTGTCTGTCGAGTCTTTCAGATCGTCAAAGCGAAGACGGCGGAAGATTAAGACGTTCTGCCGTCTTCGTAATCTTACCCTATTTCGTTAAAAGTGATGCGTTGTCGGCATAATTCCGGATTGTAATACTTGCTCTAAAACCGGCTTTATTCGCCCCCTTATGCGTTTGGCACTTCTATATCGACAGTGAAAAACGAAAAGAATTATTAATCGAGATTTAAAACGGTTACATAATTTATCCCTTTAAAGCTCTGATAAGACGATGCTCCGGCGCGGTATTAAAAGGATATATTGACGGATGGAACGGTTTATTTCTTGACGAATTCATGATAATTGTGTATCATTTCATATAATCTATATAATACGATAATGTCTATTACAATACGTAAACAAGGTATAAAAATAGTAGCGGACAACAGAAAGGCATCGTTTCTTTATGAAATCATAGAGAAATACGAAGCCGGAATTTCGCTTTACGGTCCGGAAATAAAATCAATAAAATCCGGCAAGATGAACCTCTCTGACGGATATGTAATAATAAAAGACAGCGAAGCGTTTCTTCTTAATGTCCATATAAGTCCTTATGAAAAGGCAACGAGGGAAAATAAAGATCCGTTAAGAACCAGGGTTTTATTGTTGCATAAAAGTGAAATTTTAAGGCTTTACGGGAAGACAAAAGAAAAGAATCTCACCATAGTCCCGTTAAAAGTATATTTAAAAAGAGGTATGGCCAAGGTTGAAATTGCGCTTGTAAAAGGGAAAAAGATTTACGATAAGAGGGCGTCTATAAAAGAAAGAGAGTGCAAGAGAGAGATGGAAAGGGTAATTAAAAGCAGGAGATGAAAGCTAGTAATAACAATATTATAAATGAAAGAGAAAAATTTATAGATAAAAGGTGGGGGTAAAATGTTTAAAGCGGCTGATATCGAATCTCGCAAAATTAAAGTATTTGTCTTTACGGTTTTATTACTTGCCGTTGCCTTTATTTTTGTAAATTTTATTAGCATCTCGAATGCAAACGCCGGGGTTAGGCTCAAGAAGGCACCGAATTTCAATCTTAAAGTGCTTAATGTTTTGTCGTCCGGATATACTAATTTTTCATTAGAAAAATATAGAGGGCATGTTATAATCATTAACTTTTGGGCAACATGGTGTCCGCCGTGCAGGCATGAAACACCGATGTTGGAAAAATTTTATAAAACAGAAACGGCTAAGGGCGTCATTGTTGTAGGAATAAACGTTAACGACAATCTCTCGGGAGTCAGGTCTTTTATTAAGCTGTACGGCGTTACGTATCCGGTTGTATATGCAGATTCCGGAGTAATAGACAGCTATGGAGGTATAGACGAAATACCGCAAACATTCTTTATATCGAAAAGCGGTAAAATTATGTTTCACTGGGTCGGGGAAATTTTTAAGAGGGCATTATACGGGATTACGAATAAACTTTTAAACTTAAAATGAAATTTTAGTGTTTTCTTTTAAATCATGTTTTGCCGCATACATTGCTTTATCGGCTTCGACGATAAGTTCATTTGCCGATTTACCTTTTTTATACTGGCTTACGCCTATGGAAAGCCCTATCGCTTTAAAGTCTTTATTGTCGTCGTCTAATATAATATTTTCTAAACATAAATCGCAGGAAGTATCGGACATTAGTAATTTTAGGTCTTTCTTTAAATTGTTTTTGAAATTCGATAAAATCCTATCGGCAACTATCGCGGCTCGTTTTGCCGGAGTATTGGGTAAAATTACCGTAAATTCGTCCCCGCCGTATCGATACACCGTGTCAATATTTTTCCTCACGGAATCGATAAGTGCCTTGCTTAAAAGCTTTATGGCCTCGTTGCCGGCCTTATGCCCTAAATTATCGTTAAAGAATTTAAAGTTATTTATATCTATAAACAAAATGGATAAGTCATATCCGTATCGAGAGCACCTAGACAATTCCTTTTCTAATTCTTCATAGAACGATCTCAAGTTATAAAGTCCGGAAAGGCCGTCGACCTTAACCTCCACCGATAAGAGCATTTCGACATTGATTTCTTTCGTTATATCCCTGATCAAGTATAACACGCCCTTATTTTTGCCGGTCTCATCATAGATGTCTACCCTTTCATGTTCAAAATAATGATCTTTTCCGCTCATTTCATGGATATGCGATACTTTATAGCCTGTCGGGAGGTCTTTGATTTTGATTGGCACCTTGCATTTTTTTAACAAATTTTCAAAATAGGAAACCGTTTCGATATGTTTGTGTAAAAAATTTTCAAGATCGACCATCAGCATTATCGACGCTATATTATTGTAGAAAATTATTTTATTTGTATTATCGGTAACGATAGCCGCTTCTTCGTCAAGCGAATTGAGGAGGTCTTTTATTTCGATGTTTTGAAACAAGTCTTCTTGTAAATTATTTAAATTTTCTAATACCATGCAAGATTTTGTTAATAATCAATCAAATCTAATTAAGTAAAGATAAGATATAACATGAAATGATTATAGTTTAGGATTGCATAACATAGTAGATTATACCTACCTTATAATATTAATTTTAATATTGCAAGAGAAATATTTTTTTATTGTTTTTTTATAGAAATTAGTGTATAAAAGTTAGTGTTGATAAAATTTAAGGAGTAGGTAGTATGGCGATAGACGATATGGTAACGGAGCTTAGGAAACTTGCTAAAGTTGTGGATGATGCCACAAAAAAAATAGGTGAATTAAAAGAGCCGGTTAAAGAAAGTTCTGAAAGCATTCCTATTGCTCAGGACGGAATTTCGGATATTATAAAAGAGACGGAAAAAGCCGCAAATAACATAATGAATCTGTTAGACGATATAAACGAAAATTCGAGTGTTATAGATAAAAATTTACGTAATCTTATAGGTTTTAATCCGGTTAAGAAGATCAAGGAAAGCTTGCTTAATCTTAAAGAGCTTAATCAAAAAAATATAAGTAAAATTTTGGACGTATTGTCTATTCTCTCTTTTCAGGATATTACCGGGCAGAAACTTTATAAAATACAAAATACTTTAAACGAAGCGAAGGTCAAGCTCTTAAGGGTTCTGGTAGATTCCGAGGTAGAGGCCAAAGAGCTTCCGGTTGAGAAGAAACAAGAAATATACGGTAAATTTAACGATTTGGTTTCCGATAATCAAAAGATGGAACAAAACGATGTTAACTCGATATTAAGCGAACTCGGATTTTAAGCGTTTTCCCTTGCTTTTTTTATATCAATATATTACAATAAATAACTTATACTAAAAATTATAAAGTCCCCATCGTCTAGCTGGCCCAGGACACTGCCCTTTCACGGCGGCAACACGGGTTCGAATCCCATTGGGGACGCCATTTTCTATAATTTATAGTTATTATATTTAGTTGTCGATATATTTTAATAATTTTATTTCAAGTTGACAACCTATAAAATAAAGATATAGAATAATATTGTGTCTCTATGAGAGATATTTTTTTGATACTATGTTAATGATATTTTTATTATGATAACGTATGGTAATAGAGGATATAAAATACCAATTAGAGCAGTTCTGCAGTTTTGATAATATAAGATTATCCTTTGAGATCTTAGATAAGCAGGGCTTTATATATTTTACTAACGGCAAGATAACAAGCGCCGTCTTGGGGTCTGTGCGAGATATCGACGTATTTAAAGAATTGAAAGATGTCGATGCACATGTTAATATCCAGGTAAGCATAGGAGAATATGCTCCGGAAGATACCCTTAATAAATCCTTTGACGAAATTTTAGGAATTCTTTACGATCAAAACGACGATAAGCTTGCAGCAGGTTTAAATAAGGAAGATTCGGTCATTGAGAATAATGATGCAGAAAATAGTCCGGTATTGGTGGCTAAAATCGCCGAGGGTCTTGCAAATATTACAGGCGTAGAATCTGTTCTTGCTGTAAGCCCTGAAGGGGAACTTTTATATTCAAAAGGCGTCGGGGACGATGCGGAATTTGAATCCGCCGATACGATATTTCTGTATAATCAGTCTAAAGAATTAGGGGATATATTAAATTTTGAGGCTTTAAGGAGTACTATATGTGAAGCTAATAATTATAAAAAAGTAATTATTAATGATAAAAACATACTATATAGTATCAAGCTGTCTTCGGGAACCCAGCCTCTTAAGGCGAGGACGGAAGCGGTTAAGCTACTGCAAGATATATAAAATAAATAAATGTTCAGCCCTTAATATTTTAGATTTACGACCCCATGGATAATAAAGATAAGAGTATAATAGATAAAATACTCAAGATTGCAGGCGTAAATGCCTGTGCAGTGTCTTCTTTGGACGGCGAAGTCTTGAGATATGAAACTAAAGACGGCGGAATACCCCCTAATTTAATAAATAAGGTTTCTTCTGAAATAAGCAAGCTATTTGCTTCCTATTCCATTTCTTCCATAGACATATCATCTCTTTACCTTAATTTCGAAGATATGAATATAATCATAAACGGTTTCGGAAGCGGTTTTATTTTTATCGTCAGCCAAAAAAATTCCAATGTAAATCTTCTTAAAATGGAGACGTCTTATTTAGAAAGCGAGTTTGTCAAAATTGTCAACGAATCTCTTATGGGTATTACATCGAAGCCTTTTGCCGAGGGGATAGACTCGGGTGAACAAAATTTTATGCAAAAAAAAGACGAAGACGTGTTTAATTCTTTGCTCGGGGAAAAATCCGGAGGCACGATTAAGGCTCATGAAATAATTTCTAAAATTAAATTGGATTCCGTTAAGGGAATTATCTTCAATGCTTTTCGATGAAAAGATTAAAGAATTAAATGAGGATGTCAATAATTTTAATGTCAAAAATATCAAAGATTTAATAAACAGTCTATCGGAAGAAATAGAGGACGGAAAAGATAGACTGAATTTTGTCAAAAGTGCAAGAAACATTGTAAATTATTAAAGCCGCTTACGCCTTTTTTGTCTGCGTAGGTAGATATTTTCATCTTTATTGCCGGCGTGGCTCAGAGGTAGAGCAGCTGATTCGTAATCAGCAGGTCGGGAGTTCGATTCTCCCCGCCGGCTCCAGAAAGTATTCTTATGTGTCAATCAAGTTAATATCAAATTCCTAATATTAAACAGTTTAATGTTGATGTAAAAAAGGAATTTAATGTTTCTGTTAATGCTTCTTTGTTATTATGAGACCGCTGCTTTGAACTTCTTTGGCATTTAACGATTTAAACCCACTCAAATTTAACCCGGCTTTATAGATATCATCGTGCGTTGCAATAATATTCTCAATTGCAGAACTGTCCTTCGCTTCTTGAAGTCTCAATGTATTGATTAGTATAATTTCATTCGGTATTGTGGACACTATTCCTTTCAATTCTGCCAATACTCGGTGAGCGGATGTAAGTTTTTTTAAAACTTTCTTGATTTATGTAAACTTTTTCTAATTTTCTTTACAAAATGAAATACTGAAAGTAGCTGAAAAAAAATACAATACTTGAAAAACAAAAATGTTAAACAAGGTATGCTTAGTCTCAAAAAAAAACTCTGCAATATCAGGTATTATTATTGGGTTATGAACTATAAAAAATAAACACTGCAGGAAAAAACAAGATTATTTGCGGCAATCCGGGCAAATTCCATAGCAATAAATGGCAGGACTCGTCGTTTCATAACCCTTGCTCTTTATCTGTCCGACAAGATCTTTAGTATCGATATAAATATCGGATATTCTTCCGCAAACCGCACAGACATGATGAGCATGAGGACTTTTTTTTATTTCGTATATCTTTTTCTTGCCGGCAATATGAATTTCTTTTATAATTTCGTTATGAAGGAATATACCGATAATTTTATAAATAGTGGTAAGAGAAATTGCAGGAAATCCATCTTTCATACTCTTATATATCTGCTCAACGGAGGCATGTCCTGCTTTAGATGTCGTATCTATCAGTGCAATCCTTTGAGGAGTCACTTTAAATCCCTTTGATCTCAGTATATCTATAATCCAATTTTCTTTCATCATGCCGATAAGTGTAATATAAATTACTTAAAATAGCAAATAATAATTTTTTTCCTTTGACAATTTGTAAATTTATGATATATTTATAACATAATAAATCAGGAGGGTATCATGGGTAAAACGATTGAAAATTTAGTTAAGGCATTTGTGGGTGAATCCCAGGCAAGAAATAGGTACACGATGTATTCTAGCATTGCAAGAAAAGAGGGTTATGAGCAGATATCTGCTATTTTTGCTGAAACGGCGGACAATGAGACGGAACACGCCGAGTGGTTTTTCAGGATGGCAAATGAGCTGAACAAAGCATCGACTGAAAAATTGAATGAGATGAATGTGGAAGCTGCCGCACCTTTAATTTCGGGAGATACGGCTGAAAATCTAAAAGCCGCTGTCGCAGGTGAGCATTTTGAGGCTTCGGTTTTGTATCCTGAGTTTGCGGATATTGCAGAAAGTGAGGGGCATAAAGAAATGTCCGTCAGAATCAGGGCAATATCCGTTTCAGAAGCTCATCACGAAGCAAGATACAAGGAACTTCTTCAAAATGTGGAACAGAGCAGTGTCTTTAAGAAAGGACAGAAGGTTTATTGGATTTGCAGAAAATGCGGTTATGTCTATGAAGGCACAGAGCCCCCGGCATCATGTCCGTCGTGTGGTCATGCTGAAAGTTATTTTCAGGTCTTGGTTGAAAAATATTAGTATCTTACCCCTAGATGGTGTCAGTATTAAATCCGAACGCCATTTAGGGATGTAAATTGCTTTCGCCGGGGCAGTTGCAGATAAAGATGGAACTGTTGCAGGCTTGTAGCGTAGAAGATACTTTGGTTCAAGTGGGCACTTCTCTATCGTGCTCGCATTGACCGTCTTTATGAATAACAGGTATAGATGATTTTTATAGCGTATTTAGTATGGAAATAAGGAATATCATGCAGCGGTGTGTCCATTATTAAAAAACATAACTACTTACTCTATTGCCGGCCGATGTCGGTAGGCAATAGAGATCTTATGACGACGCACGGAAAATCAAATGTCAAAAATAGCAGGTTATATTATTTTTTATCGAGGCTTGTTACCTCAATAAGATGATAGCCGAACTGTGTTTTAACGGGTCCCGTCAGCTTGCCTACCTCACCCTCAAATACGGCTTTATCGAACTCCCTTACCATTTGCCCCGGATTAAATTCACCCAAGTCTCCTCCCTGCCGGCCTGATGGGCATGTGGAATATTCTTTAGCCATTTGGGCAAAATCGCTCCCATCTTCAATCTTTTTTTTAATTTCCATGCACTTTTCTTCACTGTTAACTAAAATATGTCTTGCTGTGGCTTTCATTAAAATACCCCCGTAATAATTTTTAAGTTATATGATACATGTTTACGGCTTAAAAAACAACCCATGTCATTGCAAAACAGCATTTTGCGATGACATGGGTGCGAATGAATAGGGTTAAAATATAACCCGAATATTGCATGGACAAGAATTAAATTGCGAGGATATCTTGTTTTCTCCGTCGGTAACAAACGAAGCGGTGGTTTTTTCTAAAATAGGAGGAATCCGGGTGACTATTAAAGATATTCGCAGATTTGAAGTCCCTTAGGATAAAAAGCACCAAGATTGATGATATTCGGGAGATTATTAAACGGCACAATACCAAACACAAATCCTTTAGCGATTCATAAACAAAACGCTAAAAGTGACATAAGACAATTTATATTTTACTTTAGGAGTTAAAAGTAAAATAAGAAAAAGTATATTTTACTTTAGGAGTACTTATGGATATTAAAGAATTCAAAGCAGGTTCATATATAAAAGGATATAAATACCGCTACTTCTTA
>QIJE01000018.1 GCA_003232385.1 bacterium
GCAGCGGCGATATTATGTTGTCCGCCGTAGAATTCAAGGGCGTAAGGCTTATAGACAATATTTTTTTTGATACACTATTGAAAAAGTAGTTTTTCAAGATATACTTAATATAGTAATATCTTCATTCGTCGGGTAAAAATAATTTATTTCAGAAGAGGCGATGGTAATGAAAAGCAGCTTTAAATTTATTATTGTTTTTAATATCGACAAAACCGGAATAAAAATCGATAAGACAAATAAAATAATATATACGAAGGTTTCGGATAAAAGAGAGAAAGAAAAATTAGTAGAAAATTTAAAAAGAAGGGCGGCGGATGAGAATGTAAGGTTTAAGAAAAGAAGGCTTTCAAGTCTGTTTAACCCTGTTTTTGACGGGTTTATTCTGCTTTCCGGAGGATTAAAATCAACGAAGCTGAGTGAAGAACGGCTTATGGGGTTTTCCGGATTGTTTTTTATAAAAATGGAAAAAGATTTTGGCGTTAATATTGTAAATTATAGCTTAACGCGTACTAAAAGCGCGGATTTATTACATTTCGAGATATTCAACTATAATTTTGTTTTGCATAAGGCTGTAAAAAGCGAATTTATAAAACCGAAAAACATCAGGAAAATAGGTGAGTTTGCGGAAACAGTCATGAGCGGATACAATAAAAGTACCGAAAAAAGTAAAGAATCCCCGAATAAAGAAGAAATAGCCGAAAATACCGCAATAAAAGCCGTCAAAGCAGGTAAAAATAAACAGGCGGTTCAAGGTGCCGAGGAATTTGCCGTTAAACCACCCGAAATTTGCAAAACGGTTACCGAAAACAATATGGAGGAGCAGGTAAATTTAATCTCTTTGAACTGGAAGCTGTTAAGCCCGGCGGAAAATGTTCCTGTTTTAGAGGTCGGCGAACCGGAGGAAATAAGCCGTAACGATTGGGTCAGGATATACTTTCAAAAACCCGGCGTAAGACAGGTCGTCTGGCGGTTCAAGCAAAAAAAGCAGGTCCTTTCCGTTTTGAGACCTGTGCTTAGGGCATATAATGGGAGTAATATGCTGTGGTACGAGGTGCTTGACGGTTTATCCGGCAGCAGATATATTATCTTTTCCGGTAATTTTGAATTGTCTCAGACATGGGTAGAGATTGGATATCTGGGCGATAAGAACGAGTTTATTTTTAAGGCGAGAAGTCCGATTTGGCCACCGGATTGTTTAATAAAAAAACTGCCCGAATTGAATTTAGATATTAAAAGAAAAATACCGAAAAAAACAGTTCTCATAGGTGCCACCGAAAACATATATGGAAGTAGGGCTCTTCCCGTTGATTTTACGAGTTCCGGTGTCGGCATAAATGAATGACGTTATATAAGATTTAAGACTGAAAAGGAGAAATTTAAAGTGAACGGCAAAAATGATAAAGCGGGGAAATGGTTGCCTGTTTTGCATTTTCATCTCCCTTTTGTGAGGCATCCGGAAAGCTCTAAATATTTAGAGGAAGAATGGTATTTTGAAGCGGTTACGGAGACATATCTGTCCATATTGGAGTCCTTAGACAATCTCGAAAACGATAACGTGCCCTATAACCTTACTATATCCCTTACACCTACTCTTTTAAGCATGATGAACGATGATTTATTGTCTGAGAGGTTAAAGGACTATGTAAGAATACGTCTAAAGGTTTTGGGCGAGGAGGCTTTCAGAACGGAAGGAGACCCTGATTTTCATCCCGTGACGTTGTTTTACAGGCGTAGATATGAAAATTGGTACGAAAAAATAAAAATCGGTGGCGGAAAATATCTCATCGGAGAGTTTATTAAGCATTTTAATAAAGGGCACTTGGATATAATAACATCGGCGGCTACCCATGCTTTTTTAATCTCTATGGTTGGGGAACCGGAGGCGATAGCCGCGCAGATTGAATTGGGCGTGGATGCTCACAAAAATATACTGGGTATTACTCCGAAGGGAATATGGCTGCCTGAATGCGGTTATACGGAAGGATTCGATGCAATTCTTAGAAAATATGGACTTTATTATACGTTTTTAGATCAGCACGGCATAGAAATGGCAAAGCCTACGCCGATAAACGGATGTTTTTCTCCCGTCATTTCCCCTTCTAAAGTCGTTATGTTCGGACGTGATCCGGAGAGTTCAAGGCAGGTCTGGTCCTCAAAGGAAGGATACCCCGGAACTCCGATTTATAGGGAATTTTACAGAGATGTCGGTTTTGATTTAGACTTGCCGCATCTTACGCCGCTTCGGCACGGAAGTATCAAGACGTTTACGGGGCTTAAGTATTATGCAATTACCGGAAAAGGCAGTTATAAAGAGGCTTACAGGCCCTCAGCGGCTAAGCGTAAGGCTTATGAGCATGGAGGACAGTTTGTTTATCGCAGGGAGATTCAGTCGGGTTATTTAAAAGAATTTATTGATGAGCCTATCATAGTATCTATGTATGACGCGGAGCTTTTCGGCCACTGGTGGTTCGAGGGTCCGTGGTGGCTTGAAGCCGTTTTTAGAAGAATGAACGAAAATAAATTTATTAAATCGGCAAAGGCAAAAGATGTTTCCGATTACACGCTTACCGGGCTCGACGGATTGCTTAAAAAATATGGCGCTGTCGGACCATCTTTTTCACTGCATATCTTGAAAGAGATAAACGAAAATAACGGAAAGAAGGGTATATTTATTGCTCAGCCGGCATCATCGTCATGGGGGGGCGGGGGATATTCAGAGGTATGGCTTAACGAAAAAAACGATATAATTCAGCCCTTTTTATCGGATCTAGCATCAAAGTTAATAGATATTTGCAAAAACGGTTATAATAATGTAAAATATCCCAAAGTTTTGAATCAAGCCGCAAGAGAGCTTGTTTTGGCCCAATCCAGCGACTGGTCGTTTATGCTTACTACCGGACAAGCCGTTAGTTATGCGGAGAGAAGGGTCAAGTCACATCTTGTTAGAGCCAAACGGTGCATTCTGATGTCAATTGGAGAAGAGTCCTTTAATGCAGATTGGTTTGACGATATATCGGAAAAGGACAATTTATTTCCGTGGTTAGATGCAAGAGTCCTATACGGAAAAAACATATGTTAGCCTTTCAGGAAGGAATCGTAAATTAGATGAATTTAGTACTATGGTGGCATATGCATCAACCCGATTATAGGGATATAAACGGCGAGTTTATGCTCCCGTGGGTTTATCTGCATGCCATAAAAGACTACATAGACATGCCTTTAAACATAATTGCAAATCCGGGCATGAAGGCGAATATTAACATCACTCCGGTCTTGATAGACGAGTGGCAGGATTATAATTATCATGTAGAAAGGGCGCTTGGCGAAGTATTTCCCAATAAAGCGGCTCATGCATTGCCGGACCCATTCCTGAAACCGTTGCTCCTTAAAAAATTGGACGAGGATACTAAATCATGGATGTCGGTCCATTATAGATGGGTAAATTATGAACGGACGGTTTGCCGTTTTGATGATTATAAAAGGCTATATGATATTGCGTCGTCTAAAACGAACCTTTATTACCTGAACGACCGCTTTTACTTTGACCTTTGCGTCTGGTTTCATCTTGCGTGGTGCGGCGAATGGATAAAAAGATACGACCCCGTTATCTCGTTCCTTATCGCCAAGGGAAGCGGTTATACCTTGAAAGACAGGAGAATGCTTCTCGAAAGGCTTCTTAAGTGGATGAAATACGGCTTAACGCTTTACGGTTTTCCGGGAATAAAAGGGGGTATTGCTCCCTCTTCCGTTCCTGAATATCCTGATTTTCTTGAGAAGAATAAACTCAATGAATTAAACTTAAAAGAAAAAGGACGATATTTTATTACTCTTTCCCCGCATTACCACCCTATTATGCCCCTTCTTTTAGACGTCCATAGCGGGGCTATTGCAGCTCAGATGACGGACACTGCTTATGAGCCGGTTCGTATGGACAGGTATGAAGAGGGAGATAAAAGCGCAAGAAGGCATATGGACTCGTTGAACTATTATTACAGTCAAAAACCCAATGGTGGCAATATCAGGGTATTATGGCCTTCCGAAGGAGCCATATCCTCGGAATCGCTTGATATTTTTAATGAATACGGAATAAATATTTGTGCAAGCGGCGAGGAACTTCTCTCTTCATCCGTAGGCATGGATGTTCACAAACCCGTGTTTAATAGAGGAAAAGATATCGTGCCGCTTTACAGGGTTTACGCTTGGAAAGATACCGGTCTTAAGATAATTTTCAGAGATTCCGGACTTTCGGACTTGATCGGATTTACCTATGGGGCGTGGCGCGGCGACGATGCGGCTAACGATTTAATAAATAAACTTAACTCCATAGATGATTTTGATAAAGGGTCTATAGTTTCCGTTATATTAGACGGGGAGAATGCGTGGGAATATTACTACGAGAACGGCTTTTATTTTTTAAATGATCTTTATTCCTTAATCGGTTCATCCGTTAAAATAAACCCTTTACTGATAGATGAAGTTTTGGCAATTTGTGAACCTGATACGGCGGACAACTATTTTAAGCTTGACGGAATAATACCGGGTTCATGGGTAAACGGAAATTTAAGGATGTGGGTGGGCGAAGAACGAAAAAATAAAGCATGGATAATGTTAAACGAGGCAAAGAACGAGTTTTTAGATTCTGTTAATAATAAAAAAATCAGTAAGAGAAATATCGAAGCCGGCTTTAAGAATCTTATGGCGGCAGAGGGGTCGGACTGGTTCTGGTGGCTTGGAGAGGATAGCCCGCTTTCTTCTCAATCCTCCATGGAGAAGATATTTAGGAATCTTTTAAAAAAGATTTATATCATATCCGGCAAACCGGTCCCTGAATATATATCGGAGTCTCTATCATCCACAAAAAAAAGTATAGCGGAAATAGGCGGAATTATGCAAAGGGGGCACTAACAATAATATAATGGTTAACTTTATCTTAGGTTTTCACTGTCATCAACCCATCGGAAATTTTGATTCCGTTTTTAAGAAGATCCATGAAAAATCATACAGTCCCCTTATAAGGATGCTTGCGCAATATAATGTAAATTTTTGTTTTCATGCCTCGGGTGTGCTCCTCGAATGGTGGGAAAAAAACGACCCTGAATTAATAAAGATCATTGCCGCAGGGGTTGAAAGGGGAGAAATAGAATTAATCGGTGGCGGCTATTATGAACCCGTACTTGCTTCTATACCGCAAGGCGACAGAATGAAGCAGCTTGAGATGCTCAATAGGGCATTAAAAAGACTTTTCGGAAAATATCCGGAAGGGGCATGGATAACAGAGCGTGTCTGGCAAGTAGATATAATTGAAGATTTAACGAATGCAGGGTTAAATTACGCCTTTTTGGACGATGTTCAGTTTTTTCAGGCAGGCATATCGGGGGACGGCATAGATAATATTTTTAGGACGGAATATAACGGGGAATTCTTAGACCTTTTTCCTATACACGAGAGATTGCGGTATAAGCTTCCTTTTGCCGAACCGGACGAGTCTCTAAGTGAGGTTCTATATGTAAACGGAAGGTTGTCCGCCCTTTCCGTTATGTTCGACGACGGCGAAAAAATGGGGGGATGGCCGGATACTTATGAATGGGTTTACGGTAAAGACGACAAAAAAGGCTGGTTAGATAATTTTATAAATCTAATAAACTCGGGCGACAATAATCCGCCGGTTAAATTTGAGCTCCCATCGCGTATTATAGGTAGTACAACCGAAAGAACACCTGTATATTTGCCTGCTTCGAGTTATAGAGAAATGGGTGAGTGGACGCTGCCGGCAAAAAAAAGACATTACTATGAGGTTATGAAATCCAAAGATTCATCGGCGCCTTTGTGCGGCGGGATATGGCATAATTTTTTGACAAGGTATCCGGAAGCAAATTTGTTCCACAAAAGAATGTTGCATTTAAGTCGTAAAATAGATTATGCGGCTAAGACGTATCGCAAAGATCTTAAAGAAGCATCGGAAGAACTCTTAAAATCTCAGGCTAACGATGCATATTGGCACGGGGTATTCGGCGGAATTTATCTCCCGCATCTTAGAAGGTCTATCCGCAAGGCCCTTATAGAATCGTACGTATTGTATAAAGACGGGATTAAAAAATGTATAGAAAGAGAGCTATACGACTTCGACATGGACGGAGAGAAGGAGATTTTGCTCTCTAATGATTACTGGCTTATAATATATAAACCGTCTTCAGGCTCGTTTCTTGCGTTGGATTATATGGAAAAGGGCTTAATTCAACCGCTTGGGGATGTTTTTTGTCTTCATGACGAGTATGATATTTCAAAGTTTAAGGGCAAAGCTGAAGGGAATACGAAGGAACGCGGCGGAACCCCGCCCCAGACGATTCATAAAGGGGTAAAATATCCCTCAGATTTGTCGGAATCGGACTTAAAAGTATATTCGGATTTGCTTCCGGCATTAGAGATGACGTTTAACGCCGGCCGGCTCTGCTTTAAAAACGAATTTATAGAAGAAGACGAGGTTAATAAATCCATTTCCGTTAAGGCTCCGGGTTTTTTAAAAGACGCCTTGAAATTAGGCGATAATCCTAATAAAGTTTTTGCGAACTTAAGTATAAAGATAGGTAGTTCAATCGACATTCTATTGGCTTCTAAGCCCGGGATTAAAGGGATTTTACGGATTATTTTGAGGTTCGCCGTTCCAGGAGGAAGCGGTCCGGCGGTAAATGTTAACGTCGGCGGCAAAGTGAGGGGATTGAACAACTATATCGAAAAAGAATTTAATGTCGATACGGACAATATTGTATGTATAAGCGATTCTTTTTGGGGCGGAAAGATTACCGTAAAACATCGAGCATCGGGCGAGTTTTTGGAAAAATATAACCTTGCTCTTAGGCCGGTAACTACTATTTCATTATCCGAAAAAGGATTTGAGCGTATTTTTCAGGGGGTTGAGTTGGAATATAGCTTTAATTTAACGCCGGAAGAGGATTTTAGTAGTATAATGATAATAAATATAGAAAATATTGAAGGCCATACGGCTTGATTGCCGGGTAGAAAGGTCCGGTTTTAATTAATAGAACCGTACAGAAATGGGACGGATAAAAAATGGGACAGTTCAACAACGAAGTATGGTTTGTCGGAGCGGAAATGGCACCCTTAGTCAAAGCCGGCGGACTGGGTGACGTAATGGGCAGTCTGCCTAAGGCGCTGCTAAAAGCAGGGGTAAACGTGCGGGTTGTTATCCCCTATTATAAAAATATAATTCCGAAAGACCTGATAGAAGTAGAAAAAAGCTATCCCGCCGGAAGGGTAAATTTTGGGGAAATTCCATTTGAATTCGGAGTTAAGACCGGTTTTGCTTCGGGCGGCATTCCTTTAGTTTTAATAGAACAGGGGCATTTTTTTAATCGTGAAGAGGTTTACGGAGCACACGGCGGTGCTAAAGGATACAAGGATAATTTATGGCGTTTTGCGATGCTTGCTCACGGAACGGTTTACGCTATGAAGATATTGGGGATTCCGCTTGTGGTTCACACTCATGATTGGTCGGGAGGCTTTGTTCCTGCGGTTGTCAGGCAGACGTTAGGCGACAAAAGGGTGCATGTAGAAGGAACCGGCGTCTTAAGTACAAAGTTAAGTAGACACATAAATGCAAAGGGACTGAGGCCCGCCTTAGTTTTTACTATCCATAATCTCAGATATCAGGGGGTTTACGGTATCGATGATTTTTACGACATCGGTTTAGATTTTAAATATAATTCGTCTTTTGCCTATGAACATTTCGGGACAATTAACAGTTTAAAGGGCGGGATTAAACTTTCCGACGCTTTAACTACGGTAAGTCCCACATATGCATCCGAGATTACTACTCATAGTTTCGGTTTCGGGCTTGACGGAGAGTTAAAAAACCTTAAGGATAAAGGCAGGCTGAAGGGGATACTCAACGGGATAGACTTGGACTATTGGAATCCGAAAACCGACAATTTTATATATTATAATTTAAATTTGAGAAAAAACAGGTATAATCTTGAGAGTTATAAAGAGTGGAAAAATTTTAAACTTAAAAATAAAAGAGCACTTCTTTCAGAAATCTCCATGCCGGTAAAGACAGATAAAGACGGAGTTCCTTTTCCTCTTATAGGAATAGTAAGCCGGTTAGCCGAAGAGAAGGGTATAAACGAGCTTCTCGATGCGCTTTTTAACTGGAACGATTTTCCGTTTCAGGTTGTTATACTCGGAAGCGGCGAGGATTATATTGAGAGAAAAGCAAGTCGTTTGTCGGAGGTTTGCGGGGATAGGGTGTATGCTCGGATAGGAAAGTACGACGAGGCGTTATCTCATAGAATATATGCCGCATCCGATATTTTTGTTATGCCTTCCAAATTTGAACCGTGCGGGTTATCGCAGATGATAGCCATGAGATATGGATGTGTGATTGCAGCCGGAGATACAGGGGGGCTTCACGATACGGTTTCCGATATCTCGGACGAGAATATTGAAGAACCGACCGGAATACTTATTAAATACGTAGATGCGACCGGCATTTCATGGGCATTGGATAAATTATACGGTTTTTACATAAGCGGCGATATCGGAAAATGGCGCTCTCTTGTCGTTAATTCCGCGAATAAGTGCTCCGGCTGGGACGATTCGGCTAAAGCTTATGAAGATGTTTATTATTCTTTATTATAAATAACAAGTATTATTTTACAGTATAAAACGGGGACGTTGGAGTTAAATTCTTTACTTTTGGTTAAAATAATATCGATATTGCTGTCTTGCGCTATTTTAGTTTTGCTTGCGATAAAAAAGCCGGGATTGAGCGATTTTTTTGAAAAGGCGGGGCTGTTCGGGCTTTTTTTATTTGCGCTTTTTATACCCGTTAAGGATGAGTTTGCTATTTTCGGTATGGTTGGCGCCATTATTTTTTTCATTGCTTATAGGATAGCAAAAAGGGACGCTAAGATACCCGAGACGGGTTTTAATATACCTATTTTAATATACAGCGGTATCGTAACAGCCTCTCTCTTATGGACGCATAGCGTTGGAGGCAGTATTAACGAAGGCGGCGAAATAGTTTATTTCGTTATGTTCTTTTTTGCGGCGGTAGGTCTTTTAAGCACAAAGAAAAGAATAGATTTTATGGTCAATACCTTTATTTTTTCGATAAGCATAGCAATAATTCACGGTTTTTTTCAAGGGCTCTTTATAAACGCTATTAATTCTCCGAGCAGATTAACGGGACTTACAGGCAATTGGACGAGTTTTCCTGTTCAGGTTTCATACGGTTTGACGGCTATAATAGCTTATTACCTTGTAAATTTTACCAAACAGGATGACGGCAGGCATGAATATTTAAGGAAAAAGGCAGCTTCATTTGCGATGAATGCCGTATTCGGTATTATCGTTTTAGCGGGATTTTTCGATATTGTGCTATCAAAGGCAAGGTCGGCATGGATAGGCATTATACCTGCGATTTTTGTGTTGATGTATTTAAAGTCTAAAAGACTTTTTTTAATAGTATTAGTTTTAATTTTAGTTTTAAATATAGGCTTTTTTTCCGTCTCTAAAACATTTAAAGGCAGAATCTTTTCTATGTTTAACCCTAAAGTTTATAAACTTGAGCTGAGGCATCACGGCGATATAGAAAGCCATATCGCTTTAGTAGAATCAGCATGGGCGGTATTTAAGAGATTTCCGCTGACAGGCGTGGGGGTTGGAGCATTCTCTAAATATTTTGACGGGCATAAAGATGTCCGTTTTCCGTGGTATTATAATCCTAAAACCGGCAAAAAAATTTACGACCTATATGATAACTGGCCGGAAAACGGTTATATGCAGACTTTGGCAGAGACCGGAATATTCAGTTTTATCGCATTAATGTGGCTTTTTTTTCTTGCTTTAAAAAAGCCCCTTAAACTTTTTATGAATACAGATGACAGATTTAAGTTAAAAATAGCAGCAATGACGCTCGGCGCCGATATAGTTTTTTACGGCTCTTTCGTCGGGGTTTCCAATATGTCTAACGACGAGATTACAAACCTGTGGTTTTTTTTCTTGGCTGTATTTGCGGCTGCGGTCTTACTGCCCCCTCGTCAATCAAAACTAAAATTAAAGGATCTTTAAAACTAAAAAATGCTATCACAGAGAAGTAAAATCCTTGCGCAATATTTTTATATTTTGAGCCTCATTTTTTTGTGCGGAAGTTTTTTTATTGCATTTACGACCTATGATTTGATAAGCCCTCTGATCATCGGTTATAAGTTATACGGTATTGCGGACTATCTCTGGCTTTTAATACCTATCGGTATTATTTTTTATCTTCTTCTTTTTGTTTTTAGAATGTATTTGAACCTTAATATTAAGGATTTTAAGGCCGATATTCCAAGGTTTTTTGAAATAACGGTCATAGCGGTATTTTTAATTTACGCCGTTTTATTCATGTTTAAAATAACATATATTTCAAGACTTTTTATAGGATATTTTGCGGTTTATTCATTCTTATCGCTAGTTTTGGCAGATTATACCGGAAGAAAACTCGTAAAAAGCCTAAAAAGAAGCGGCTATTCCATGAGAAACGTCGTGCTCGTTAACGGCGATCCCGCCGGTAAGGTAAGCGGCATAAACCTCAAAGAGTCGATTGAATCCCAGGAATATCTTGGAATAAAACTTATTAAAGAAATGGAAAAAGAGGATTTAGTCGACTTAGACTATTTTGTCTTAAATAATGCGGTAGACGAGGTAATATTTAACGTTAAAGGCGATGAAATAGAAGACATAAGAGACATAACCCTTCTCCTTGAAGAAAGAGGGATAACGGTCAAGATTATAAGCAATTTTATACCGTTTAAATATTCCAAGATTGCCTTTGAAAAAATAGGGGGGTACCCCGTTATTTCCTTCTATACCGCCCCCGAGGACGAAATCAGACTTTTTATAAAAAGGCTTATGGATATATCCGGTTCTATTATCGCAATAATAATATTTTTTATACCGGCGGTAATTACGGCAATTTTGATTAAATTAACATCTAAGGGGCATGTCCTGTATAAGAGCAAAAGGGTCGGGAAAAACGGAAGGCTTTTTACGTTTTATAAATTTAGAACAATGTATACCGGTAGCGATGAGCTTAGGTCCGTTTTAATAGAAAAATACAGTAAAGACGGCATAGAGATAAAACTTAAGGATGACCCCAGGGTTACAATGATAGGGAGATTCTCAAGGAAGACGAGCATGGACGAAATCCCTCAGCTTTATAATGTTTTAAGGGGGGATATGAGCCTTGTCGGTCCCCGCCCGCCGATGCCGGATGAGGTCGAAAAATACTCGATAAGACAAAGGCGAAGAATTTCCATGAAGCCGGGTATCACGTGCCTATGGCAGGTTGGCGGGAGAAGCAGGCTGAGTTTTGACGACAGGGTAAAATTAGACTTGGAATATATCGACAACTGGTCGTTAAAACTTGATTTTGTAATTCTCTTAAAAACGGTGCCGGCAGTATTATTTACTAAGGGGGCGCTATAATGAAACACGACAATAAGGTTCTTGCGAATCTTTTTCTCTTAATTGCTTTTCTCATTTTTATAAGTACTTTTTTAGTCAATGTGTCGGACGTATGGTTTTATATACTCAGAAGAGCCTCCGGGGCTGCGTTGATTGGCGGAATTGCAGACTGGTTTGCGGTTACCGCTTTATTCAGGCATCCGCTTAATCTCCCTATTCCTCACACTAATATTATCGAAAATAACAGGGAAAAACTTATAAACACGGTAAGCAGTACGGTTAACGATACGTGGCTCGGTAAAAATTTTCTCGGGGCGGAGATAAATAAAATAGACTTTTACGGCATTATCGTAAAAACCTTAGAAAAGGATAAATATAATAAAAAGCTGATATTTTACTCGCGGAAATATCTTATTAAGTTTTTGAAATATTCTAAAACGGATAAGTTTAATCGGTTTGTAAACGATAAAATTGGGCGGGCGTTGAACGAGGATTTATTTAATGATTTATCGGCAAGGATTATTAACGGCATAACGTTGTTTATAGAAAGGGATGATTTTGATAAAACCTATGAAATTTTAGTAAATTACATTAAAAATTACATATCAGAATATAATACGGGGGTTGCGGTAAAAGATATTATAGAGTCGTCATCCGAAGAGATCTTGAACTCCGTAAGCGTTTCCGGAAAAAAAATAATAAATGATAATTTCGATAATATCGTGGTTAGTTTGTGCGACTTTGTCAATTTGACCATAGATGAAAATGAGCCGTTACTGAGAAGACACATAAAAGAAGTAATAGAAAAATATAAGGACGACTCGTTCATGAAAAAAATTATGATATTTGTCGCCCAAGAGACCAATGTCTTAGATATTGAGCTTTTATCTAACGAAATTATCGCAAGAATGAAGGGCTATATCGGAGACATAAAAAGCAACCCGTCAAACGATACGCGGATAAAGATAAGGGATTATGTTTTAAATTTCGTCGATAATCCGGAGGAGGGAACGCGTAATCAGATATTGAATGGCGTAGAAGACATTATTTATAAAAACTCGGACAGATTAAAAGGCTATTTGATAAATTATTTGGATGGCGGCGAAGGAAAAGGATTCATAAAGAAACGGTTATTAGATTTTGTAAAATCCGAAGGCGATGACATTATAGGCCAATTTGACAAACCGATCAAAGATTGGCTTATTGCCGCCGGTTTGAATATCGTTAAGATGATAATAGAAAATAATAAGCTGTACATACTCAATAAAAGTTTATTTAAGGAAAAATTTGATTACGGTTTAAATTTGATTCGCGGCGAGGCTTTGCAGAAAAGTGACGAAATTAATAGTTTTTTTCGAGGAAAAACCGTATATGCAATGAAAGTTAACCATGCCGTAATAGGAAAATTAGTACGGAGATACTTGGAAAGTTTAGACCATAAAAAATTGACGAGTCAAATAGAATCTAAAATAGGTAATGATTTGCAGTATATAAGGATAAACGGGGCGATAGTGGGTTCTGTCGTAGGCGTGTTTATTGCCCTTATAGGGATACTCTTGAAGGTAGTTCATTAAAGCGCCTGCGGCATATGCTTAATTTTCATGCATAAAATAATTATTGATAATTTTCTATTTTAATATTAACATTAATTAATTAAGGAGGGATTTAATTTATGGGAATGAGTGTGACAAACAAAATTTTAAGCGCACATCTTGTAGAGGGCGATTTAGAAGGAAAGGCCGGTAATGAGATTGCGATAAAAATAGACAGAACGCTTACTCAGGATGCTACCGGTACCATGGCATATCTTCAGTTCGAAGCCATAGGAACGCCTAAGGTCAAAACCGACTTATCCGTTAGTTTTAACGACCACAACACTCTTCAAACCGGTTTCGAAAATGCCGACGATCACAGGTTTCTTCAAACGGTTGCGGCAAAATACGGTATATTTTATTCCAGAGTCGGCAATGGAATTTGCCACCAGGTTAATTTAGAAAGATTTGGTATTCCGGGGAAGACGCTCTTAGGTTCGGACAGCCATACTCCGACTGCCGGAGGGGTCGGGATGATCGCCATAGGAGCCGGAGGGTTAGACGTTGCCGTTGCAATGGGTGGGGGGGCATTTTATATGACCGTTCCCAAGGTTGTTTTGGTAATGCTTTCCGGAAAACTTAAAGACTGGGTTTCCGCTAAGGATGTAATACTTGAGCTGTTAAGGAGGCTTACGGTAAAGGGCGGCGTAGGAAAGATTTTCGAGTATGGCGGTGAGGGCGTTAAGGGTTTGACTGTACCGGAACGGGCGGTTATCACCAACATGGGTGCCGAACTTGGGGCTACTACGTCTATTTTTCCCAGTGATGAGAAAACTATGGAATTTTTAAAAGCGGAGGGAAGGATAAATGATTATGTCCCTCTTGCCGCGGACGAAGATGCAATTTACGACGAAGTCATAAATATAGATTTGAGCTCATTGGAACCGTTTGCAGCCAAGCCGCATATGCCGGACCAGGTTGCTGCGGTAAGTGAATTACAGGATATAAAGGTTGACCAGGTTGCCATAGGAAGCTGCACTAACTCTTCTTATTCCGATTTGATGACCGTAGCCGGAATATTAAAAGGCAAAAAGGTCCATCCGGATGTCAGCCTCGTGATATCTCCGGGTTCAAGGCAGGTTTTTGAGATGATAGCCGAAAACGGTGCCCTTGCCGATATTATTGCGTCGGGTGCCAGAATACTTGAGTCCGCATGCGGTCCGTGCATAGGTATGGGTCAGGCTCCGCGATCGGGTGCAATTTCCCTAAGAACATTTAACCGTAATTTCGAAGGCAGAAGCGGAACGAAGGACGCAAAAATATATCTCGTCTCTGTGCAGACAGCCGCTGCATCCGCATTGACGGGGCATATAACCGATCCGAGAAGCCTTGGAAAAGCCCCTGAAATTAAGATGCCCGAAAAGTTTTATATAGACGATTCCATGATACTTTCGCCGGCTACCGATCCTGAAGGGATCGAGGTCTATAGGGGCCCCAACATTAAACCTATCCCCATACGGCAGAAACTTTCGGAATCGTTAACAGGGAAGGTTCTCATAAAAGTCGGGGACAACATTACTACCGATCATATAATGCCTGCGGGTTCCAAGATACTCCCTTTAAGGTCCAATATACCTGCGATATCAAAATATGTTTTTGAGTCTATCGACCCTACTTTTTCGGAAAGGGCATTAAAGGAAAAAGGCGGTTTTGTAATTGGCGGTGAAAACTACGGGCAGGGTTCCAGCAGGGAGCATGCCGCGCTTGCGCCCATGTACCTAGGTATAAAGGCTGTTATAGCAAAGTCTTTTGCGAGAATTCATTTTGCCAACCTTATTAATTTCGGAATTTTACCTCTAATATTTGAAAACCCTTCCGATTATGATAGAATAAGGCAGGGAGATAAACTCCAGGCACCAGATATTTTAAAAGAACTTAACGATCGTAAGCCTGTCGTATTTATAAATGAGACTAAAGATAACGAGAAATATAAGTTTAAGTATAATTTGACCGATAGGCAGGTCAAGATAATTAAAGAAGGCGGATTATTAAATGCAACTAAGGCTCGCGGATAGAAATTAAACAATTTTAATGTTTGCATCGGAATTTAATAAAAATATTAGAAGAGTTCTCATTTCCTATAAAAAAGACGCCGAAGAAGCGTTAAAGTCGGCAAAATATGTTTGTAGGTTGTTTGAGCTAAACGGTATCGAGGGATCGGTAAGGCCAAGTATGGATATAACCGCCGCCGATGTCGATAATGTGGGTCTTGTCGTGGTTTGCGGCGGAGATGGAACTCTTTTAATTACCTTAGGAAATATTTTTCCACTTGCGGTACCGGTTATAGGGATAAATTTCGGAACCTTGGGTTTCCTTGTGGAAATCCCGGAGCGTCAAACAAAAGAAGCGGTTAATAGTTTTTTAGACGGTTCGCTTGAATTTGTTCCCCGAATGGCGTTGGATATTGAGGTATTTAGAAGGGGCAAATCCGTGAAGCAATTAGTTTCTTTAAACGAAGCAACTATAGCAAGAGAAAAAAGTATTCACGCAAGGGTTATTGATTTGACCGTTTATGTCGACGATGTTTGGCTTAACGATTTTAGGGCGGACGGGCTTATCGTCAGTACTCCTACCGGTTCCACCGCCTATTCTTTATCGGCAGGCGGGCCTATAGTCCAGCCGAACATAAACGCTTTTATTTTGACTCCGATTTGTCCGCATACGTTTTCCAACAGACCGCTCATAATAAGCCCATGCACGTTGAAAATAAAAATTTTACCGCAGAAAAGAGATATTTTTATATCAGCCGACGGCAGAGACGGTATGAAACTTAAAGACGGTGATGAAGTAATAATCAAGAAACGCGCATTAAAGGTCTTTTTGTCCGTATCTTTGGACTACGATTACTGGAATATATTGAGAACGAAATTGAACTGGTAATAGGTCTGATAGCAAAGGTAAATTTCAATGAAACGTTTCGGGCAATGTTAAAAAAAATATATATAAAAAATTTTGCCACGATAGATTATTTAGAGATAGATTTTTGCGCCGGACTGAACGTTTTGAGCGGTGAGACCGGGGCCGGAAAAAGTATCATAATAGAATCAATAAATTTTTTATTCGGAAGGGTGAAAGGGTCTGGTATAATAAGAACCGGTGAGAAAGAAGGCTCCGTAAGCGCATTGTTTGATATGGAGAATAGAGATGCGAGAGCTGATTTATCGGATATTCTTAAAAAAATAGGTATTGAAACGGAAGGTGTCGAAGATATAATTATAAAAAGAACGGTTGCGAGTACCGGAAAGAGTAAATATTTTATAAACAATGAGCCGGTCGGTAAAAATGCACCGGAGCGGATTAGTGAAAGCTTGATAAAAATATTCGGACAAAACGACAGGCGTTTTCTGATAGACCCGAATAGTCAGCTGGCTTTTTTGGATGAGTTTGCTCAAAATCAAAAATTATCGGTATTAATCGCAGGGCTTTATAATGAAATAAAGCGTAAAGAAACGGAAAGAAAGGATATAAAACAAAAGATAGATGAGATATCAAGAATAAAGATTATTAATTCATATATTACGAGTGATGTTGAAAAACTTGAAATAAAATGCGAAAATGATGACGACGCTATAAGGGAAGAGCTTAAAAGATTTGAAAACATTAACAGCATAAAGGACAATATTTTATCTTCGATAAATCTTATAGACAACGAGGAATACGGCATATTAAAGAATCTAAACCCCTTAATATCTAATCTTGCCAAGTTATCGGAGCTGGATTCAAATTTTAAACGAAAAGAGGAGTTTAAAAATTCAGAGACCGTTAAAGTTTTGCTTGACGATATTCTTTTATCATTGGAAAAATATTCTTGTTTTGAACTTGACGAAGAAAGACTAAACGCATTAAGACTAAAAATAGACAATATAATAAGCGTTGAAAGCAAATACGGCGCATCCGATTTAAAAGAGCTTTTAAATATTTACGATAAAGCTAAAAAAGAATTGAACGATATGTCCGGGTTAGAAGAACGGGTTTCCGTGTTGGAGACGGATTTAAGGGATTTAAAGGAAAGATTTCTCAAAGTATCTAATGATTTGCACGACAGGAGAGTGAAAGCCGTCGTTATCTTGGAAAAAGAGGTAGAAAATGAACTTTTATTCCTTGGGATTAAGCCTGTTTTTAAGATGGAGCTGACCATGCAGCCGTTTGAAGAGGGTTTTTTCGAGACCGGTTTGGACAAGTGCGTTTTTATGTTTTCGGCAAATCCCGGCGAAAGCCCGAAGCCTTTGTCGAAAGCCGCTTCAGGCGGTGAGCTTTCGCGAGTCAGTTTATGTATACTTAAGATTTTAAATACAAAAAGGGACTCGGCATCTTTCATATTTGATGAAATAGATGCAGGCATAGGCGGAGATGTCGCAAATTTTGTTGGCGAGACGCTTAAATCTATCTCTAAGATTAATCAGGTAATTCTTATAACTCACCTTGCGCAAGTGTCTTCGTTTGCGGATAAGCATTTTTTCGTTTATAAAGAGGTTGTAAACGAAAAAACATATACAAGGATAAAGGAACTCTCCTTTTCGGAAAGGGTCGTAGAAATAGCAAGGATGCTTTCCGGCGATACGAAGGGCGAGGCCGCAATCAGACACGCAAGAGAAATCCTTAAAAGGAGGGGTTTTATTGTATAAGACCGGCAGGCAAAGGTATGAAGGAGGGGGAGGTTCTATCTTTTATCCTTCCGAAATAGAAATTAAGCATGATTTAAAAAATTTGCAGGGGGATAGTTATCGCAATGAAAACAGCGGCGCCGGCAATATTTTTAAGGTTATTTTAAGAAAGGCGCTAATGTGCGACGTAAAGCCGCTTTACGTCCTTTTTTCTGAATATTTTAAGGCGGGAGAAATGCTTCCGCGTTCAATGAGCGATATATATGAACATTTGAGGGATTTTTATATTGCCGAAATAGAAAATTACGACGAAACGGGCTCAAACAATATCATAGGGGCATGCGCACTTACCATAGTGTGGGAAAATCTTGCCGAAATAAGGTCTTTAGCCGTAAAAGGGCCGTATACAAAAAAACTCATAGGGACCGAGCTCGTAAAGAAATGTATTGAGGAGGCAAGGTTTTTTCAAATAACAGGCATTCTCGCCCTCACCTATAAGCCTCAATTCTTTAATAAATTAGGTTTTAGCGTTATCGACAAATCCGAACTGCCCCATAAAATATGGAGCGATTGTCTAAATTGCGTTAAATTTCCGGATTGTGACGAAACGGCGGTAATGTTAAAATTGTAAATAATTTTTTACGAGTTCATGTTAATATATTTTAATATCGGGAGAATACAATATGGGATCTCATTTTTTTTGGGGAATAGGAATGTGGATATTTCCGATCATCTGGATAATAGCAATATTAATCGTAGTTTATATAGTTTTCGGTCACGGCGGTTTGTTAAGGGGGAGACACCATTATAAACACAGGCATGATCATGAGTATTATAGCCGCCGCCATGATCATTCGGAATCCCCGTTAGACGTATTAAATAAGCGTTACGCTAAGGGAGAAATTACAAAAGAGGAATATGAACGAATAAAGAAGGATATTTCCGGCTAAAAATATCTAATTGTTTTCCGGACAATATTAAAATGGCAATGCAATATCGTTTGACTTTTTATATTTTTAATGGTAACCTTGAAAAAATAAGCAAATAGCTTATTTAAATTTTATCTTAAAAGTTTAAGGGAAACGGGTGAGAATCCCGTGCTGTTCCCGCAGCCGTAAGAACTTATAA
>QIJE01000002.1 GCA_003232385.1 bacterium
GACGCACCAGTTGAAACCGCCAGGTTTTTCAAGTATTTTCCTCTATACTCGGGATAAGCCTCTGAATAATGGTTCAATAATCCGTTAGAGATAGCCGGAAAGTGAGCCGAGGAATTTTACTCCGGATATTTCACTGTTTTACGTTGAGTTCAAAGGATTTTGAAAAGAAACCGAATAGAACGGCAGCCAAAATAATAATAAGCGCAATTAGGCTATATGCGGACAGATAATTGAAGTAATAAAATACCGCCCCTGTGGCAAACGGTCCCAAGATGAACCCTAAATCACTTAAAGTTCTGTAAACCCCTATTGCTTCATCATAATGGTTTTTATCCACGCTGTCCATGAGATAAAGGTTTTTTGCCGGACCGGAAAAGCCGCCCCCTGCACTCAATAAAATAATAGAAAGGCTGAATGTAACGATATTTTGAAATACTATAAAGCTTAATATGCCGGTTACGGTTATGGCAAACGATGCTATTATAGATTTTTTAATGCCCATCGTTCGTATTACCCTGTCTGAATAATATGTCAGAGTTACGCCGATTATGGCGGATATCGATACGAGTAGCCCTATATCCGCTTTATTTAAGCTCATCACGCTATAGCCGACAAGCGGCACTAACTCCCTTCTCGAGCCTATTCTGGAAAAGAAAAAAGAAAACGTTACAAAACACAGCGTCATAAAGTTAAAATTATAAAGAAGGGCAGAATACTTTTCGAAGCGAAGGGATTTAATTTTAGCCCGCAAAGGAATAAGAGCGTGTTTGATTTCCGGCTTTTTCAGTTTTGAATCGTTCCGGTCGCTTAGTTTGTTCAGGTTTGCTATGGTTAAGAGTTTTCTGTTATAAAAAGCGATTATAGACCCTATCGCTATTACTATCGCGTAAAGTAAGAAAGTGGTTTTATCCGAAAATTTATAGGCTATTATTGCACCGAGAAAAGGAGCGGAACCCATAGAAAGCCTTCTTGCTATCATATATCTGCTTAAAATCTTAGCTCTTTTTTTATTCTGATGAAGGCGCTTCGTGAGGATTATCATCAAAGATGTATTTATAATGCCGGAACCGAAGCCCTCAAGAAACCTAAAAATAAATAACTGGTAGTATGCCGTAGAGAGAAAATATCCTATTGCACCCGCCAGAATAAACAGCATGCCTATATGGATATACTGCGAATTAAGTTTTTTACTGATTATGCTTATAGGAATATTAATGAATATGCGGGCTAAGCCGAATGATGCTATTATCAAGCCTATGGTAATTATGCTTGCCCCGAGGCTTTTTGCATAAAGGGGAAGTACTACGATATTTAATCCGAGTCCGAAATCCGCAAGGGCGACGATAGAAAGTATTGCGATTAGAAGCGTTTTTATCGAGGCAGGTGTAGTTTCACTGTTGACGTTATTATTCCGTGCCATAAAACCTAATTATATAGCACAATGACTTTGAAGTCAATTTTCGTTTTTAGGGTTTCGGGTTTATTTGACTTTTGGATTTATTATGATACCATCAATAGGATACGGCAAAAATTTGATTAGTTTTACCGTGCATTTCGGTTGCCTATAGTAAACAATAAAACAATAAAGCGGGAGTAATCTATGGAATATGACGAGAATGGCGTGAGTATCGTCCCCTCGGAATTTAAAAAGGAAATTTTTGAAGAGGCGAAGAAGGATTTTAGATATGAAGAATATGTGAGAGGCTGTTTAAACTGCGGCGTATGTTCCGGCGGTTGTCCTCCGCACAGGTTTTTTGATTTTTCTCCTCGGATAGTTCTTCAAAAAATGAAGTCTAAGGATCCGGAACTTATTTGGGCAATGATGGACGAATATGTCTGGGCGTGTTTTCAGTGTTTTACATGTGCGATGATATGTCCTTTTTTAAACAGTCCCGGTGGAATTATTGCAATACTAAGAGAGATTGCGGTGAGGAGGGGTTTGGAATCTGCAAAAAAGGTCTTAAAACCCTATTCGAGAGTTCTTTTGAAGCTTACGGCTTACGGCAACCAACTATCGTCGGATATGATTCAGCCGGATTTTTTTCCGGACTGGGGACCGCATATAGGCTATGCATCTGCCGACCTTGCCATAAAAAGAAAAGCAATTCCTATGCCGACGTTGCAGGTGACAAATTTAGCATGGGATGTGGCGCCCGAAGCAATGAAAGAATTATATGATATTTTCGACGAAGCGGGCGTATTTAAAATCATTGAAAGTGTCGACCCGTCGCTGTATGAAATTATCGAGGATATCGTCGATGACGTCAGAAACTCTTAACAAAAATGCATTATAATTATAACCTACATAGCGGGAGATAATATATATGGCTATTGAAATTAATAACAGGATGGGTCTTGCCGGCGTTAAATCCGATTATGTCCATGTCGCCGGAAGAAAACTCGAAGATATTCATGAACGGCTTTTAGAACTTGAAGCGAAGGGCGAGGTTAAGGTTATACATGTAAAAGAAGAGAATAAGCCTATCGAAGCCGAAACCTTATTGGGCTGGAAAAAGAAGATTCCCACTAATAAATTATGGCATCACAAATCATGCGGACAGTGTGGAAATATCCCCGGTTATCCGGTATCCATTCTTTGGTTTATGAATAAATTGGGTTTAGAGTATGTAGATGAAAGAAATCAGACGTCGTGTACCGCTTGGAACTATCACGGCTCCGGCACATCAAATCCGGTCGGGCTTGCGGCGGTTGCCGTCAGAAACTGGCACAGGGCATACGAGCTGGGGCTGTTTCCGCTGTTTCATTGCGCTACTACTTTCGGCGATTACAAAGAAATGCGGAATATGCTGATTGAGCATAAAGAACTAAGAGACGAGGTCAAAAGAATAATGCATAAAATAGGCAGAGAGCTCGTCATTCCCGAATATATCGTGCATTACAGCGAGTGGCTTCACGTCTTGCGTTTCGAAATAGCCAAATTAAAAAAATACGATTTAAGCAATGTTATAGTAACGATTCATCCCGCCTGTCATGCTTATAAGATGATTCCCGAAGATTGTATCTATGACAAAGAGATTTATGGAGGGAAAAGAACCGCTGTCTCCACAGGCGTTGCGCTTGCTCTCGGCGCTCAGGTAGCAGATTATTCTACGTGGTACGACTGTTGCGGATTCGGTTTTAGGCATATTTTGACGGAGAGGGAGGCGTCCAGGTCGTTTGTTATGGATAGAAAAATCAGACCTATGGTCAGAGAAGCCCATTCCGATCTCTGCATCACACAGGATACCGGTTGCACCACTACATTGGATAAAAATCAGTGGATAGGAAAGGCTATGGGTTATACCGAACAAATTCCCGTTATGTCGGACGTTATGTTTGCCGCTTTAGTCTGTGGAGCCGACGTGTATAAAATCGTCCAGCTTCAATGGCATACGACAGACTGGAGACCGTTATGTGAAAAGATAGGAATAGATTGGAAAAAATCGGAAGATGAATACAAGGCTTATTTAGAAGAATTGAGGGCAGGAGGAAAGACCGTTAATTTATACGAATATCCGAAAGAATAAATAAAGGTTAAAACTAATAAATAATATAAATAACTTCGGAGGATTTTATATGGCTGAAAATATTTTGGTAGTAGGCGGAGGACCGGCGGGGTTGCATTCGGCGGTTACGCTTGCAGATATTGGTGCAAACGTCAGTTTGGTTGAAAGGGATTCGTTTTTGGGCGGAAACCCTAAAAAATTTAAATATAAATTTTTGTTTCCAGACATGCAGCCGGCGGATGACGTTATCGGCGAACTAATCAAAAGGGCTGAGAAGAACGACGGTGTGAAGATATATTATTCTTCGAATGTTTCTAATTTTAAAGAAAACGAAAAGAAGTTCGATGTAACGATAAAATCACCGGATGCAAGTGAGACTAAAACCTTTGATTCGGTTATTGTTGCTACCGGTTTCGAACATTTTGACCCGGCGAGAGACGCAAAATATTCCTATCAATTATTTGATGACGTAATAGATATTAAGGATTTGGAAAGAATGATGGGTGAGAATAATTTTGTCAGACCGTCGAACGGACAGCCTCCGAAGAATGTCGCGTTTATATTATGCGTAGGTTCAAGAGACAGACATGTTGGAAATCAATATTGTTCGCGTGTATGCTGTACCGTTTCGGTCAAGCAGGCTATTGAATTAAGGGAGCGTTTTCCGGATTGCGACGCTTATATATTTTATATGGACATTAGAACTTATGGATTTTTCGAGGATTTATACTGGAAGGCCATGGAAGAACATGATGTCCAAATAGTTAAGGGAAGAATTGCGGAGATTACGTCCGGTCCGAATAATACGGTTATATGCAAAGGCGAAGATACGCTTTTAAGGGGACCGTTCGAAATTCCTTTTGATATGGTAGTTTTAGCCTCGGGCATGGAAGGCGGACCACAGTCTTCCGAAATGGTTGATAAATTAGGATTAGAGCTTAATGAGCACGGTTTTCTAAAACCGCAAAACGTAACATTGGCACCCTTTAAATCAAATAGAAAGGGTATATTTTTGGCGGGGGCATGCACCGGACCTAAGGCCATTTCCGATTCAATCGTTGAAGGCGGCGCTGCCGCAATGGATGCCTATATATATGCAGTTAAAAACAAATAATTGAATAATTTTATGCCGTATATTTTAAAAAACAATAAGATAGACAAAAGATATGAGGAAAAGTTTTTTGAAATCATAAGAGATAATTTACCGACCGATAAAATACGGTTATTTAATAATCTTTTGAGTAGAAAGACGGAAATTGTCAGGGAGTTTTTATCGGATGTTCAAAACGAAAAGCCGGATAAAAATGAATTTGACAAGATATTGTCGTTAATTTTTTCCGTGAGAAGACATAGGGAAAAAATCATAGACACAGTTGACGTAGACAGTCTTGGCAAGGGGTTTATCTGTTTAAGCGATTTTAAAAAATCGACGGAAATTAGATTAGGTAGGTTTTTAGAGTCGTTTATCTACGAAAACGTTATCGTTAAAAGAGATATAGCCATGGAGGTTTTGCATTTTTACGAACCCGATAAAAACATCTTATGGACATCATGGGTTTATAGACAGGATAACGGGACCGGATGCCTGCCCTATATGGCAGATTTTTTAAAGAGGACGTGGGACGGAAACCCTTATATCATGCCGTTCAGCATCATGGAAATGAGAGACGAAATAGATTATTTATATGAGTTATCCAATAAGAACGGCTTTGCCATAGAGCCGCCTTACGGAGCCGATATTCTTTTAAGCTATATGTATTCGGATTACGTTTATAAAATGGTATATGCCGAATCCAAGTCTTTATCTATCGGCGTGCCTGAGGGTTTTACTTTAATGAAAAAGCTGTTAGGGGTCGAAAAATTGGAACTATTTGAAACCGAAGCCGTCGGTTAGCAGAACAGCGCATATATGGCGGATATTTAAATTATAAATTAAGGATTTATCGGGTTATTAATGGGGGGCTTATGGCTTTGAAAGAGCAGGAAAAAAGACCGGTTGCGGCAAAAGGTGAACATATCATAGCGAGACATCTGATTGAAGATGATTACATTAAAGAAGAAAAAAATTTGGTTATTGACGGGGTGGATGTTTCGGGCAGGTGGAATACGTTTATTTTTTCGAGGGTTAATCCTAAGTTTGACAGGTCGTTTTTTAGCGAAATTAAGAAAACCGTCGTCGGTTCAAGAATAAATAGATGCTGGCAGTGCGGGATGTGTACGGCAAGCTGTACGGTCACTCCTTTACACCGAAGATTTAATCCAAGAGCGTTTATTTATATGATGCAGTTGGGCAACATGAAAGAATTAAAAAAGTATGTGGATGTAGCATGGCGGTGTGTCGGATGTTATAAATGCTCGCAGAGATGCCCTAAACAGGTTAATCCGGCTGAGATGATGGAAGCCCTTGCGCTTGTAATGAAAAAGTATTTTCCCGAGGAGGTTGAAAGCAAGCTGAAAGTCGATGAGGATGTTAAAAAGATATATGAAGACATGATATTGGGAAACGGGAGATTGGATTTGGCAAAACTTCACATATCGTCAATGCGCAAAATGGGGAGAACCAAGGAGCTTGTAGACAGGATAGAGGGGGGAGCCGTTTTGAAAATGGTAAAAGACGGAAGGGCTTTTTCCTTGCTGCAACTTGGTAAACCTCATGGCTGGAAAAAATCAAGACAGGCTATAGAAGGCTATTTGAAAAAAGTAGATACTATCGAAAAAAATTAAACATGGTAAAACATAGAATAATAAAGAACTAATCAACGGGGGTCTTAATGGATATGTTAAAGGAAAATCAGGCGGCATACTATCCCGGATGCGCCTTGCTTACGATAGATAGGGCCTATAACAGCAGCGCCAAGCTTGTATCTAAGAAGATGGGCGTAGAGCTCGTAGAATTACCGGATTATAATTGCTGTGGGATCGGCGAAATGAAATCAAAAGGGGCGGTTTCTATGTATCTGTCTCTAAGAAACATGATGCTTGCAAAATCTAAACTGGGTTCAAAGGATTTGGTTATGGCTTGCTCCGTGTGCTACCACGAGATCAGCAGGTCTATTGCGAGAGTGAAAGAAAACAAAAATGAGTTGGAAGCGGTTAATTCAATATTTAATGAAGCCGGAGAAACGAAAGACGAGTTTGTGCCGGACGGCAAAGTAAGGCATCTTCTGGAATTTTTATACAATGAAAAGGGAACGGAAGAGGCAAAGAAAAATACCGTAAAACCACTGAAGGGTTTGAAGGTTGCGCCGTATTACGGGTGTCTTTACTCCAGACCGTCTATGTACACCTTTACAGATAAAGACCCTAAAATGGATAATTCGGAAAGGCCGAGGTTTATGCATGATTTTCTTGAAGTCATAGGTGCCGAGACCGTTTCCTACGGCAATGAGGTTCAGTGTTGCGGTGGTAGGAACGTGGTTCAAGATGAAGAAACATCCTTTGCGTTGTGCTCACAAACTCTTTCTAAGGCGAAAAAAGCCGGCGCAGACGTTATAGTGACCATATGTCCGAAATGTGCCGGAGCCTTAGATGTAAACCAACCTAAAATAGTCGAAAAATTTGGAAAAGATTCAGCGCTTCCGGTTGTTTATCTTACGCAGTTAATGGCCTTAGCCTTCGGGTTTTCCGATAAAGAAGCCGAAATTAAGGATATGATTTCCGGACCCATAAAAGTACTCCGAGAAAAAGGTTTTTAAAAAACCCGAACGGGAAAGGCGCCGTTAACGTGAAACCGGTATTTATCGGAACGGATATCCGGCGCTTAAAATTCCCTTGAGGAGAATTTTCCGAATATATACTTATCTTTATATAAGAAATCTTTTAATATGTAAACTTTGATAGTCCTTATATTTTTGTCGTTTTTGTTTCTTATATCTAATTTTTCCGTAAGAGAGCAGTTCTTAAAATTAAGGCATAATTTTTTCTCTATATGTTTGCCATACTTTGTGTCTATTACGTAGAGAAAGTTTCTTCCTTTTTTGTCTTTAAAATTGTTCCAGAATGAATATTCGTTGTCTCTTATAAAATAATTAAACGAATATGTCTGCGGTCTCCCCTTGACGTAATACGCAAGCTCGCTTGCTATCTGAAATCTTCTTCCGGCTATAAGCAGGTCGTCTTTCTTGTGAATCGTGAGGATTTTATCTATTTCCCTACCTACTTTTTTCCACCCCAGTATATTTCTTACAGGGCTTTTATTAACTTTAATATTAATGAGAGGATAATAGGGTTCTATAAAAATAATCACGGAAAATATAAGCCCGGTTAAAAACGAAACCGCGTATAAATAAACCATAATTTTTTTCATTTTATCCGATTTTATGTAATAATATAATCGTACGGTTATTAAAAAAGACAGCAGAAAAGCCGGAAAATATAGAAATACCGGCCAGTTAGGCTGAACTGTCGTTTTTGTGCATTGATATACGAAATACAAAAGAGGAACGAGAGAAGCGGTAGAGAGAGCGATATATACGTCGTTTCTTTCCTTTAATCCAAAATATATACCCAAAAAGATTGAAACCAAAATAATAATAAAGATGAACGGCGAGATTATGCCCGCCTGTGAACCTAATAAAAGCAAAAGATTCGATAAAAAAACGCTAAAATTTTGATAACCCCCGGATAATGTCAAAATATGCCTTAAGGATACAAAATCGTTAAAATAATTCCATATTATTACGGGGGCAAATATAATTACGGATATCAAAAATGCCAAATACGGTTCCTTTTTCGAGAAATGTCCGCGGTATTTTTTACTTAGAATGAGAAAAATAAATATTATCAAGTAAATAAAAACAGCCGTATACTTACTTAGAAGAGCCAATCCGGTGGAAATTCCTATAAAATACCAGTAATAGTCTTTACCTGTTACAATCAGATATATCAATAACAGTATTGTTAGTGAAAAAAACAGCATTTGCAGGTTGCCGTAAACAATTAAGATAGAGCCGACGTTAAAAATAGGGATAGTATTCAAGAGAACGGCCCATAACAATGAAGACAAGGTCTTGCCGGTTATTTTTTTTAATGTGATGAATACAAAAACGGAAAGCATCAATGAGATTACCGGTGCCGCCAATCTCACAAAAAACGGTGAATTAAACTTGCCGAAAAACGTTGTTAGCGCTATCGTATAAGCAACCATCGGAGACATATCATAGTATGACAGCGATAGATGCCTCGACCACTGCCAGTAATAAGTTTCTTCCGGAATAAGATCAATCTTTGTGATTAGTATGAGTCTGATTATAAAAAGAATTATCAGTGCGACGATAAGGGAATATGAAATTTTTTTGTTTTTATTCATAGTTTGTTATATTTTTTAGAAACATTATACGATTTTTAAGATTTTAATTAAACCAATTATTTTTAGTTTAACGATTTTTATAAAAAATAATAAAAAAAACTTGACAATAGGGGTATTTGCAGGTATCTTAATTATATCAACCGATTATATTAGTGTGCTTTAACAAATGTTTGAATAAAAATGATGTATTTTAGCTCGTTGCTTGAGCATCGAATTGAATAAATATTTAATGCCGATGGGGTTGATATGGCTTTCAAATTAGGTCTCGGTTCAAAAATAGGCGTGGGAATAGATATCGGTTCGAGTTCCGTTAAGGTGCTTGAAATATCTAAATCCGGTCATAAATATTATGCCGAAAGCATGGACGTTATTGACTTACCTATCGGCGCGGTTAATGCCGGCATCGTGAACGACAAGGCTTCCGTTGCCTCCTACATAAAAACTTCCCTTTCCAAACTCGGTATTAAAGAAAAAAAGGTTGTGATAGGAATACCGTGCAAGCATGTCATAATAAAGACTATAGAAATGCCTAAAATGAAAGCGAGAGAGATTGACTCCTCTATTTATTATGAAGCTCAAAGATTTATCACTTACGACATTAAAGAAGTTTTTTTCGATTACGTAATACTCGGAGATTCCCCTAACGACCCAAATAGTAATTTGATAATGATAATAGCGGGAAAAAAGGATATTATCGAAAATCAGATAGATTTCGTTCATGAATGCGGATTAAATCCTCATATCGTGGATGTTGACTGCATAGCGGTAGAAAACATGTTTAACTTCAATTATCCGGAAGAATTCGACGAACTGGTAGCCATTGTAAGAATAGGCGCTTCGGAAACGAATGTTCATATCGTTCAAAAAGGATTAAACTTATTTAGAAGGGACATACCCATCGGCGGCTCTAATATTACGGAAGAAATAGCAAAGAAATTTCAGACAGACGTGAACGCCGCCGAAAATATGAAGACGGGAAATGTCGAAAAAATGAATCCGGATTTTCAGGTTAATTACTCAATTTATCTAAATATGATACTGTCAAGAATTACTATGGAAATTCAGAGAACCATAGACTATTTTGCCGCAAATAACGATAAACAATATCCTAAGAGGATTTATCTTGCCGGCGGTTCCAGCAGATTAGCCGGTATTTTAGAAGATATAGAAAATAAGGTTAACATATCGTCTGTCGTTATTAATCCCTTTAGGAATTTGCTTTTTAAAGGGAATGCTATGGATGATAAGAGTTATTTTTTTGGCGTGGCGGTAGGATTGGCATTAAGGGGCGTAAAAGGGGGAGCATGATAAATTGATTAAAATTAATTTAAATAAAAAATCCAAGAAGACAAAAGTTAAAATAAAGATGGGCGGTTTGCCGATTTATTTTATAGTTCCGATTGTTATTGCCGCCATAGCGATATTTTTTTTGCAGTCTTCAGCCGAGTCGAGAATTAACGGCGTAAACAGAAGTATAAAGATTTATAACGGCAGGGTAGCAACGTTGATGCCGAAAGTTCGAGCGGTAAATATAATAAGAAAGAGAGAATCGGAGATTTTTCAAAAGATTAATATCATAAAGGCTTTAAAAAAAGAGCAAATTGGTCCCGTGGGTTATATTTATTATATTACGAGTGCGATTCCAAAATTTTCATGGATTAATTCCTTAAAATCTACTGACGGCAATATGCGTATAAGCGGAATAGCATTAGACGGTCAGGTAGTATCGATATTTATGAAAAATTTAGAAAATACCGGATTTTTCGATAATATAAATTTGGTTCAGACCTCTGAAGTTAAAAAACAGGGGCTAAAGCTTCAAAATTTTAGTCTAAGGTTGTCCGTAAAGAGTATTAAAATTTTGTCAAGGCGGGCGACGATAAATCGTTGAGGCGGTAAAAATGGTTTTTAAAAAACTTCAATTTAAAATGGATTTTAGAAATCCGGCGGTTTTTTTGGCGGCAATAAGCGTGGCTCTGTTTATCGTAATAATAGGAATTTATTATTATTCCGTTTACTCCGGACTACAAACCAAACTATCGCAACGAGAAACGATTTTGACGGGTGTAACGACAAGATATAAAACTTATATAAAGCTGGTAGAAAGCTATCCCGTTTTGTTGAAACGAGATAGAAAGTTAAAGAAAGAGTTTGCCTCTCTGCTTTTAGAATTACCGTCAAAAAAAAATATACCTCAGTTTTTAATGGAGATTTCAAACTACGAAAAGGTTCTTTCGCTTAACCTGAAGATGTTCAAACCCGGAAAGCCGGTTGCTAAGGGGTTTTATGAAGAAGTACCGTTTTTAATGAGTATTAGCGGAAATTTTCATAATGTTTATAAGTTTTTCTATAAACTTGCAAGCATGAAGAGGATAGTCGATATTCATGATGTCTCCATGTCAAGGACGTCAAAGGGGCATAAAATTTCGGTTGAATTCAAGGGGACGGCTTTCTCTTTTATAGGGGTTCCTCCGATTAAACATACAAGACGGGCAAAAAAATACAGGAGGCGCGATTAATGAAAGTTATTTCGCTTTTGGCATTCACGATTATATTAACGACTTACTGCTTCTTGCGTCCACCGGTAAAATCTTTTGCAAAATCGCAGTCGCAAATGGTTTATCCTTATGTTTTAAGCGGAGATCCTTTTCAGACGTTTTTGTATACAAGAAAGTCTATCACTTCGTTTAAAATAGGGGAATTGCCGCTTCTTCAGTACAGTTTGTCCTCTTTAAAAATAGTGGGAATTATAGAAAGGAAAGGAAAATATTTCGCAATGGTCAAGACACCGGGCAACAGGTCGTATATTATTACCGTAGGTTCGATTGTCGGAGTGGATAGGGCAAGGGTGACGTCAATAAACGGCAATGAGGTAAAGTTAGTCGAGAGGACGTATAATGCTATCGGGCAGATGCGGAGTGAAGGCGTTGTTATGAACATAAAATAATAATAAAGATAAAATAAAAGAGGAAACAATAATGGAAAAGCGAGAGTCTAAATTCATAACATATTCACTGCCGGTTATTATATTTTTTCTGTCGCCGTTTTTTATTTCCGTTCCGATTACACATGCGGGGATGCTTTCCGGTAATGCCCGGTTTGTTCATGCAGGCAACGGACAAGCGCAAATTATGCACAAAACGGTTAAGAAACTTTTTGTAGATCCTACGAATATGAAGGTCAGTTTTGATTTTCAGAATGCAAGTGTAACGGATGTAATAAGAATGATAGCAAAGATTTCCAATATGAACGTTTTAATCGGTTCTAACGTTAAAGGTACCGTTACGATGAAAATGAGTAATGTTCCCCTTAAAGATATCTTGTCTGTTGTTATGGAAGCATACGGTCTAGGCATGGTTAAAAAGGACGGAATATATTACATAAATTCATCCGGAACGATAGCCTCGGTTGTTTCCTCGGAAAAAAAGGCAAGGGCAATTTCAGAACATAAGATAATAAAAATAATACCCGTAAATTACGTGAGCATAACGGGGCTTATACCCAAAGTTAAAACAGTGCTAAGTCCGGAGGGCAAGGTTATGTACGATAAATCCTTACATGCCTTGCTTGTACGCGATATTCCTTCCGGTGTAGCGAGGGCGGAAAGGTTAGTGGGTATGTTGGATAAAAGAACCCCGGAGGTAGAGATTATAGCAAAGATGGTAGAGGTTAACAAAAACTATTCGGAGCAATTAGGGATAAATTGGAGCGGAAGTTATCTGGGCAGTGCTCCGACTTCTTCCAACGCCGCCGTAACACCTAATTATTTTGGGGGAGAAACGACAGGCTCTCCGTCAGGTCCGGGACTTAGCCCCACTCTTACTACTCAAGCCAGTCCGGGGACGTTCTCTATAGGGATATTAAATCAATATGCCAGTATAAATGTAACGCTACATGCTCTTGAAAGCTTATCTAAGGCAAAGTCTATCGCTTCGCCGAAAATAGTAGTCCTTAATAATCAGACTGCGACTATCGAAAAAGGACAGACATTATACCTACCGGGAGTTGCCGGCGTTGGCGCAACTGCAGCCCCACAGGCAATTACCGCGCAAATTGCGCTTAAAATAACACCGCATATTATGTCTAACGGTAACGTTAAACTCGTTATAAGCTCTACCAATAATACGATTGCTCCACCTATTTCCGGTGCGCAAGCGACGTTAGACACCGAAAGTGCAAATTCTACCGTTATAATCAAGAGCGGGCAAACCGTGGTAATCGGCGGCGTATATCAGCTAAGTAAGACCGTTTCCAATAACGGAATTCCCGGACTTATGGATATTCCGTTACTCGGCTGGATTTTTAAGTCCAGAGACATCAGCTATTCGAAGGATGAACTTTTAATATTCATTACACCTAGAATTATTAAGGGTTAAACATTTCTTGACGTTGCTTAAAGGGGTGTTTTTTGTTAAAATACAGCAATGTTTATTGATGTCCAAAATTCAAAGGATAAAAGAGGAATAGCTATAGATAAAGTCGGGATAAAAAATCTTCATTATCCCATTTCCGTTCTTGATAAAAAAAAATCTCTCCAGCATACCATAGCTAATATCAATATGTATGTCGATCTTCCCCATTATTTTAAGGGGACGCATATGAGCCGCTTTATTGAGGTTTTAAATGAATATAGGGGAGAGATAAGCATTATTAAATTTCCCGATATTTTGAGAAAAATCAAAAGGGTTCTAAATGCGGGTTCGGCATCCGTAGAAATAGAATTTCCTTATTTTATGGAAAAAACAGCTCCGGTTAGTAAGAAAAAAAGCCTGATGGAGTACATTTGCCGTTATAACGGTACCATTGAGAGTAAAAAATCGGATTATGAGAACGCAGAAAAAGATAATGAGGATGAGAGCGTCATTATTATCGGGATTAAAGTGCCGATAAACACGTTATGCCCTTGTTCTAAGGGAATATCAAAATACGGTGCGCATAATCAAAGGGGAGTAGTCTCGGTTTCACTTGAATTATCTAAATTAATCTGGTTTGAGGATATAATAGCCGATGTGGAATCGTGCGCGAGCGCTCCGATATATTCGCTTTTAAAGAGAGCAGACGAACGGTTCGTAACGGAACGTGCTTATGAAAATCCTATGTTTGTCGAGGATGTAGTAAGGTGCGCGGCGGATATCCTTAAAAAAAACAAAAGCATAAAATGGTTTAGGGTTGAGGCCGAAAATTTTGAAAGCATTCATAATCATAATGCCTATGCTATGATTGAGGGATAAAGGAGAATATATGCTAAGATTTTTGACGGCGGGCGAATCCCATGGAAAGGGACTCGTAACGATAATAGATAATTTTCCGGCAGGGGTCAAGATTGACGAGAATTTTATAAACGAAAAGCTGAGGCTGAGGCAGTCGGGCTACGGAAGGGGTGCAAGGCAAAAAATAGAGACGGATAAGATCGAATTTTTATCCGGAGTCAGGGGCGGATATACGACCGGCTCGCCTATTTCATTTTTTATAAAGAACAAGGACTATGAAAACTGGCGAGGCAGAATGGACGTATATGAACCTGTTCCCGAAGAAAATAAGATACATGTTCCAAGGCCGGGACATGCCGATTTTGCCGGCTCGTTAAAATACGGTCTCGACGATATAAGGAATGTCTTAGAACGTTCGAGCGCAAGGGAGACCGCGTCAAGGGTGGCGGTAGGGGGAATATGTCAGGTATTATTGAGGGACTTCGACATAGAGTTTTCTTCGGCGGTGCTTGGTATAGGCGAGGTTAATGTAAAAAACCGCATATCTTATAATGGCTACGAGCACATTGATACCGAAATCAATCTTTTTGACGGCGATATCGTCGAAAAGATTAGAAAATCCGAACTGAGAATGCCTTATCTCGAATCGGAAAGTAGGGTAAAAGCTATGATAGACAAGATGAAGGAGGAAGGGGATACGGTTGGGGGATTAATAGCCGCTCAGGCAGTGGGCGTTCCGGCAGGGCTCGGTAGTTTTACGCAGTGGGACGAGAAATTGGATGCCCATATTGCGATGTCTTTAATGAGTATTCAGGCTATTAAAAGTGTCGAAATAGGGTTGGGTGTAAAGTCGGCTTTTATAAAGGGCTCAAAGTATCAGGATTCTATTTACTACGACGATGTTAAAAAAGTTTATTACAGAAAGACGGATAATGCAGGGGGTATAGAGGGCGGAATGTCCAACGGAGGGGCTATAAATGTCAGGTGCGCTATGAAACCGATTCCTACACTCATGAAGCCGTATTTAGATACTGCGGATTTAAAAACGGGTGAGGCCAAAAAGGCGTTTCGTGAGCGTTCCGATATTTGCGCCGTTCCAGCCGCTTCAATCGTCGCGGAAGCCGCCTTATCTTTCTCTATTTGCCTGTTCTTTTTAAAAAAGTTCGGGGGAGACGGTCTTGAGGAGATTAAGCACAATTATGAAGGATGGACTAAAAGTGGAGATGATTCCGCAAAAAAAATAAATTAAATAAAATTTTAAAATGGAAACAAATATTATTTTAATCGGATTTATGGGGGCGGGAAAGACTGAGGTCGGCAGACTTTTGGCAAAAAACTCCGGATTAAACTTTATAGATACGGATTTCCTGATAGAAAGTTGTGAGGGCATCGGCATAAGTGAAATATTCGCACAAAAGGGAGAGGATTATTTCAGGGGCATAGAGGGTAAAATATTAAGAGATATAAGAAAAAACAAAGACGATATTTTGAATGTTGTCGCGAAATATATCAATACTACGTCGGATTTGGAAGGCTTAATAATAAGCGAGCGGAATAAACCGTGGATAATTTCCACTGGCGGAGGAATGCCTGTGTTTAACGATAACATGAAAATACTTAAGGATATAGGGTTCATAATATATCTCAAGGCGGACAGTAAAGTAATTTACGGCAGGGTACAGAATGAACGGCATAGACCCGTTTTGGGGAAGGGCGGTTTTAGCGAAAAAGAGATTGAGGATAAACTCGGTGAAAGAGAAAAATTTTACGGGAAAGCGAATATGACAATCTATACGGAGGGGTTAACCGTGTCGGGTGTCTCTGATGAAATAGAGATTTTTTTATGGAATAAAATAAAAAATTAAAGTTTAATTAAAAATCAGACGATACTTTAATGAAAGGAAAGATTAGTCGTCGTTGCATTAGTTAGGTTATAATACAAAAAATAGGTCAAAAAAGGAGGTGAATAGGGAATATAAAGTAAAGACGCTAATTTTTATAAATTAATAATTTTGGCACGGATGCCGAAATAATTTATCACGGAGGATAAAAAAATGTATAGCGGTTTATTTATCAATTCAAATCAGTCCGCAATCGTCGCGGAAAACAATCTTCAAAATACTTCTAATTCTTTATCAACCTCGTTAGACAGGTTGTCCAGCGGTTTAAGAATTACCGGGGCATATGTCGATCCTGCAGGTTATCAAATTGCCCAAGGGTTAAATTCTTCAAGCCTCGGCATCAGTCAGGCAACTAGAAACTCTAACAATGCCAATTCATTGGTTTCTATTGCTTCCGGCGGTCTTTCCACCATTCAGGGTATGCTCGGAACCATGCAGACGTTGGCTACGGAGGCGGCAAACGGAACGGAAAGCAGTCAGGATTTAAAGGCTCTTACGAGTGAATATTATCAGTTGGCTTCTGAAATAACGCAGATTTCCCAGTCCAATCAGTTTAACGGGTTGCATCTTTTGAATGCCAACGGCGGAAATCCCTATATAAACGTGCCGAGCGGCGCAGGTTCGATTTCGTACAATACGACCGCAAGTGCTTTAGTTTTCAAATAGGCTATAACGCAGCTACCAGTACTAATCAAATAGCGGTAACCATCAGCGGGGCGCAGTCTTCTCAGTTAGGAGAAGATGCAGGGACGATATATCTTACAGGTGCGGCATCAACTGCCTATACCGCTACCGAATTCATTTCTTTAACGGGGATTAATTATTATTCCGCAACGACTTCCGGAGGAGTTGCGGTTATCAACTTGGCAACGGAGGGGATAAACAGTGCCTCGGCCAGTTCATCGTTTGCCACCGGCGTGTATTCTCCCGTTAACAACGTCGACCTGTCGAGTAATTCCGATGCCTTAACGGCA
>QIJE01000019.1 GCA_003232385.1 bacterium
AATAATAACCTTCATAGAGAATAAAAAGAATGATTTAAATAAAGAGAATAAGGCGAGCTTATTCGCAAGACTGGCCCATATATATTTTATTATCGGCGATTTCGAAAGATCAAAAGAAAAATTAGAAAAGGCCATTGATTACGATAGTGAAAACGAGTATATATTAAGGTTTATAGCACAGCGTGACGCTTTTAAAAACAATTTCTTTTCTAAAGAACATAAGTCTCAATTGTTCTGTGTAGGCTTTGTTAGTTTCATAGCTATCGCTTTTTTTACGGTACTTATGTGGTATGTATTGGGCAGGCTTGGATTGGCGAGGAATATTTTTTCTAACCCAATTGTTTTCATCTCGCTCCTATTTTCTTTTGTTATCCCTGTATTTATAACTCTTTTTTATCCTTTGCTTAAAAAAATTAGCGTGGGGAATATGCAATTAGAGTTTTTTGACGGCACAGGAAAAGAACGGAAATAAAATAGGATATATCGATATAGTATGGGATTAAGACAATCTTGCAGTTATTGAGGCTAAAGAAACATCTTATAAAATTTAAAAATCCTTATCGCTGTTCTTGTTTTTCGAGCTTTTATTACTATCCGGCTTGTCAATCCGAAAACCTCAGCGGCTCATTCCGTTACCTGTTATTCCATGCGGTCCAATCTCCGGCTCATAGATACTTACCGGCTTATTAAGCATCTTTTGTGTGTCTTCTGTAATCAAGGGTTTTAAGCCGTGGTAAAGTGTTTAACTTTTTTATTTTACTTGCAGGATTAATGCTTATATATCTGTGTTATATACAGCGGTTAAAAAGATGAGATAAGGTTGATATTTCTAAATTTAAACTTTTAAACGATATTTCGCTTTCTCTTTTGCCTGTATTTTTAGGCAAGTCTAATATTCTAAGTTTTCTTTGAAGTTGATATGTTTTTGTATCGCTTAAATTTATATCTATAAACGTTCTTTTTTCAAAAAATGGCAAGAAGTGTTTCGGAAACGTAATGAGCTTTTTATCCATCTGAAATTCACACCAATAAATATTGCCGCGCCTGTATATTCTCATTTTAACCGTCATAGAAACTGTATGGTTTTTTACAGGGTGTTTGCCGTGAGCCGCTAATTTACTGTGGCCTTAAATGGCTCCCCGAGACGGACTCGAACCGCCGACCCAGTGGTTAACAGCCACTTGCTCTGCCAACTGAGCTATCGGGGAATAGATGTATGAGTTAAAACGACATTCAGTATAATTAAAATTATGCTAAATGTCAATGTTTTTTAATCTCGTGTCAAACCAATTTAAAAATGTTACCTTCAGTTAAAATTAATACTATTATTAATGCCGGACGAAAATACTAAGCAATACCCTTTGATAATCGTCAAGCCTTGTATTAACGTCGGTATTGTCGAAAGTAATTGCCGTCTATTCTCTTTACTCTTATCCGTCGATAACTACGCGTTGCCGACAAGCATCCTTACCGTAAAGTAATTGCAGGGGTGGACACTATTATTTTGGTAAAAATATTTATACGCCTGTTGACATTGTCAAATATCATGATATCATATAAACAAATTATACCCCCTTTTAGAAAATAAAAATTTGATTAAATTAATATTGAAGGAGTCAATTATGAAAACAGTAAAATTTTTACAAATTCTTTTGATGGGTTTTATCGTTTCCGGAATTGTTTTTGTTGGGACATCTTACGGAACACCGACTAAAGTCACACACAAAATGATGATTAAACACAATGCGAAATTAAAATTAATGAAGTTAAAGCTATATATAAAAATACTTAATAAAGTAGGCAGTAACAAAGAAGCTACCATGGAAGTTGCGAAAAAGTTCAATATGAATCCGATGCAATTTGAATCATATATGAAAAAAAATATTAAATTAGGAGATGCTGTTTTTATCAAAATGATTAAAGACAGCACCATCAATAAAACAAAAATGAAAAGTTTTATTAAAGAATATTTAAAAAACGATAATGCGATTTATCGGCTTAACGGCAATGAAACTAAGGTTAAAAATATGATCAAAGAAATGAGTAACGCGGTCAAACTAAAAGTAGTAAACGAGGTATATAAAGCCGAAACAGGGGTTACCGTTGACCATGCTCTGTCCCTTGCCGTCAATGCCGTTAATATGACCGGCACCTATATGGCTCATTCCATGCAAAGCCGAATGGGGCAGGTTAACACAACTCAGAGACAGATAAATCAGGTTAACACAACTCAGAGACAGATAAATCAGGTTAACACAACTCAGAGACAGATAAATCTCAGAGACAGATAAATCAGGTTAACACAACTCAGAGACAGATAAATCAGGTTAACACCATCCAATAACATATGACGAGTAAATAATCGATTAAATATTTTACATAAATGTAAGCTAAATGTAGGGATATAACTATTATTTAGCTTACATTTTTTTATAAAAATAATAAGGGAGGACATTTAATGACGATCAAAACAAAGCTATTTTACGCTACTTTTTTTATTCTTACTTTTTTAATGGTTTCTATAAATATTAATATGCCTAAATCGTTCGGAGCCTCAAAATTACAAATAGGGACAAGTTATAACGAAACTTGGGGTAAATACGGCACGAATTATTCCACATCCTTAATTTACATTCCGCTTAACATAAGCTATTATCCGAATAAAAGTTTCAATTTTCAAGCTACTATACCGTACATGCAGGTTCATAAACAGTCGTCTATCGTATTAATCAACAATATACCGGTTAAAAAAACCGGTGCGTCAACCCCGACCACCGAAAGAGGTTTAGGAGATATCGTATTGACGGGAAATTATAACATCACGAATCAGGCGACGAATTCCTCTTTTCCTACGTTAACGGCAACAGCCTTCGTTGACCTGCCGACGGCTAGTAAATCCAAGGGGCTGGGGACAGGCAAGACAAATTACGGCTTCCAGGTAGGCATAACGCAGATAGTAGGATCATATTTTTATTTTATAAACGGGGGTTACACGGTTTTAGGTAAACCTTCAGGGGTTACGGGTCTTACTAACCCGTTATCCGCCTACGCCGGTATAGGTAAGTTAATCTCTAAAGATTTATCGGTTGCCGTCTCGGGTTCATGGTCGCAGGCAATTATGTCAGGAACACACGATACCGTAACCGGAAGTTTATCGGTAATTTATACTATGGTAAAAAATAATACCGTAGGTATTACTTATTTGAAGGGTTTCACAAATGCAAGTCCGGCTCAAGGAATAATGCTGAGCTATTCTCTTATGTTTTAATTAATCGTAAAACCTTAAAACTGCGGCAGCGGATAGCAATACCGCTGCCGAAAGCAGTATAAAATATAAAATAGAATAGACGGCTATGCCTATAATTAAATAAGAGAGCAATATTAATCTTTTAATTTTTTTAAATTCTTTATCACGCAAAAGAAAACTTATAATTATCCCGACAAAAATATATATAACGGATTCAATTATAAAAATAGTCATATCACTCTTTCAAAATACTCTATAGTCTTTTTAAGCCCTTCTTCTATGTTTATTTTGGGGTTATAGCCCAATATGTTTTTTGCAAGCGTCAAATCCGGATTTCTTCTAATCGGATCATCCTTCGGTAACTCTACCGATTTAATTTTAGATTTTGAACCGACAAGCGATATAACTAATTTCGCAAAATCTATTATAGTAAATTCATAATTGTTTCCGAGATTAACCGGACCGGTAAAATCGTTTTTGTTGTCAATAAAAAGAATGATTCCATCTATCAAATCCGATATGTAGCAAAAAGACCGCGTTTGCTTTCCGTCCCCGTAAACAGTTAAATCCTCGCCTTTTAATGCCTGCACTATAAAATTAGAAACCACCCTGCCATCGTCCTCAAGCATGTTAGGACCGTAAGTGTTAAATACCCTGACAACCCTTATGTCCGCCCCATACTGCCTATGATAATCAAACATAATAGTCTCCGCCGCTCTCTTTCCCTCGTCGTAGCATGACCTGATAGACGTGGGGTTAACGTTGCCGTTATATGTTTCCGGCTGGGGGTGGACGGACGGCGAACCGTAAACCTCGGACGTCGAAGTATGCAGAACCGGAATATTAAGTCGCCTTACGTTTTCCATTACGTTAAATATACCGTAAACGTTATCCTTCATCGTTTTAAGCGGATCTTTCTGATAATACGGAACAGACGCCGGACAAGCTAAATTTATTATGAAGTCTGCTTCTATATTGAAAGGCTCGCTGATATCATGCCTTACAACCTCGAATTTTGTATTGCCGAGAAATTTCTCTATATTTGCCTTGGAACCGGTATAGAAGTTATCCATACATAAAACTTCATGCCCCAAATTCAATAATCTTTCGCATAAATTAGAACCTATAAACCCCGCCCCGCCCGTAATAAGAATTTTCATATTTTACTCCTTTTTTTAATTTTATCTAAATCGTATTTATTGCCGTAACCCCGTTTGGTTATCATATATAAATCATTTACGTAGGTATCACTGTTTCCTACTATTATAGTAGTATTCATTGTAACTATATCGAAATTATCGATATTTTCCAACGTCGTTATAATAATTTCTTCATCCGGTCTCGTTACCGCATTAGCGATAGCGGCGGGTCTATCCTTTTCGATATTTTCAAGCAGTATATTCTTTGCCGTGGTAAGCCCTTCTATCCTCCTTTTACTCTTGGGATTGTATATTATTATAACAAAATTACCCATAGATGCCGCCCTCAATCTCTTCTCTATATCCTGCCACGGCGTCAAAAGATTGGATAATGAAATAACACAAAAATCATTGGCAATAGGCGCTCCTATTGTAGCGGAAACGGCGCAAAAGGCAGGTATCCCGGGGATAAACTCTATCGGAACCTTTCCCGTGAGCGATTTTTTATCTATAATTTCGAGCAAGAGCCCGCTCATGCCGTAAATTCCGGCATCTCCCCCCGAAATAAGCGCTACCTTTTTACCCTCCAAAGACCTTTCGACGACCGTCTCACATCTTTCAATTTCATCTTTCATATTAAACGGCATTTTCCTTTGATCCTCTCTTAATATGCCCCCTATTTGCCTTAGATAAGACGAATAACCTATTACGACCTCGGCTTCCCCTATTGCATCTAAGGCTTTTTTACTTAAATGACCGATATCTCCCGGTCCCGTCCCTATAACCGTAATCTTCCCGGACTCTTTCATTTCATTTCCTATTTTAAATATGGACAGCGGCTGTTTTAATACGACTTTATTTTGATTTATCCTGCCGCTTATGCAGTCGTCACCGCCATCGTTACATTGCCTTTTTTCTGTTTCGGTATCAGAAGTATGAATCCCGCCTCGTTTCCCCTTCCGCCTTTTGCCGATAAAGCGGCACACGGCTCACAAACCGAATAAGCGCCGGTATGTTTAAAGCATAATGAATCTTCATCTCTTTTTCTGTTAAAACCCTCTATGAAATCATTTATTTCTTTTTTCGTAAAAAAATCTACAAATCCGCCGTATTTCTCTCCGAATTGTAAAATTCCTTTCTCTTCCATCTTCAAATCTATCGTCGCCGTATTTCTTATTGCGTTTATGGAAAGATTGTTATCGGCAAATTTAGACAATATAAAATCTTCTATTTCTTCAAAATCGGTATTTTTATTGCAGCCTATCCCTACAACTAAACGCTTAGGCCTTAATATGACGGCAATATCGGCAGGGATAGACTTTTTCAAATTTTCATTCGTTGAAATAGCTATTATCTTTGACGAATGAAAATCTAAATTATTTATATAACTGAAATCTTTTGAATTATTAAATTTATCTATATAATTTTTAATTTCTTTCACGTTAAAATCGTTTTCGATATATATCTTAAACTTTTCTCCTCTAAGAGATGCCTTATTAAACACTTTTATTTTATCTCTTGCCGCCTCTATAAAAAAACCGAATCTTTTTGCAAACATGTCTATCGAAAACCTGTTGGTTCTATCCGTTGCCGTGGTAACTACCGGAACGGCATTCAAAAATCCGGAAATCTGCTCGGTAAATTCATTTGCCCCGCCCGTATGTCCCGAAAGCACACTTATAACAAATTTTCCGGATTCGTCTATTACTATAATGCCGGGGTCGCTCAGTTTATCTTTTATTAACGGAGCAATACACCTTACCGTAGCGCCTAACGCCAGAAAAAATAAGATACGGTCAAAATCCCTAAATAATCCGCCTAAAAAATTTATCGATAATTTTTCATAATTCTTTATGGATATATCTGTATTTTTTTCGTTATTAGCGGCAGATTTGGAAACCGGAATTAATTCCGATATATATTTTTTTGCCGTCTCTATTAATTCATTTTTCTTTTTTTCGATAAAAAAAGTCAGATATAAAATTTCGGAAGTGTCTATTCCTATTTTACTCGACGCTATTCCTTCATAAATATCTAACGCCGTTTTAAGACTATTCTGAGATATTATGATAAATGCAATATTTTTGACTTCAAAAACGGAATCATGACCGGTCTTCTTTATCCCTGAAGCCGTGTGAAAAATTCTTATCATACAGTTTGGACCTGTTTTCCTTAAGGTATTTTCCTTTTAAAGCCTCGCCTATGATTAAAATAGCCATATTTTTAATAGAGAATTCCTCCGACTTTTTAACTACGTCTTTTAACTTGCAGCCTATTAAAATCTCCCCTTTCAACGATACGTCCTTAGCAATCAAACATGGCGTATTTATAGGGTAATATTCCGTTAAATCGTCTACTATCGACTTTATTATGCCGAAGCTTAAATAAATAGCCATAGTCGCCCTATGGTTTGCAAGGCTCTTTATGTCCTGACCCGGCGGCATTTTACCCGTTCTTCCTTCGCCCCTGCAAAAAATAACGGTTTGAGATACGTCGGGCAACGTCAAAATCGATTTATAGGCGGCACTTGCGGCAAAGGCGGCGGTAACACCCGGAATAATCTCATATTCAATACCCTTTTCTTCCAAGTAGAGCATTTGTTCGTTAATAGAGGAATAGATTGAGGAATCCCCCGCATGAAGAACGGAAATAATATAATTTGACCCAAGCAATTCTTCCAACCCTGTCTTAATCTGTTCAAAATTAAGGCTCTTCATATCTATCAGCAATGCATCGCTTTTGATAACCTCAAGCATTTTAGGATTTATAAGGGAACCGGCGTAAAAGACGGCGTCTGATTTTTTTAGTATCTCAAAGGCCTTTATCGTTAAAAGCTTGGGGTCGCCCGGACCTGCCGATACGAAATAAATTTTAGAAATAGCCATAAAAAATAATATTAAATATTAAACAAAAACCCCTATCAATATAGAGAAGTAATCAAAATCCAAACAGTCTCTTTCGGCAAAATCCTTTACGAGTTTTGATTTTTCTATCAAATAAAGCTTAACCCGATTCTCTGTAAGCGCGGCGGTGCATACCCTTTTGAACGCAGATAAAATATCTTTTACGTAAGCCCCCGCTTTCATGAAAACTATGACCTGCGGACCGGGATATTTATCCGCAATGAACTTTATTTCGCTTTCTATCTCGGCTAATTTTTTTTTTATCGGAACAGTTATAAAAACGGCGCCGTTTTTAATTATATAAGGTTTTCCTATTAGACCTAACGCATAATGAAGCGAAGAAACCCCGTTAATTATGTTTATATCAAGTTCGTATCCGCTTTTCAAAAAATTATCCGATCTTATATCTTCGATAGCATTGTATAACCCGTAATAGGTACTGTAAAACATAGGGTCTCCGATCGTGATATATGAGCATGTACCTTCTTTTAATTTTTTTATTATTTTAATAGCATTTTTATAATACAGATCATCGTTTCTTCCGTTAGAACGTTTCATCTCTACCTCTAACGGAAGAAACATTTCCTCCGGCAACTCTTTTGCCCCTGAAAGCTTTACCGCATTTTTTATAATATCGTAAGCAACCCTGCTTTTTCCTCCGCAAACATCCGGATAAAATATAAATTTGCTGTTTATAGCGGCATTAACGGCTTTTACCGTAATTAATTCCGGATCGCCCGGACCGACGCCTATAATATTCAAACGTAATACTTTTAACGGATTATTCAACACCTACTCCGTATCTTTCGGTTTAATAGCCTTATTCCTCACCTTAACGTTAGGCTTATTTTCTTCCATTTTATATACGGTTTGTTTTATATTGCTCTTAAATTTATTCGACTTATTAAGCTTGTCGGGTTTAAGCATTTTTATAATCTTAGTGATGTAAATTTGATTTAATGCCTGAAAATAAGAATCTTTTTTTATGGATTTCAATCTCGCCACGTTAACCGATATAATCTCATATCTTATTTCAAAGTTATTATTCTTGTCGTTTTTCAAATCGAAATTATTAAAATTATTAATAAACGACAAGACGCTATTCAATGAATTTATCGTTATGCTATTAATTACAATCACTCCTTTATCTTTCAGAATATCAAGCGACCCCGTTAAGATATCGATTAAATCACTGCCCCCGCCCCCGATAAAAACGGAATCTATCTGCGTAGAACAGATATCCTTCAGCGTTTTAAACGAATCCGGAAGTTCTCCTAAGATAGGTTCGATATTCGGCCTCCAAAATTTTTTTATATTCTTTTTAAGGTTTTCTATTTTAGATATATTTTTATCTACAGCGTAAACAATACCGTTACGGGCTATGGCGGAAACCTCCATGCTCACGCTGCCGCTGCCGCATCCCGCATCTACGACTATCGAATCGGCTTTCAAACCTAATAAACCGATACTTATAACCCTGACTTCCTTTTTTGTCGGTTCTCCCGTTACGTGTATGTATTTATCGTCGTCTATCCCGATAACGCCGTCTTCAAAATTTTTAGTATTCTTCTCGCTTAGTATAATTATATTTTTTTTATTGCCGAGGTCTTCGAGCAGTTCTTTGGTGAGGCTTTTATGAATCTTTTCACTTTTGGTACATAAATCCGTCAGCACGTAAAAATTAAAATATTCTAAAAATCCCTTCTCTTCCAATTTAGAATGTATCTTACCTGGCGTATTGACATTATCGGTATATATGCCGATATTTTTACCCCTTGAATATAGAGCAGGGTAAATGTTCTTTAAATCCCTTCCGTGCAGGCTTACAATCACGGCTTCGGTCATAGGTATTTTTAATTTAGAAAAACCGATCTGCATAAAGCTGACGGCGGGATAAATTTCTACAAATCTTTTTTCGCCCTCCTTCAACTTATTTAATATGGCCCCCCCGATTCCGAAATAATTCGGATCGCCATTTGCTATAATTAAAACATTTTTTTTGCCTAAATTTCCCTTTATATAATCTATTATAAATTTAATTTTACTGTCGTAAAATATCGTAGCATTATTTAAATGGGTAATATTACCGTCGTTTTCTACCGTTATGCTTTTATTCTCGGAATTGATATACCCCCTAACCCGCGCTAATAAATCTGCGTCCTCTTTTCTTGCAAATACGGTATCTATCCTATTCTTCTTATCGGCAAACAATGTTAAAAGATCTTTTTTGCCGGTCTCTAAAGAACACGGAGATATACCGAGTATATGAATTTTCTTGGTCATTTATATATTTAAATCCTCCCTTGCGGATCGTTAATCCGCCGCGTACTTGTCGCGTCTATACTGTTTTTATTATTTCGCCATTATATGATATTAAGACAATTTCGACATCAAGGCCTTTGCTATTCCCCGCCATTTTATTTAAATTTTCTCTTGCCGCTTTTAAAATATTTTCAAAAATAACCCCGGAAAAAGGCCTAAGCTTATCCGATACTATATATTCGTATGCCTGCCTTGACGTATTGGAATTAATTATAAGATTAAAAATATATTCCGCCTCTTTTTCCGCCAACCCCACGCTCTCAAATCCGCTAAGCCTCAGCAACGTCTTTCTAACCGTTTCCCCCAGAAAATTTAAATTTAAATCGGTATATTTTGCATTTGTATTTCCGGCACCCTGCGCAATTTTTATCATTTTCCCGAATTGCCCTACTACGATAATTCTTTTTATCCCGAATACAGCGGCTTTTCTCATGGAATAAGCCACATAATCGCCCATTTCTATAAAGCTTTCTTTCGGCATATTTTTAAAAATCTTCATGGCTATTTTTTCGCTGTATCTTCCCGGAGTAAAAACACACGTTTTAATTTTATTCTCCGATAAGAATATCAGCGAGGTCTTAATCGTCTCAAGCCATGCCCTGGTAGATATAGGTATAACGTAACCGGTAGTACCTAAAATACTTATACCGCCGTATATGCCAAGCCTCTGATTCAATGTCTTTTTAGCTACCTCTTTACCTTCAGGTATATACAGCACCGAAATAAACGTATCGGCACTTATTGCGCTTAAATCCAAAATATTCCCCTCTATCCAATAACACAGCTCTTCCCTTGCGGAAAGCTCTATCATTTTAAAGGGAACCGGATTTACCGCCGCCCGCCCCGGTTCAACCGGTAAACCGGGCTTAGTTGCTATGCCGATGCCCTTTCCCGCCGCAAGTATTAAAGTAAACCCATCAAATGTATTGCTGCTGCACAAATTGCTTATCGTATTATAAATAGATAATTTTCCGTAACACTTTCTTAACCCGCCGATTTCATTTTCGTTTATATTGATAAAATCGGCATAAATTTTAATCCCGTTGGTAACATCCGGGTCGTCTCCCGAATCCTTTACTGCCACAGCTCTCGAAATCGACCTCCCAATATCTTCTTTAAATTTTTCAAGCCCGGCGATATCTAAATGCGCCGTTTCTCCGCCCGGCATTTTTATATCAATAGCCGAAAACTTTATCGACTTGAAATAATACCTGATAGAAGCCTTTATCGTCGCAGCGCTCACGCTTCCCGTGGAAAATCCCTTTCTCATACCGTCATATGTCGTATAGCGTCTAAATCAGAACGATGTCCCTACCGTAAAGTTGACCCCTCCGGCCGGCCAATAAGGTTTTCTGTTAAGTATAAAACCGTATGAAAAACTTATCTGACCTATCGGAGATAGATACATTATACCTGCACCGGCGGATTTATACAATGCAAAAGGTCTTATATCTCTGCTATTTAAAAATACGTTACCGCCGTCCTGAAAAATAAAAAGATTAAATTTTTTATGAATCGGAATATTAAGCTGAAGATTATAATTTTCCATAACGTCTCCCCCTATCGGATAGTTGTGAGGATTAAGGTCCGCGAGCCCGATAGAATCCTGAGGAAAACCCCTTACCGTAGTCCTGCCGCCAAGAAAAAATCTTTCGTTTATAGGCACCTGCGTAGTCGGAGGCAAGGGTTTTATATAACCAAAACGAAGCGAGTAAAGAAAAACAGTATTATAAATTAACGGAATATATTCCTCCGTATGAAAGAATATCTTGAAAAAATTGATTTGAGAATCTATTGAAAATGTAGAATAGATGAATTTTAAGGTCGTCAGATTCCCCGACGTGGGATTAAATATATTATTTTTCGTATTATAAATAATAGATGAAGAAATGGAGCTTATTCTGGAAAAACCCGAGTCCGTCGGGGTTATTTGCGTGCCGGGATTTAACCCCGACAGGTAATTATAAAATATCCCGTAGGAAAAAAGCCCTTTAAGGTGGGCGTTGAATCTCCTTATTATTGAAAATGCTCCTCCCTCCTTGTGCAGCCTATAATTAATAGTTATTATATTCGTGTCCAACCCCTTTGCGTCAAAAGCAAACCCTCTATAATTTAATATAGCGGGGTCGTAGTAATTTAAAAGCAAGTCCGTATATACGGCGCTTTTTGAGAGACGCATGGAAAGAGACTGTCCGATCCCGAAAAGGTTGTTGTTCTCTACCTGCATAAAACCCTTGTATCTGACGTATGTGCCGTAACCGGCTCCGAAACTGAAGTTTACCGGCTTTGCGTCTTTTACCTTTAAAATTATATCCTTGTACGGTTCTTCATCTTGCGGATTCTCTACCTTAATGCCGACGTAATTAAATATGCCCGACCTATACAGCCTGTTCTGCGTTTGAATTATTTTTTTCTGATTATAAATTTGCCCTTTTTTAAAAAGTAAAAGACTCCTTATATAATAGGTTTTAGTGATGGTATTGCCTATTATTAAGATGTTTTTTATCCTGACCCGGGGACCGCTTCTTATATAATAATAAAGATTTACGTATTTTCTGTTATTTAAGTGCTTTATATTCAACTTTACCTTAGAAAAAACAAATCCGGAATCGGCTAACCTTGTCGAAAGCATATTCTTCCCGTTTTCCGCCTTAATTATATAAAGCGGAGAATTTTGCATTCTTAGAAAATAATCGACTGTTTTTTTATAATATTTTAATCTATGAGGCAATCCGCTTACGTAAACCCTCTTTACCGTGGTTCTAATCCCCTTTATTATATGCAAAATTATCGTAACGCTTCTTTTATCCCCGCTAAATTTCAAATCATATTTTATGATAGGGGAAAGGTAACCCTCGTCGTTATAATAGTTTTTGATATTATTTATATCGTCAAGAAGCCTTTTTTCAAAAAAATATTCCCTATTAAACACCGAGGTAACGGAGGTTTGCATAAGCGAACGTATGTTTTTCTCAATAAACGGTTCGTACCCTTTTATAACCACGTGTTTTATTTTTACGGTGTGCCCCTTACGCACATCGTAATATACGTCTAAAGTTCCATCTGTTTTATTCACCCGTTCCCTTAAGAAAACCTTCGCAAAATAATAGCCCTTCTTCTTAAAAAAGTTTTTCAGTATCCTTTTGAATGCTATAAATGTCTCCTTGTTGAATATCAAAACGTTTTTTTTGTCGAATAGAGAATTTTCTATAAAAATTGGTTTTAAGGGTGCCGCGCCTATAAAATGAAACGATATTCTATATCCCGGATAGACATTAAAAATAATGATTGCTCTATGTTTAGAAATATAGGTAATTTTAGGTCCCTGGACTATTACATTAAGGTATCCTTCATCGCTGTATATATTCCATATTTTTTCTCTAAATTTTTGAAGATTATTCATGCTCAACGGCTTTAGGACTAAACCCCTGACGAGCGCTCCGATCCTTTTCCTCGGATAGTATGATTTTAATTTGACGAATATCTTGGAAACCAAAATCGGCTTATTGTGAATGATATTAATATTTATTATATACTTTTTTGAATTCCTTAAAATATACGAAGATATTTTAACCTCTGCGTCAGGATAGCCTTCGCTGAGCATAATCTTTCTTACGCTATCTATACTTATAGCCTCGTAATATCTTGAAAATAGGCCCCCTTTTTTTAGGGGAATAGACTCTAAAATCTCTTTCGGCGATATATCGGTTCCCTTAAGGCCGTGTACATTCACCACCTCGATATAAACCTTCGGAAAAAATACAAAAGTGAGACGGATAAATTTTTGTTTTTTACATATCTTGGTTAAAACGGAAATATTAGAAAAATAACCGGTGCTATATAACGTTTTAAGGGTCGCCTTAAGATAAGGCATAAAAAATTTCCGCCCTTTTTTTAAGTACAAAAAATTGTCGATGTCTTTTAGAGGGATATTCGGCGGCAACTCGTATCTTATGGATTTGACTATATACTTAGAGACACCGATATTGGAAATATTTGAGAAACCGGTGCCGACGAGACACCCGTTTTTTTTTGCATAAGCCGTCGGTAACAGGTAAAATAAAAAAAATATAAAAAAAAATGATAAGACGGCGGCCTTTTTAAGGTTGATATTTATGAGCATATGCTATTTTTTAATAAAACTTAAAATGAAAGACTATATTACCGCCTACTTCGCTATATATATTTGAATTATTAGGCGCAAGTTCGTTGTTTTCCCACTCGCCTATTACAGAAATATGGCTGCTTAATTTGTAAGTCAAAGTAACGGATTGCGAAGATTGTGACGATACGATATTGCTGTAAGAAACCGAAAGCCTGTCGGTCAACGTTTTAGTAACCGTTACTCGAGGCGCCACGCTGTGTGTAATCGCCGAATACGAGGGAGAAACAGATAAATTTTTAAACCCGAAATAGCTGGATATTGCACCTGTAATGCTCTGCTCTACACCGCCCCCTATAGCCGATGCTGCCTCGGAAGCGGCTATACCCCCTGCCGAACCGGCATATACCGAAGTCGCCGGAACCCCCAACGCCAACATAGAAACGATATTTAGTTCGGAGAGCGAGGGAGTGGAAGAAAGATTGACATTAAAATTTAATAGCGACCCACTCGCGTTCATCCTAATAATGTATCGGTTGATATGAGTGTTCGCCGAAACCGCAAAAGACGGATTTATACCGTAAGGGTCATTGAAATCCAGATTGGCATATGCCAATCTAAACTCTGTTCCCCTAAAATATATTTCTCCTCTTTCTGCGGAAACCGTTCCCGCAAGAACAGGCTCTCTAACCGTTCCGGTAAGACGAAGATCCGCATTGAAATTCGTATCTATTATGTTATTCCTGACGGCAATACCTTTATTCGATTTTATCCTTATATTAAGTTTCGGATTAAATACCCCTTTTTTGATTATCGGCTTTATTATATTATACTTCTTATAACGCAAAAGAAACAATGAAAGATTTACCGCTTTATCGTATAATGCCCTTTCTATATCAACGTTTCCGTATATCGTAGCATTGTTTGCCCTGCCGATATATCCGAGCCTGCCGTTCATTTTTACGTAAAAATAATTAGACTGTCTGTAAATAGCGGAAATAAAATTGGTATTTATGTCATAAAAGGCAGGTTTGAAATTTTTAAGCCTTACTACCCCTTTTGCGGCAAAAATTCCATTAAATAATCTGAATCTTGCTCTTTCAAGCGCAATCACGTTGTCATCGAAAGATAATCTTGCAAAAATACGCGAAATTGTAAACCCGGAACTCACGGCAGTTTCTACGAGCCCCTTATTTATATTTGCAAATCCATATACCTGCGGAGCCGACAAGCTTCCGAAAATGACCGCCGAACCGGTTAAAAACCCGGACGAATTTATTATTTTATTATATAAAATCCTAAGAATCCATAGGTCAGTTCTATCGTTTATTATGATATTATATTTTTTCCGGGTTATATCCCCCCTTATTTGCAAATAGTTGTTTCCTCCCCTTAGTTCAAATCCGCTTAAGCTTATTTTTCCGTTTACTAAGGATATTTTTATATCCTTAGTATTTTTTAGAATAAACGACCCGTGTTTTAAATAAAGATAGTCTAATTTCGTAAATATATAAGAATTTTTTATATTTGAAAGCCTTCCACCGCCGTATATGCCACCCGATACTCTAAATCTAGTCTTGCGATAATCCATGTTTAAAAAATTTATATTCGTATTAAAGGTATAGCGATAACCGTTTTTAAGCAAAATAACGGCCTTAGTTTTCAATCTGTTTCGTAACGCGGATATATTCAGAACCGTTTTGCCCATGTAAGAATAAATTTTTGCATTGGCGTTCCCAAGCAGGTAACCGTTTATATTTATGTCGCTTATGAATACATTCCCCGAAATATTCGGTAAACTTGACGAACCTCCTATATGTAAAGCAATATCGACTGTCCCCCCTATGGGATATTTGATATGATATCGTTTAAATAACTCGGCATCTAAATTTCTTAGTTTTATTCCTTTTGAAATCAACCGTAAATTATAATTGTTTTTGTCTTTGTAATTATCGGCGGTTTTAAATCCTACCGTCCCGCTGACATTAAAGGCTGCTCCATTATATATAGCGTAAAGTTTTTTTACTTTTAACTCTTTCCCGTTTAAAGAACACGTTAGATTAATGTCTGAAATATTTTGATTATAAAACGTGCTCTTCTTGGAATTGATTTCGATATCTATATGAGGGTTTTTTAATTTGCCGCGTATCATACCCTGAGAGCTTAAAACCGTAAAAAACGGTATCGGCGATTTCCTAGAAATTATATGGATATTTTTCATTTTAAAACTTGCGTTTATATATTCTTTGTTCGAAAACTCATTCTTAAAGATTTCTCCGGTAAGCAGTATGCTCCCTTTTCGGTTTTTATTTAATTTCGATTTTTTTTCAGTTAAAAAAATCTTTTTGAATAAAATTTTTCCATGCGGCATTACGTCGAAATCAAAGTCCCCTTGATATCTATCTATATATTTATTAATGTAGAGGGATTTAAATCTATTTCTGAATTTGAAAGATACTCTTTTAAATTTTCCGAAAATATCCCCCTCAAGAGTCCCGTTGCCGGACGGCTCGAAATAGGGGCCCTTATACTTATCTATAAAACTGAAAAATGGCAATTCCTTATAAGACGAATTAAATTTAATATTCAAATAGCTCTTATCATAATTTATTTTTCCCGTAAGAGTACCTTTGAGTATGCTTGAAGAAACCCGCACGTTCTTAAGTAAAACAAACTTATCGTTTATAAATGTTTCTCCCTTAATTAAACCCTTTTTTCTGTAATTTATATGATATACGATTATTTTACCCTTTTTGTTTTTATACTTTAGGAATTCCACCGGCTTATTCAGGGTTATGTTCTCTATATTATTCACATAAAATTTTTTACCGAAATTTAAAAAAGTTTTAACGCTGCCGTTCACAATAGCCTTAAATTGAGGTATCTTTTCCGAATAATAAAACCTTATAAGCCTTCCGACTTTTATGTTCTTTAAAATAGATTTAAACTTGCCCTCTCTATCGCTAAAATTAATAACCCCTGTGGACTTTAAATTTCCGCCGAATATGTCAAGGTTAACCTTTTTTAATCTTATGACCGTATTCTTTACTTTGCCGAAATACCCGCCGGCTTCTATGATCCCGCTTTTTACATCCCCGCCGGAAAAAACAAAATTCTTAAGACGAATTACCGCATCGGCCCTAATTTTTTTGGAAAAATCTCCGGTTACAAATAATTTAACGTTAAGACTTCCCTTTAATGCTTTCAATGCGGAAATATTAGTAAATCTCTTTGAAAGAGAAGATAAACGATTAACCTTTATCTTGGTTGTATCGCTTATCTTCTTGACTATTTCGGAAACTTCGGTATTTCTTCCGATGTCAAGTATGCCGTTGGATACGGAAGTGAAATAATCGGTATTTAAACTTACCCTGCGATACCTTAAAAATCCTTCAAAATAATGGACACTAAAGGCATTTGAGCTGAAAACCTGTTTTAATTTTATGGACTTTAAAAAAATATAAGGCATTTTATACCTAAAGTAAATGCCGTTGGTGTTGGGTAAAAAAGGTATTTGGTTCGGTTTTTTATATACGGTGAAATCAAAATTTTTAAGCCTCAACGTAATATTTTTATCCGCCTCGTTCAAGCTTAAATCTGCCCCCGTTATTTTTAAGCTGTCGTAAGACACCGAAATTAACGATAGGGGGCTCTTATCGGCAAGATCTTTTATAACCGAGTTAATTTTTTTATAATTATAGATTGTATTATTTTTTATCACGATATTGATATGCGGCCTTACGATATTAATATCGTAGATAATTATCTTTCTCCGGAGCAGATCAAGCGGACCGAAAACAATATTAATATTACCTATTCTTGCAAAATTTTTAATACTTACGCCATAAAGTTTAATCTGAGGTGCAAAAATAGATATTCTTAACTTTTTTATTTTAACCGATTTTTGTAAAACATTAGAAAGGTATAAAGATAAATAGCTTTTAGCTTTCAAAGCAAAATAAGGTGAAGTGATAAATAACGAAGCGCTTGCAGAAATCACGACTATAAACAGTAAAAAAATTATAAACCCTAAGACTCTTTTCATACTTTTTCATCTATAAATTTATAACCGACGCCCCTTATGGTTTCTATGAATTTAACCGATTCGTCTATTTCAATATTCAACCTCAATCTCCTTATATGGACATCAACCGTTCTCGGTTCCACAAACGAATTATTTCCCCATACGTTGTCCAATAACTTCTCGCGGGAAAATACATCTCCCGCATAAGTCATTAGAAAAATAAGAATTTTAAACTCTATCGGACTAAGCTTTATCTCTACGTTTTTTACCGTCACACTGTGTTTATTTACGTTTACCCTGATATTTTTGAACCTGAACTCGTCTAAAATATTCGTTACCTTGCTATCTTTAATAAAATTAGCCGGAACTATCCTTTTCAAGATGGCTCTGATTCTTGCTAAAAGCTCGTTGACCGAAAAGGGTTTGCTTATATAATCTTCGGCGCCGGATTCAAAACCTAAAATCTTATCCACTTCTTCTTTTTTTGCCGATAAAAATATAATAGGAATCAGGGCAAGGTAACTATTTCGTTTTATTCTCTTACATACTTCGTAACCGCTCAGATCGGGAAGCATAAGGTCAAGAATTATAAGGTCGGGCTTAACTACTTCTGCAATTTTAATACCGTCAAATCCATTGAAAGCAAATTCTACGTCGTATCCCTCTTTGGCAAGATTATATTTTAAAAGCTCTACTATGTCAGACTCGTCATCGATAACTAGAATATTAGCTTTGCCCATACGACTCTTATTTATGTTTATTTTGTTTTTGATTATAAACTATTATATGTAAATATATCATAAAAACACGACGCTGACAAGAATTTTATATGGTTTTATATGGTTCGAATTATAATTCAAGGAGCCTTTTTATTTCATTAAAATTTTCGGAGGTTACTTCGGTAAAAATCGTATATCCGGGGTCTATCGGCATAAGTATGCCGCTATCGGCTTTAAGCAAAATACTTTTTATTTCTTTTAATAATGCCGGATTTGTTTTTGCACTTGCGCAAATCGGAAATTGCGGTATAGGGGTTGAATACTCAAGAACCTTAAGCGAATCTTTAAATTCTTCATAAGTGGAATCCATTAACCCACCGGCATCAAAATCGCCTTCCGCAACACCCTTCGCAACCATATCATGTGAACCGAGATATTCGACGAGGGATAAATCGTTTAGCTCTATACCGTTCTTTTTTAACATAGCGGTAGGGACAAGCGTGGAACCGGTCGACATTTTTGAACCGAAAGCGATACTTTTTCCTTTTAAATCTTTAATATCGTCTATATTGGAATTTTTGGAAACCACTATTGCGCTTTTATAAGTCGGGGACCCGTTTTTAATGGCATAAACCAAGGGTATAACTCCATATTTTTTTTCGGCAATAAGAAAGGTGGACGGGGTCATATATGCCAGCTGAACTATTCCGCTGCCTATCTCTTCTATCGAATCTTCATATGATTCGGCAACAAATGAGGCAAAATTCACACTTCTATCATTATTTATATTAACGGATTCGTTTATATAATTAATTAAGGGTTCGAACTTCTTTTTCATATTAACAGCCGATTCTAATGGGACTAATCCGAATAGATTTAACCTTAAGGATACAAATTCCGTTTTAAGCGAATGGGACAGTTCGGATAAAGAATCAAAACCGGACTGAGACCTCTTCGTCATTTTCGTCGTCTCCGCAGAAACTTTTTGAACTACGGCCAAGTTTTTTTCTACGTCCGAAACGGCTATTTCAAGCTGCTCCGCCGAAGACGTAATCACGTTTATATTACTTTTTTCATCCGCTGCAGCTTCTATTATTTTCTGAAAAAATTCTTCGGCTTTTTTTGTTTCCCTCATAATATTTCCGGCATTTTTGACCGACTCTTTGATGGCGTTGACGGTTTTAGCCGTTTCTTCCTGGAGTCTTTCGATTATCCGTCTTGTGTCAAATGTTGATTTACTGGTTCGTTCCGCAAGTTTTTTGACCTCGTCGGCGACAACCGCAAACCCTCTGCCTTGTTCGCCTGCCCTTGCCGCTTCTATTGCCGCATTCAGCGCCAAAAGGTTTGTTTGATCGGCTATATCGCTGATTAATGATATAACCTCTCCTATCTCTATGGATCTGTCGTTGAGACTTATCATGGTATTCCGGAGGTTTTCAATAGAAATAGATACGGTTTTAATCTCCAATATAATGTTCTCTATCATAGTATTCCCTTCTTTTGCCCTCCGGACGGAAAGGTTCGAAGATTCATTGGCATTTTTTGCACTTTTCGTCATCTCCTTATGAGACATGCTAATTTCATCGATTGCGCTGGATATAGAAGCAATCTGACCGACGAGTGATTCATTTTCTTTACTTATCCTTTCCATAGAAGAGCTTTCTGATTTAGCATCTACGGCAACGATATCAACAATTTCCAGGGCGGATTTAATAATATCGTAAAAAGAATCAAATAAGTCGTTAATTTTGAATTCGATACCGTAAAAATCGGCATTTGTCATACGTTTACGAATATCTTTTTCTTTTTCTAAAAAATTATCTAAAAATAATTTTACCTTTTTTGCTTTTTTATTCGCAGAATATTTTTTTATCGAAGAAAAAATATAATAAATAACGGCAAGAATAGTTATCGCGGATACAAGAAGATAATCGGTATGCATAACCGCAATCACAAAGAAAATTATTAGAACCAATCCGAAAATTATATCAAGCACAGTATTAACGTTGATTCCGTTTTCGGCATCGGTTAACCCGGATTTGGGCGTCGAACTATTCCTTTTCATAAAAGTATCTCCGTTATAATATCTTTACAACGTGTATATATGCGATATTGACACCTATGCCGCTATATCTTTAGTACATCAATCTATAATAAATATCTTCTACGGCATTTTGAATCGAAATGCCTATTATCCTTTGAAATAGCGGTTTTTTAATGCTTAAGTTAACAACCTTATCGGGATTAACATTGAGCGATTCGCATAAATCTTCGAGCGCCTTATCAAAATCGGAAACTTCGTCAATCAGTTTTTTAGCCGCAGCACTTTTGGAAGAAAAAAGCTCACCCGTAGCAAGACTAATTGTATCCTGCAAAGTAATCCCTCTGGCTTCGGAAACTATCTCTACGAAACGATAATAAATTTCGTCTTGAAGTTCGTTTATACTGATCCTTTCTTCGTCAGAGTAATTTCTCGTAAAAAGCCACATATCCTTATGTTTGCCTTTTTTAACCACCTCATAATCAATGCCTAATTTTTTCATAACTCCTTTTAGAACGGGTTTAATGCTTATAACGCCTATAGAGCCTATAATAGCCATCGGAGGGGCATACAGCCTTTCTAATGCGCAGGCAACCATATAGCCTCCGGATGCCGAAACCTCCAGGTAGCCGAAAACCTTTTTACCCTTCTTTCTTAGCCTCTTAACGGCATAATATAGAAGTTCGGAATGAACGGCGCTTCCCCCCGGGCTATCTATTACAAACATCACCCCTTTTATTGACTTTATTTTCTCAAGTTTCTTCAGGAGTTTTATATAAGAAGACACATTCTGAGCGGTTATTGTTCCGGAATAACGTATTACGGCAACTCTTCTGCGATTAAATATAGACATTTTATCAATACCTCTTTGTTATGCGGCGCATTATGTTTATGATTATATCATACAAAATCAAACATACTGAAAATCTTGTTTAAAAATCCGCCATGAATGCCAAGTGCATAGATTATTTGAACCCTATTCATTTCCTTGATGCCGGAATAAGCATATTATCGTTTTTTTAACGATTCTTTGGAAACCAATCCTTCCAAATAGGAAAGGTCTTATAAAAATCTATCTTTTTTAATATTGATTGATAGCATATTGAAAAACGTCGGACTTTTCAATAAAGAGGAACTTGAGAAACTTAACAGCTTATAAAATATTTTCAAAAACAACATTTCACAACTATCTGAAATCGAATATAAAAAAAGAACCGGAAAGACCGGTTATTGATTTAAACTGGAAATCTTCCCGAATTGAAGAAAATATCAGAAAAAGACGAGTTGGCGTTACCGGAATAAATTTTCATCCGATTGATAATAAATTTCAAATTCGAGAAGCCTACGGAAAATGTGTGATTCAGTAAATTTTAAAAAGAATATTTTTAAAAAGGCTTTGCTTCTGTTGACCTTAATATTATATATTCAGCCATTTGTAGACGGAAATACAGGTAATTTTTTTTTGAATAAAATTAATCCGACTGAAAACGAAAAACGAGATATTATCAAGTATCTTGAATTGGGAAAACCGTTACCGGATAAGTACCGCTTTCTCCTTTTTGAAGATTAATTTTTTAAGTTGATAATCTAAAATAAACTGTTAAATAATTTTTACTTTGTCTTAGACCTAAGACACATCACTTTCAGCAGGGAGCAGTCGGAGCGTCGGAATGGACGACGACTTCATTCCTTAACATGTCTATATT
>QIJE01000003.1 GCA_003232385.1 bacterium
GGTCGACATGACCGATTGTGCCTATATTGATATGAGGCTTCGATCTGTCAAATTTCTCTTTGGACATTTAGTCTCCTCCTGATAATAACTATTTACTTACCCTGTGATTTAGCAACGATCTCATCGGATATAACCTTAGGCACCTGTTCATATTTAAGAAACTCCATCGTATAGTTGGCCCTACCCTGCGTTTTTGACCTTAAATCGGTGGAATAACCGAACATTTGAGCTAAAGGAACATCTGAGTTTATAACCTGCACTCCGCTTCGAGACTCTAAATTGACAATTTTTCCCCTTCTTGAATTTAAATCTCCTATAATATCACCCATAAATTCTTCCGGAACTAAAACTTCCACCTTCATTATAGGCTCAAGGAGAGCGGGGGATGCCTTTTTTACACCGTTTTTAAATGCCATTGAGGCGGCAATTTTAAACGCCATCTCTGAAGAATCCACCTCATGAAAAGACCCGTCAAATACCGTCGCCTTGATATCAACCACAGGATAACCCGCCAAGACGCCGTTCGTTAAAGCTTCTGTAATACCTTTATTTACGGCAGGCACATATTCGGTCGGAATTACTCCGCCCTTAATTTTATTTACGAATTCATAGCCTCCGCCCTTTTCAAGGGGTTCTATCTCAAGCCACACATGACCGTATTGCCCTCTTCCGCCCGATTGCTTAATAAATTTGCCTTCAGATCTAACTTTTTTATTAATAGTTTCTTTATATGCGACCTGCGGTCTTCCGATATCTGCATCAACTTTGAATTCTCGTGTCAGCCTATCAACTATGATTTCGAGATGAAGTTCCCCCATTCCTGAAATTATAGTTTGTCCCGTCTCCAAATCTGTTTTTACTTTAAAAGACGGATCTTCTACAGTAAGCTTCTGAAGCGATAGCCCTAACTTTTCCTGATCGGCTTTGGTTCTGGGTTCTATTGCGACCGAAATAACCGGATTTGGAAATTCCATGGACTCAAGAATGATGGTCTTGGATTCATCGCAAAGAGTATCTCCGGTAGTCGTATTTTTCAATCCGACGACGGCGGCAATGTCTCCCGCATGAACCTCTTTTATTTCTTCCTTTTTATTTGCATGCATCCTTAAAAGCCTTCCGATTCTTTCTTTAGAATCCTTAGGAGAATTATAAACATATGAACCGGACGTGAGAACTCCGGAGTAGACCCTGATATATGTAAGCTGACCGGTATAAGGATCCGACGCAATCTTAAACGCCAGTGCTGAAAACGGCTCATCATCCGATGCGTTCCTAATCTCTTCCTTTTCTGTTTCAGGATTTATGCCGATAACCGGCGGAACATCGATAGGTGACGGCAAATAGCCTACTATCGCATCTAACAACATCTGCACTCCCTTATTTTTAAAGGCCGATCCGCAAAATACCGGAACTACTTTAAATTCTAACGTAGCCTTTCTAATAACATCTTTGGCTAACTCTATATCTACGTCTTCACCGGCCAAATAATTTTCCATTAAGCTATCGTTGAAGTCGCATGCTCTTTCGATAAATTCATCATGATATTTTTTTGAATCTGCAGTATATTCATCCGGAATATCTAAAACATCATATTCCGCACCGAGAGTCTCGTCTTTATATAAATAGGCCTTCATTTCGACAATATCGATTATACCTTTAAAATTATCTTCCGATCCAAAAGGAATTTGCATAATAACAGGTGTTGCGTTAAGCCTCGTTTTTATCATATCTACACATCTAAAAAAATCAGCTCCGGTCCTATCCATTTTATTAATAAAACATATCCGAGGTACTTTATACTTATCTGCCTGCCTCCAAACGGTTTCCGACTGAGATTCAACCCCGGAGACTCCGTCAAAAACGGCAACCGCACCGTCCAAAACCCTCAAAGACCTTTCAACCTCGACCGTGAAATCAACATGTCCCGGAGTATCTATTATATTTATCTTATTATCTTTCCAGAAACATGTCGTGGCAGCTGAAGTAATAGTTATCCCTCTTTCCTGCTCCTGCTCCATCCAATCCATCGTAGCCGTTCCTTCATGGACTTCACCGATCTTATAGTTAACGCCGGAGTAATATAAAATTCTCTCCGTAGTCGTAGTTTTACCGGCATCAATATGTGCCATAATGCCTATATTTCTTGTTTTATTTAAAGATACTTTATCTGCCATTTGAGCTCCCGTTACCACCTGAAATGGGCAAAAACCTTGTTGGCTTCAGCCATTCTAAACGTGTCTTCCTTCTTTTTAACAGAACTGCCTTTGTTGTTCGCCGCATCCATTATCTCAAGCGCTAAGTTTTCTTCCATAGACTTTTCTTTTCTTGACCTTGCATAACCGATAATCCATCTTATTGCCAAATACAACCTTCTATCGCTTCTAACCTCTGCAGGCACTTGATAGTTTGAACCACCTATCCTTCTGGCCTTTACCTCTAAAACCGGTTTCACGTTTTCAATCGCCTGTTTAAAAACCTTAAATCCGTCGTCTTCGGTTTTTTCATGGATTATATCAAGAGATTTATAGAATATTCTTTCACTTGTGCTTTTCTTTCCATCATACATAAGTTTATTTACGAATTTCTGCACAACCTTATCGTTAAACTTAAAATCGCCTTCTACGACCCTCTTAACTGCCCTTTTTCTACGTGACAATTTTCGCTCCTTATCTTTTTATACTTAATATGAACTATTTAGGTCTTTTAGCGCCGTATTTAGACCTGCTCTGCTTTCTTCCGTTGACGCCGACGCAATCAAGTGCGCCTCTTATTATATGATACCTGACACCAGGCAAATCCTTTACTCTCCCGCCCCTTATCAATACAACGGAATGCTCCTGCAAATTATGCCCTTCCCCGGGAATATACGAAGTTACTTCCATGCCGTTGGTTAACTTAACCCTTGCAACCTTTCTGAGAGCAGAGTTAGGTTTTTTAGGGGTAGTAGTGTAAACCCTGAGGCAAACGCCTCTTTTTTGAGGCGAACCCTTCAATGCCGGAGAGGACGTCTTTTTCACAACCTTCTTCCTTGCATGTCTAATTAACTGATTTATGGTTGGCACAATTTCTCCTTTATACTTAACGAAATAAATTACACTTTAATTTATCCTAATTATTTTATCTTAAAAGCAACTTTAATAAATTAATTAGTAGAATTTTAAATTATAATGTTTAATCTATTTTTTGTCAACATCTTTTTGTAATATTTCACTCTCTAAATGCAAATATTTCTTGAAACCCGTACCCGCAGGTATCAACCTTCCCATAATGACATTCTCCTTAAGACCCCTTAAATTGTCAATTTTACAATGTATTGCGGCCTCGGTTAAAACCTTCGTAGTTTCTTGAAACGATGCAGCAGAAATAAAACTTTCCATACTTAAAGAGGCCTTCGTTATACCCATTAATTCCGGCTCGGCAATTGCCGGAGTTTCTCCATTTCTTATTATTCGTTCATTTTCTGCATCAAATATGTTTTTATCTATGATCTCATCTTCAAAAAACTTAGAATCGCCGGAGTTTTTAATCCTAACATTCTTAAGCATTTGTTTGACTATGACCTCTATATGCTTATCATTAATTTTAACACCCTGAAGCCTATAAACCTCTTGTATTTCATCAACCAAGAATTTAGCAAGTTCTTTCTCTCCGAGAACTTTCAATATATCATGAGGGTTAGGAGACCCGTCCATCAACGGTTCTCCGGCACTTACGTAATCCCCTTCGTGAACACCGACAAGCTTACCCTTGGGAATGAAATATTCCCTCGGCTCTCCATGCGGCGGCGTTATAATAACACGCCTCTTGCCTTTAAAATCCCGTCCAAACGATACTATTCCGTTTATTTCGGTAATCACTGCGCATTCTTTAGGCTTTCTCGCTTCAAAAAGTTCGACTACCTTAGGCAAACCGCCGGTAATATCCTTAGTTTTTGTAGTCTCCCTTGGAATCCTGGCCACTATATCACCCGCATAAACCTCATCTCCGTCTTGAACGGACAAATGAGCGCCCATCGGCATAAGATATGATTTTTCTTGACTTTTAGATCTAATAATCATCTTAGGCTTTAAGGTCTGATCTCTAGACTCGATAATCACCTTCCTTGATAGACCCGATGTTTCGTCAACCTGCTCCTGCATCGTTTCATTTTCCCTTATATCGTCAAATTTAACTTTACCGGATATATCGGAAATTATAGGGTTGATATATGAATCCCAATCGGCTAAAAGCGTATTCTTTTTAATCGCTTTTTCCGGTTCGACTTTAATTTTAGAGCCATATGCAAGTTTGATTTTTTCTAACTCTCTCCCTGATTCATCTGTTATAATTATGGTGCCGTTTTTATTCATTACTATATATTCGCCTTCTCTATCTTTAATAACGTTAAGGTTTTGAAACTTAACGATACCGTCATATTTATTTTCTATACTCGTCTGCTCCGTTCTTCTTGATGCCGTACCTCCGACATGAAACGTCCTCATGGTAAGCTGTGTCCCCGGCTCTCCTATAGACTGTGCCGCCACAACCCCGATAGCTTCGCCTATATTAACCAAATGCCCTCTGGCCAAGTCTCTCCCGTAGCATTTAACGCAAACACCGCTTTTAGCCTTACAAGTCAATACCGACCTTATTTTAACGCTCTCTATATACGCATTTTCTATATCAACTAAATGAGATTCTTGAATTTCCTCGTTAGCCTTGACGATTAGTTTGCCGGAAAACGGGTCGACTATATCATCCAAAGCGACCCTGCCTAATATTCTCTCTTCAATAGGCTCTATTGTTTCTCCGCTTTCCACTAAGGTTGAGACTATTATTCCGTCCATTGTATTACAATCTTCTTCGGTTATAATATTATCTTGCGAAACATCCACTAATCTTCTCGTCAAATATCCGGAATTAGCTGTTTTTAGGGCGGTATCCGCCAGCCCTTTTCTCGCTCCGTGAGTAGATATAAAATACTGCAAAACAGTCAGTCCTTCTCTAAAATTTGCTATAATAGGCGTTTCAATAATTTCGCCGGAAGGCTTAGCCATCAGCCCTCTCATTCCGGCAAGCTGCCTTATTTGTGTTTCAGATCCCCTCGAACCGGAATCCGCCATGATAAAAATAGAGTTAAGACTTTTTCCCCGTAATGTCTTATTCGTTTTACTGTCGAAATATTCCTGTGCCCCTAATTTATCCATCATGACCTTACTTATTTCATCGGTTACGTTTGCCCATGTATCCACAACCTTATTATATCTTTCACCATTCGTTATCAGCCCTTCCTTATAGTTATTCTCTATTTCTTCAATCCTTTCCGTTGCTTCCTTAATAAGCTTACCTTTCTCGGCAGGTACCTCCATATCGCTTATGCAGATGGATATGCCTGATTTAGTAGAATATTCGTAACCGATAGTTTTTAACTTATCTGCAAGTATAACGGTCTTTTTGGGACCGCAAACCCTAAAAGCATAATCTATTAAGTTTGTAATCTCCTTTTTCGACATTACGGTATTTATAAGAGCAAAATCTATCTCGTCGGGTATTATTTCATAAAGAATAACCCTTCCGACCGTCGTCGTCTCGATTTTACCGTTAATCCTGACTTTAATGCGAGCATGCAAACTTGCATATTTGTTATCGTAGGCATACTTAACCTCGTCAGGATCCGAAAATATTTTATCCTCCCCTTCGACAAAGGGCACCTCTCTGGTCATATAATACAAACCAAGCACTATATCCTGAGACGGAACTATGATAGGTTTACCGCTTGCGGGAGAAAGTATATTATTGGTCGCCATCATAAGCACTCTCGCTTCTACCTGCGCCTCTATGGAAAGCGGAAGATGCACCGCCATTTGATCTCCGTCAAAATCGGCATTAAATGCAGCACATACTAAGGGATGCAGATGTATGGCTTTTCCCTCGACTAATATAGGCTCAAACGCCTGAATTCCAAGTCTATGCAACGTAGGAGCCCTATTTAACATAATTGGATGTTCCTTGATTACATCCTCCAAAACGTCAAAAACTTCCGGCGCCTCCCTATCGACTAACTTTTTTGTAGTCTTAAGGGTATCCGTTATGCCTCTTTGCAATAATTTATTAAATATAAAGGGCTTAAAAAGTTCTATAGCCATTTTCTTCGGCAAACCGCACTGGTGCAGCTTCAATTCCGGGCCGACAACTATAACCGACCTTCCGGAATAATCCACTCTTTTCCCCAGCAGGTTAAGCCTAAATCTGCCCGTTTTACCCTTTAACATATCACTTAAAGATTTAAGCGGTCTTTTATTGGAACCCATTATGACGCGTCCGCGTCTGCCATTATCGAATAGCGCATCGACTGCTTCCTGAAGCATTCTCTTTTCATTTTTAATTATTATTTCAGGGGCGGAAAGTTCCATGAGTTTTTTTAATCTATTATTTCTATTTATGACTCTTCTATATAAATCATTCAGATCCGAACTGGCAAATCTACCCCCCTCAAGCGGAACTAAAGGGCGTAAATCCGGCGGAATTACCGGAATAACGTCTAATATCATCCACTCCGGTCTATTTCCCGATGTCCTAAATGCCTCTATTAATTTTAGCTGCTTCGCTAATTTTTTCTTTTTAATGCCGTTAGGCAAACTCGCTATGTTTTCTTTAAGGCTTTTAGACAACGACTCCACATCAATACCCTTAAGCAATTCCTTCAACGCCTCGGCGCCGATTCCGGCCTTAAAATCATATCCTTCTTTTTGAATTTTTTGATAATTTTCTTCGCTTAATAAATCCTTATATTTTAAACCTATTTTTGATGCGTCTCCCGGCTCTATAATGACATATGCTTCAAAGTATAAAATCCTTTCGATATCCTTAAGGGTCATATCAAGAATACTTCCTATTCTTGACGGAAGGCTTTTAAAAAACCATATGTGTGCCACCGGCGAAGCAAGCTCAATATGTCCGAGCCGCTCTCTCCTTACTTTAGACGAAATGACTTCAACGCCGCATTTTTCACATACTATGCCGCGATGTTTCATTCTTTTATATTTTCCGCAGTTACATTCGTAATCCTTAATAGGCCCAAAAATCCTAGCGCAAAAAAGCCCGCCTCTTTCAGGTTTTAACGTTCTATAATTAATAGTTTCCGGTTTCTTAACCTCACCGTGAGACCATTTTCTGATTACATCAGGAGATGCTATTCCTAATTTTATGGAATTAAAGCCGAGCGAGTCTTTTATGTCTTCTCTATCGCTGGTAAAAAAATCACCCTTATTCATACCCTTAAATAACTTTTTAAAATTCGGTTCATTTTCCTCCGCAACAGTAGACAACTCTTTTTCGTTTTCCGAAATGTTGCTCAAACTAACGGTAGATTTATCGTTTATATTTTTATCCTTGCTAAATATATTTTCATCAAACAGCATTCTCACCCTCCTTTAACAGTTCTACGTTAAGGCAAAGACTTTGTAATTCTTTAATAAGGACGTTAAACGACTCCGGTAAACCGACTTTGAATGCGGTATCCCCTTTTACGATAGATTCGTACATCCTTGTCCTTCCAACGGAATCATCCGATTTAACGGTAAGAAATTCCTGAAGGGTATGCGCCGCTCCATAAGCTTCCATTGCCCACACTTCCATTTCTCCGAGCCTCTGTCCTCCAAATTGTGCTTTACCGCCTAACGGCTGCTGAGTTACCAACGAATATGGACCGGTTGACCTTGCGTGTATTTTGTCATCAACTAAATGATGAAGTTTAAGCATATACATTATCCCGACGGTAACTTTTCTGTCAAAGGGTTCGCCCGTCCTTCCGTCGTAAAGCGTAACCTGACCGGTTTCCTCTACGCCCGATATTTTAAGGCAATTTTTTATATCGTTTTCTTTTGCTCCGTCAAAAACAGGCGTTGACATATAAACACCCTTCTTATACTTCTTTGCAAATTCTATAACCTCGTCGTCGTTTAATTTATTAATAAATTTAACTATAGTAGGCTCGTTAAATATTTCAAGCAGCTTTTTTCTCATTGCTTTGCTACCGAAATTTTCTTCCATAATCTTACTTATTTGAACACCCATATTATGCGCTGCCCAGCCTAAATGCACTTCGAGTACCTGGCCGACATTCATTCTGGATGGAACGCCGAGGGGATTCAGTACCATATCGACTATTCTTCCGTCTTTCATAAACGGCATATCGTTGATCGGAAGTATTCTGGATACTACGCCCTTGTTGCCGTGTCTACCAGCCATTTTATCCCCAACCGACAGCCTTCTTTTAATAGCTATATAAACCTTTATAGTTTTAAGAACACCGGGGGGAAGTTCGTCACCCCTCTGTATCCTATCCACCCTATCCTCATAGTAGGACTTCATCAAATCGGCATCTTCCGTCGATTCGTCGTCTAGTTTCTTCAACTTGTCGTATATACTTTTGGTATTTCCTTCTAACTCTATACTAAATATGTCGTCTCTGTTGAATTTAGCAACAATATTATCATTCAGTACATCGCCTTTTTCAATATAAACGGGTTTATGCCCGGAAGATAAGGATATATTTGCTCCACATTTTTTATTTACTATCAGATGTCTCATTTTTTTAAGCGCATTATTGAGAATCGCCCGCTGCTTATCCTCCGACTCCCTAATAAGATTAGTTACCTCGCCATCCTCTATCTCCTTTTCCCTAAAATCTTTTTCTATGCCTTTCCTTGAAAAAATTCTTATATCTACGACGACGCCGGAAACACCGGGAGGTACCCTCAGGGATGTATCCTTCACCTCTTTGGCCTTCTCTCCGAATATCGCCCTTAAAAGTTTCTCTTCCGGAGTAAGAACCGTTTCCCCTTTCGGTGTAACTTTTCCTATCAATATATCTTGTGCATGAACCTCGGCGCCTATTCTGATGATCCCGTTCTCGTCAAGATTCTTTAAGGCATCCTCGCTTATATTGGGAATATCGGCGGTAATTTCTTCCTTCCCGGATTTTGTTTCCCTGCATGCCGCTTCAAACTCTTCTATATGAATGGAGGTAAACGCATCCTCATGTAATAATTTTTCGCTTATCAGTATGGAATCCTCGAAATTATAACCGTTCCACGGCATAAAAGCGACCATAACGTTATGTCCAAGGGCCAATTCCCCGTCTTTTGTAGATGCCCCGTCTGCTATGACTTGACCGGCAACAACTTTTTGACCCGTCTTTACCAACGGTCTCTGGTTTAAACATGTATTTTGATTAGACCTTTGAAATTTAATAAGATCATAAAAACACTCGGGAGCGGCGCCTGTCTTTACGTCGTCGTCGGCATCCAAATCAGAAGTAATAACGATTTTAGCAGAATCGACATAGGTTACAACTCCGGCTTGAGTTGCTGAAATGCAAACACCGGAATCTTTAGCCGTAATCCTTTCTATACCGGTACCTATAAGAGGCGGATCCGGCATTAACAAAGGTACTGCCTGCCTTTGCATGTTAGATCCCATAAGGGCACGATTTGCATCATCGTTTTCCAAAAAAGGAATCAACGAGGTAGCAACGGATACTAACTGCATCGGAGAAACGTCTATATAATTCACTTCGTCCGGGTAGGCCATTACCATTTCTCCGCTTCTCCTCACCGGAATCAACTTATATTTAAGATAGCCGTTTTTATCTACTTCCGCATTAGCCTGGGCTATTACATATTTTTCTTCTTCCATAGCGGTTAAAAAATGAACTTCGTCCGTCACTATAGCACCGCCTTCGTTCATTTTAACCCTTCTATATGGTGTCTCTATAAAACCGTATTCACTAACCCTCGCATAAGAAGATAGAGAGGAAATAAGACCGATATTCGGACCTTCCGGCGTCTCTATCGGACATATCCTGCCGTAATGAGTAGGATGAACGTCTCTCACTTCGAACCCGGCTCTTTCTCTCGTAAGACCTCCCGGCCCAAGAGCGGAGAGACGCCTTTTATGTGTAACTTCGGAAAGGGGATTAGTCTGATCCATAAACTGCGATAACTGGCTTCTCCCGAAAAACTCCTTTATCAGAGAATTTACCGGCTTAGGATTGACCAAATCATTGGGCATTAATGAATCCAATTTTTGTGTGGTCATTCTTTCTTTTATAGCCCTTTCCATCCTCACGAGTCCGATTCTAAACTGATTTTCCAAAAGCTCTCCGACGGACTTGACTCTTCTGTTGCCAAGGTGATCGATATCGTCTATTGAGCCTCTTCCGTCTTTAAGTTCCATTAAATATTTTAAAACATTTAAGATATCGTCCGGAGATAATACCCTATCTTCAAGACTTTTATTCAAGTTTAATTTATTGTTTATTTTAAGCCTGCCTACTTCGGATAAGTCGTACCTTTCAGAGTTAAAAAACATATTTTCGAAGTGGGATCCTGCAGAAGCGGGATTAGGCGGCTCGCCCGGCCTCATCCTTTTGTATATATCTATAATTGCCTCTTCTTTAGTGTTAACCTTGTCCGCCAAAATCGTTTCAAGAATCGATGAAGAAACGTTTACGTTGTCTATAAAATAAACGGAAAACTCCTTCACTCCGGCATTATAAAATGTCTCTAAAAGAACATGTGTAATAGGCTGTACGGATTTGCCGATAACCTCTTTGCCGTCATAACTAAGCACATCCGCTTTAAGATATTTTCCTATAATACTAGACTCGTCACACGGTAAAAATTCTATTCCGGCATCCTCAAGTTTATTTACGATATGCTTCGTGATCCTCTTGTTTTTTTTAACCAAAACTTCATTGGTTTCAGGATTTACGATGTCCCTATATGCTCTCGTAAAGATGAGAAAATCTTTTGGCATTTTCCGAAAATATTTTTCGTTTTCGATTTTAAACACTTCCGTCTTATAGAAACTTTCAAGGATATCGTCCCTAGAATACCCTGCAGCTTTGAGCAGTATAGTGGCCGGAAATTTCCTTTTTCTATCTATTCTAACAAAAACCATATCTCTCTGGTCAAATTCAAAGTCAAGCCATGACCCTCTATACGGTATAATTCTGGCCGTGTAAAAAGGCTTAACCTGCGCGTGGCTTTTAACCTTGTCATTGTCGTAAAAAACTCCGGGGGACCTTTGCAATTGATTCACGATAACTCTTTCTATGCCATTTATAATGAAAGAACCGTTCGGGGTCATTAACGGAATTTCGCCGAAATATATTTCTTGTTCTTTAATATCTTTTATATCTCTTTGTGAATCTTTTTCTTCCATGCCGATGTTAGGTTCAAATGTGATAAGGTCGAAAAGAACCTTGAGCGACGCGCTGTATGTAAGACTTTTCTGTTTACATTCAAACATGCTGTATTTCGGTTCGCCGATGGTATAACCCTTAAATTCCAAAGAAAAATTTTTGCCTGCGCCCTCTATCGGAAAAACAGATTTAAATACCCCTTCAAGTCCGTTCTTAAGCCTTTTATCCCGAGGCAAGCCTTCTTGCAAAAATCTCTTGTATGATCTCATCTGAACTTCTAAAAGGTTCGGAATATTAATAACCTGCTTAATTTTGGAGAAATTTTTCCTTATGATTATGGGCATGCTATCTTCTAAATTTAATTCTAATTTTACTTTTGCCATTTAGCTTTCAACTCCCACATTTCTTACTCAAATATGATATTTTTTTTATTTAATTTCGACGCCGGCGCCGACTTCTTCAAGCTTTGTTTTAATCTTTTGGGCATCTTCTTTGCTAATGCCGGTTTTTAATGCTTTAGGAGCACTGTCAACCAAGTCTTTTGCTTCCTTTAATCCCAAACTCGTAAGCTCTCTTACAACTTTAATAGTTTGAATTTTATTTGCACCTGCACCAGTAAGAATAACATCAAATTCAGTTTTTTCCTCAGCCTGCGGAGAGACAGCTGCAGAAGCTCCTCCCGCCGGTGCCGCCGCGGCAAACTGATCTGCCTTAACGTCAAATTTTTCTTCTATTAATTTAACAAGATCATTTAATTCTATTACGGAAACATTTTCAATATAGTTTAGAACATCATCTTTACTTATAGCCATTATTTTTCCTCCGATATAATATTACAAACATTTAAAATTGATTAATTTAAATTTAGACAGCCGTTTTTCTGGCCTCTTCTACTGCACGCAAAGTCCTTATTAATCTTAAGATAGGCATTTTTAAAGCAAAAACCATGCGAATTTCAGGTGACCTGATGACAGATATGAACCTTCCTATTAAAACATCTTTGAAAGGTAAAGCGGCAAGAGCGATAATTGCCTTTTTGTCTAAAACGGCTTGATAATACCCTGCTTTAATTTCAATATTTTCAGGATTTTTCTGCGCAAACTCAGAAAGCACTTTCGAACAGGCATGCGGATCATCGGTAAAAACTATAAAATTAGATTCATTAAGATATTCCGACAAAGGTTCCAAATGCGTCTGCCTAAAAGCTATCTTGCTTAGCGTGTTCTTAAACACCTTGAGCTGACCCCCGCTATCGCGGATTTCCTTTCTTAAAAGACTGAATTTTTCGACATCTAATCCCTGATATTTGCTAATAAAAATACTCTGCTTACTCTCGAGATTACTTTTCAATAATTCAATCTCCTTGTTCTTTCTGTCTTTTTTCAATTTTATCTCCCCTCCTTTCTTTTAAATTTTTCCTAATACGTCAATACGGCATAATAAGAGCAATTTAAAAAATCAGATCCGGGTCGTTAAAAAGCTCTATTCGTCTAAACAGGATTTATAAACCTGCCGTCATAGACAATATTAAATTTACTTAATATAGTATTTCTTATTATACCATGTTATTCCTCAGCTTAAGCGTGTCTAAAGCGACGCCGAAGCCCATTGTGGAAGACATGGAAACCTTTCTTACGTATATACCTTTGCTTGAAGACGGCTTCAATCTATTTATAATTTCCAACAAGGCTATAAAATTATCTTTAAGCTTAGAAGAACCAAAAGAAACCTTACCTATTGATGCATGCAAAATCCCGTTTTTCTCGGCTTTAAACTCTATCTTACCCGCTTTTAGTTCCTTTACCGCCCTGCCGACGTCAAAAGTAACCGTTCCCACTTTGGGGTTAGGCATCAAACCTCTGGGTCCCAATATTTTACCAAGTTTACCGACACTAGACATAATATCCGGAGTCGCGACAACCCTGTTAAAATCCATAAAACCCTGCTGTACCTTCGCGATCATATCTTCCTGTCCGACATAATCCGCACCGGCGTTTAATGCCTCGCGCTCTTTTTCGCCCTTTGCAAAAACAAGAATCTTGACCGACTTGCCGGTCCCATGGGGAAGCAATACCGATCCCCTAACCTGTTGGTCGTTTTTTTTGACATCAATCCCTAAATTCATTGCAACATCTACACATTCATCAAATTTTACATGATGAGAATCGATAATAATATCAAAGGCTTCATCTAACGAATAATATTTATTGGCGACATCCGCCTTTTTCATTGCATTCATATATTTTTTACCCCTCTTTTTCATATTTCTATCCCCCTTCTTCTATTCAGTAATATCTATACCTATACTTTTGGCGGTCCCTTCTATAATCCTCATAGCCGACTCAATTTCGTCCGTGTTAAGGTCCGGCATTTTAACCTTTGCAATCTCCGTTATTTTAGATCTGCTCAGTGCGGCAACTTTATTTTTATTCGGCTGGCTAGACCCTTTGTCTACTCCCGCAGCTTGTTTAAGTAAAACCGAGGCCGGCGGTGTTTTTAAGACGAAATCGAATGACCTATCCGTATATACGGTAAGAACGACAGGTATAATCGTCCCTTCTTGAGATTTTGTTTTTTCATTGAACTTCTTGCAAAATTCCATTATATTGACGCCACGTTGGCCCAAAGCAGGACCGACAGGCGGAGCGGGATTGGCTTTTCCACCCGTAATCTGTAATTTTACTATAGCCTGAACTTTTTTTACCGCCATAATGTCTATCCCCTATTTTATCCTATTTTTATTATTATTTAGTTTCTCTCAACCTGCGTAAAATCCAACTCTACGGGTGTAGCCCTACCGAATATGGAAACAAGAACTTCAAGCTTGCTTTTATCCGGTCTTATATCGCCTATCACCCCGTTGAAACCGGAAAACGGCCCCTCGGTAATTTTAACGGTATCACCCTTGGAGAATTCTATCTTGGCTTTCGGCCTCTTAACTCCTTCCGTTATTTGTGCCACGATCTTTTCCATTTCCGATTCGTCGACCGAAACGGGATTCAGTTGGTTACCCACAAATCCCGTAACCTTTGGCGTTCCTTTGAGCAAATGCCATGAATCCGTATTTACATTCATTTTGACAAAAATATAACCGGGAAAAAATTTTCTTTTAACCTTCTTTTTGCCGCCTTTTGCGCCTTTTTCGAATACGTCCTCCTTGGGAACGATAATTTCTCCGAAATATTTTTTAGACCCGCTTGAAACTATCCTTTCTTCAAGCGCAAGTTTGACATTGTCCTCAAATCCGGAATATGTATGAATTGCATACCATTTTTTAGGAATTTCTTCCGAATCTTCATCAATAGGATTATCCGGGGCAACGTCTAAGCCGGATTCAAGATTTTCATCAATTTTTTCTTGTTCTTCTTTATTGTCCATTAAATTTGTTTTAGTTTGTTAAATATATTAAATTATTAAATATGAAATACATAAGAAAACATTTTAGAAAAAAGAATATCTACGAGACCGAGAAAAGTAGTGACAAGTATTATAAAAATAACCACCACATATGTAGTTTTTGTCGCCCTATCCTTTTCCGGCCACACAATTTTACCGAGTTCCGCTTTCACTTCGTATAAATATTGTTTTGTCTTTTTTATAAACCCGGAAATAGAATTACCATTCATTTTTGAGTGTCCCAAAATAATATTTTCCTAATTTAAATTACTTATACGTTATGTTGGCAGGCCAGGAGGGATTCGAACCCCCAACACTCGGATTTGGAGTCCGATGCTCTAGCCGTTGGAGCTACTGGCCTATTTATAAATTTACAATTAGTTTATTCTTTACTTCGTTTCCTTATGAGTCGTATGAGTTCTACAGAACCTACAATATTTTTTTACGGATAATTTCTCCGAAGAAAGTTTTTTATTTTTAGTAGTCGTATAGTTCCTTCGTTTGCATTCACCACATGCCAATGTTATTATTTCTCTCATTATTTATGCAATTGCCCCTTTCGTTTCCATGTTAGTTAATTATTTAATTATTCCACAACCTCGGTTATAACGCCGGCGCCCACCGTGTGTCCGCCTTCTCT
>QIJE01000031.1 GCA_003232385.1 bacterium
ATGTTTTACATGTTTGAGCCGGAAGACCTGCTTTTTAAGATACTAATAACTTTAATTAGCGGGAGGTCTAATTATGTTCTCACACCTTTTTTTAAATTCATTGTCGGCAGGCATGCTTGTATTTCTATTCGGTTTAAAGCATGTTTTTAATATCGGCAATATCCCTGCAATAGACGACTCAATAAGAAGACCGGCAAACGACGGTAAAGAAACCGGTAGGCGTCGGATTGCTTATGTATTTACGGTTTTATTTTTGAGTATAATAACGGCATCCGCTTTATATTACGTTTTCGGATTCAATTCCGCCGCCTTTGCGGGCGAAAATATAATAGTCACGGCCTCAAGAATTAAATCGGATATTATTTTTACTCCGTCTTACACTCAGGTAATCACACAAAAAGATATAAAAAATCAGGGATCGCTATTTGCATGGGATTCGTTGAACGATTTGTCCGGCGTATCCGTAATTTCATACGGTTCGTTTGGAGGAGGGACGTCGTTTAATATGCTCGGTCTCTCAAGCTATTACACAAAATATCTGATGGACGGCGTAAATATAGGCGACCCGTCTTTAACGCAAGTCTATTATAACTTTGCCTATTTAACGCCGAGTAATATTAACAGAATTGAGGTGGTGCAAGGCACTCAAAGCGGACTTTACGGGGCGGATGCGATAGCGGGCGTGGTAAACGTTATCACGAAAAGAGGTGAAGGCAAGCCGCATCTCGAGTATGTTCAAACTTACGGTTCCTTTGGAACGTTTAAGGAAAATCTGACTTACTCCGGAAAAGTAAATAATTTTTCTTTCTACTTAAACGGTTTACGCTTTGATACTGCGGGTACCCCGAAAACAAATGCATACAACCCTAAGACCAAAACATATTCTTACGGCGATGCGGCGTCGGACGCCTTTCATGAAACGGCGCTTAACACGCGTTTAGAGTATGACGGTACGGATTTTAAGGTCGGCGGCGTTTTAAATTTCCAAAAAATACGAAATTATTTAGATCAATACGATCCGGACTTATTTGTGCCCAATAACAGCTCTTGGCTCAATAGGACTTATCCGGGTAAAAATTATAGGGAAGATGAAAAATCTTATTTTACGAAGATATATGCCGAGAAGGATTTTGGGAATATTCATTTAAACATGGATGCTTACGATGTAACATATTTACGGAGGTATAAAGATATTTACAGTTATCCTTACCCATCTATAACGCCGCCCGCTCCGCAGTCTCTGTTTTATAACGATAAATTTAACGGCTACAGATACGGCGGTGATATAAAGGCAGATTATAAATTTAATAAAAATTTAAAGACGGTTGTCGGCATGAATTATACCGTAGATAAGATGAGCCAGGATAAACCCTCATTTTTTAGTGCTTCTCGTGATAATACGGGCGGGTTTTTAGAGGTTTTGCCAAGATTTGGAAATATGAACCTGCAAGCTTCTTTCAGGGAGGATCATTTTCAGACATTCGGGAATCACTTTACGTACAAGTTAGGTGCGAGTTATTTTTTTAGCCCTACAAACACTATTATAAAGGTCAATTACGGAACAGGATTTTTAGCGCCGAGCTTGTTTGAGCTCTATTCGTCTCCCGTGACTGCATGGTATTTTCTTGGCGGCAATGTCGACTTATCGCCCGAACATTCAAAAAGCTGGAGTTTAGGATTCATACAAGATTTTTTAAACAATAAATTATCCCTAAGGTCTAATTTATTTAAAACCCTGATTACCAATAGAATTGAATGGTATACTAACCCGCTGACTTATAAGTCCACGTATGAAAACGTAAACGGTAATACTAAAGTTGCCGGCATTGAGGTTAATGCCGTTTTTAAGCCGATTAAATCCTTAAGGGTTGCGCTGAATTATACTTATATACACAGTAAAAATCCAAAGACAGGCATGCAAAATGCACGCATTCCGTATAACACTTTAGCGGGCTCCGTAGATTATTCGCCTATTGAAAAATTAACGCTCTACTTAGGCGGCAGGTATGTAGGTACGAGATATAACTATAATTATAAGCATCAAACCGGAAGATATGCAGTGTTTAATGCAAACGTAGCATATAGATTTACAAAGAATTTAGAAGTTTCTTTGGCCGTACGTAATATCTTTAACAGGTTTTATCAGGATATATACGGTTATACCACTCCGGAGAGATCTGCCTATGCAACAATTAAATATAAATTCTAAGGGGGTTATAAAAACTGTTGCCATTATCTTATCCGTTGCTATAAATCTTGGCGTAAGCTGGGGTTTTGTTCGGTTCTTGAATATTTCTGCTAAAAACGGACAAAATCAAGTAGATGTTTATTTGGCAAGTATTCCCCCGGGTTCAAATTCAGCCTCAAAGAATTTTAAGAGAAGAACCTCGGGGGATAAAGCCGCAACAATACCTATATTTCATAAGACAATAAAGCAAAATAAAAAGCCGGCAGTTTCTCGCATAAAGAGCAATTTTTTTAACGTTGCTAAACGGATGACCGAAACGAACCCGATACGGAAAGATACGCAAAACGGCAAAATTAGTTATCTTCAAATAAAACAAAAGAAAGAAAATAGCTTGCGAGATCATATAAACGGCTATGTAGATATAAAAAAATTCCCAAAAATAAAGGGTTGGATAGCAAAACATAAGTTTTACCCCAGGGAAGCTATATTTAAGCAGGAGGAGGGCGTTGTCGGGGTTACTTTTTTGATTAGTAGAAGTCGTACTATAACAAATATCAGCATAACTAAAAAATCCCATTACAGGTCTTTAAACGAGGCGGCCCTGAAGATTCTGGAAACTTCTTCACCCATACCGGCGTTCCTCGTATTAAATATAAACTTGCCGATTTATGCGCATATTAATATTTTTTTTAGGCTTGTTTGACAGTTGAACCGGCAGAATATTTACTCGTCGGCGATATATTTTTGTTTCAAAATTTAAACCTATTATAAAAATCTGCGATTATTTAGTAACACATTATGGTTTTAAAGAACAAAATAAAAATCGGCTATATTCGGTTATTTGCGATTTTAGTTTTATTTATATTTATCGGTATTACCGCTTTTATTTTAAGCGGGGTTTTTTTTCACAAACGAGGCTCTCTGCCTGTAAAAAATATCGGTAAAAATAGTAGAATAAAAAATACTCTAATAATCGGACTGTCCGCCGATGCGGTCAATCTTCTCGGCGATATGGCTGTGGATTTCTCAAGTGCGGAGGTAGCATCTCAAATTTATGATGGTCTTGTTCGCTATAATAGAAATTTCAAAATAGTTCCCGACCTCGCGAAATCATGGAAAATCAGCAACGGCGGAAAAACCATAACCTTTTATCTTCGCCGTAACGTTTACTGGCAGAACGGACAGAGATTTACCGCAAAAGACGTTTTATTTACATATCGACTAATGATAAATCCTAAAACTCCAACGCCTTACGCCGCGAAATATCTTAAGGTTTATAAGGCTAAAATTATAGGAAAGTATATTTTCAGGGTTACATATAAAAAACCTTATGCGCCGGCTCTGTCTTCCTGGGCGTTAAACATTCTGCCGGAAAAATTACTTAAAGGAAAAAACCTGATGACGACTAAGCTTAGGAGTCACCCCGTAGGCACCGGTCCATACATGTTTGATAAGTGGATTCACGGATATAAAATAGTTTTAAAAGCAAACCCGCGTTATTTTATGGGAGCCCCCCGTATAAAATGGCTGATTTTTAAAATAGTTCCGGATTCTTCCTCAATGTTTCTTATGCTTAGATTAAATGAAATAGATTATATGGGTCTAACCCCGGTTCAATTTAAATATGAATCCGATAGCAGAAAATTTAAGCTGAATTACAAAAAATACAGCTATCCGTCGGCAAGTTACGTGTTTTTGGGATATAATCTTCTATACCCTTTGTTTAAAAGCGTAAAAGTGAGACAAGCCCTAAGTTACGCAATTAACAAGAAAGAGATAATAAAAGGGGCATTGTTGGGATTAGGAATTCCGAGCTATGGACCGTTTATGCCGGGAACATATTTCTATAACAAAAATGTCAAGACTTATGAGTATGATCCGAGAAAAGCACTTGCCATCTTAAATAAACAAGGATGGCGGTTGAATAAAAAGGGGATTTTAGAGAAGAACGGCACGCCGTTCAAATTTACCATTTTAACCTCTCAGGGAAATTCGGGGAGGTTAGCTGCGGCGGAAATTATTAAGCAAAATCTTAAAAAAATCGGAATTAAGGTCAGCTTAAGGGTCATGGAATCCACGGTCTTAATCTCTAAAATAATGAAGAAGAGATTCCAAAGCGTTTTGTATTGGTTTATTGTAACATCAAACCCATATAATACTGCGTATATATTTACGGGCCCCAATATTGTCCCCAAGGGCTTAAATATCACATCATTTAACGACCCTGAGATAAATAAATTATATAATAAGGCCCGTTCTACTTTTGATCTGAAACAACAAAGGAAGTATTATTTTGAAATTCAGAGACTTCTCGCAGAAGAAGCCCCCTACACCTTTTTATATACGCCTTATTCCATGTCTGCGGTAAGAAGGGATATCAAAGGGGTGAAGCCCGCTCCGGCGGGTATCGATTATGACATAAAGAAGTGGTATTATGCCCGAATTTTTCCTTATAAGAACGGCACATTCGATAAAATAAAAAAGATAGGTCGGTAAGTTTGTCAATCATCATGTCGACTTAAACATAGGGGAGCCGATTGCGACGTCATATTCATGGATATTTTTTGTTCTAAATCGGAATTTTGGTTAAAAAAGATATTGACAAGAAGGACAACTTGCATTATTATTTACTAAATAACGGTGGAGCAAAGATGAAGGTTGTTAACCATACAAAATGCTTTTATGAAAACATAATCACCCTCCCCTCCCCCCCCCGAGAAGTACGGCTGTCGGATCACATCTGTCCGCAGATAAACTACTTGCTAAAAAATTCAATAATTATCACAATTCATATAAAAAGGCAGAATCCAAGATGAAGGGTTCGGCTATACAAATTTCCGAAACTATTCTTTTTACCGATAAGCCGATGAGGTTTCATGCGCTGCGCAATACGATAATTGCAACTATTTTATAGATCTCTCAAGCAATAAAATAGTCGGTCATATAAACGACGAATAGTAAGATTTCATATAAGAACCGGACTAACCTATTTATTACGATAAATTAATGCAAGGGGCATTGAAAAATCTACACGGAGAAAACGCCCCGGACGGCAAATTCCATGCTATTTATGCTTTTATGGTGATTTTTAGTCAATTAAAGAAAACAGGAGGATAACCGATGTTCGAAATTTTTAACAATTTAAAAATAGGCACAAAATTAGGAATTGCATTCAGTGCCGTGATATTTGTTTTGGTTGCCGTAATATTGATAGGACTGAATGATTTGAATAATATTCAGTCTATGAACAGAGATACCTCTAAAATTCAATTGCCGTTAATACGTATAGATAACAACCTTGAGAGGAATTACTTAATCGGGAACGGTTTTATAAGGTCTTATAATTCATTGAGTAATCCTAAAGATTTGGAAACCGGAGAAAATTATCTAAAAAAAGCAGTGTTTTATCTAAAAAAACAGAAGGCTTTTGCAAACCGTATTAACAACAAAGATATCAAACAAAAGGCGGTTAAAATACAATTAGCATTATCAAGCTATATCAGATTTGCAAAGGAAACCGCTAAGCTTAAAAAAAAGTATGAAGCAAACATAAATATTTCAAAAAAATTGAGAGTGATTGACAAAATAAAATTATTAAGTGCAATAAAAACGGAAGATAAGCAAGCCGCTTTGGTGGATAACCTTATTTCCAAAGACTCCAAAAATCGCCTATCTTTAACGATGAATCACGGAAAAGTTACCGATTCCGTGATAAGCCGGTCATCTTTAACAATGCTTATAGGCATGATAATATCTTTGATAATAGGCATTATAACAATCTTGATCCTTACCGCTATTATAAAAAAACCGCTTAATATCGGCGTTAAATTGGCGCAGGAGTTATCCGTCGGGAATTTAAATGTAAATATAGATTTAAACCAAAAAGATGAATTGGGTCAGCTTATTAATGCTCTTAAAGATATGGTTTTAAAATTAAGAAGTATCGTCGTCGATATAAAAACTTCTTCGGATAACGTTTTTTCAGGTTCCGAACAGTTAAATTCGGCGGCGCAGGAGTTATCACGCGGTGCTACCGAACAGGCTTCATCGCTGGAAGAAATTTCCTCTTCAATGGAAGAGATGACCTCTACGATAAGTCAGAATGCCGAGAATGCACTTCAAACCGAAAAAATAGCTACCAAAGTTGCCGAAGATTCCGTAAAGGCGGGCGAAGCCGTTTCTAATACCGTAAAGGCAATGAAAGACATCGCCGAAAAGATATCCATTATAGAAGAAATATCGAGACAGACAAACCTGCTTGCTTTAAACGCGGCAATAGAAGCCGCAAGGGCGGGCGAACACGGCAAGGGTTTTGCAGTTGTAGCAAGCGAAGTCAGAAAACTTGCGGAAAGAAGCAAAGAGGCGGCAAACGAAATCAGTAATCTCTCAAGATCGTCGGTAGCGATAGCGGAATCTGCCGGAAACCTTATAGAAACGGCTATTCCCGGCATCAGAAAAAACGCGGAACTCGTGCAGGAAATTACCGCTGCAAGCAACGAACAAAAAACAGGTGTAGATCAAATTAACATTGCCGTTCAACAATTAGATCAAGTAGTACAGCAAACCGCAAGCGCTTCGGAAGAAACGGCGTCCACTGCAGAAGAACTTTCCGGTCAGGCAAGTGCCTTAAGTCAGAGTATTCAATTTTTTAAAATAGACAACGAAGATGGTGGCGATTCCTTAAGGAAATTAACGCATTTCACAAAGATAGAACGATCGGGAGGGGGTTCGTCTCCTAAAAATAAAGGCAAAATGGAGCATAAGATGCTGACGGCGAATTTTAAAACAAAGCGGACTCATGTTGAAAAAAGCGGCGGATCAGGTATGAATATTGACCTTGATGAGAAAAAAAACGGTAAATCGGACGATGATTTTGAAAGTTTTTAATTTATCTGCGTGAAATTATCTTGATATATCAGGGAGAGGGGGAGAATTTAAATGTATGACGACAAAAAAAATGGAGACATAAAGCAGGATCCGGTTAACGTTTTTACCTTTAAGCTCGACGACGGAATATATGGGATAGACATTCTTCTCGTTAGAGAAATCTTAGACTATAAAAAAATCACCAAAGTACCCCAGTCGCTTGATTTTATGCTTGGGGTTATTAATTTGCGCGGGAACGTAGTTCCGGTAATAGATTTAAAGTTAAAATTAAACATAGGCAAAACGGATGTTACAATTGATACCTGCATAGTCATAGTAGAGGTGGCGGTAAAGGGAGAACCTACGGTTATAGGCGCCTTAGCAGATTCCGTGTACGAAGTAATGGATATTGAATCTTCAAATATTGAAGAAGCCCCAAAAATAGGGTTAAATATCAACAATAAATTTATTAGAGGAATGGCAAAGAAAGGCAATGATTTTGTAATAATATTAGACGTTGAGAAAGTGTTCTCCGATGAAGAATTGAAGATTATTAACGATAGCCAAAATAAAGAAATATCTAATCCGCAAGAAGATCAAGATAATATTTAGAATCATCAGGCTGAACATAATTATAAAACGGTGATTATGTGAATTTATTAAATGAAAAATTAACAGACGTGCAATTTAATAGGCTTAAAAATTTTATTGAGACTACGGCAGGTATTAAAATGCCTTATTCAAAGAAAATTATGGTAGAAAGCCGGCTCATAAAGAGATTAAATTTTTTAAAATTTAGAGATTTTACCGAATATATTAAATTTGTATTCGAATTTGTAGACGGAAGAAAAGAAATATTTAATTTAATAGATGCTATAACCACCAATAAGACTGAATTTTTTAGGGAAAATGAACATTTTAATTTTTTAAGAAAAAAAGCCGTACCCCATATTTTAGTTAATCTATCAAAAAAAACAGATAAAAAAATAAAAATTTGGAGTGCCGGATGTTCCACTGGAGAAGAGGTTTATTCCATAGCTATAAGTATCGAGGAAGAAAGGCTTCTAGGCTTGCGGCTCTCGGATTTTTTTATATACGGGACGGATATATCCGTTAAGGTACTTAAAACGGCGGAAAAGGCTATATACAGGCTTGATTCTGTCAGAAGTTTGCCGGATTTTATTAAAAAAAAATATTTCTTGAAAAGCAAAGATAAAAAAGATCTTTTAGTAAGAATTAAACCGGAGATGAGAGAAAAATCTATGTTCGGCAGGTTAAATTTTATGGACGATAATTACGGTTTAGAAGGCAAGTTTCACATCGTATTTTGCAGGAATGTTTTGATATATTTCGATAAAGCCATACAGCAGGCAATAATAAGAAAAATACTTAAACATCTTGATAAGAATGGATTTCTTTTAGTCGGACATTCCGAATCGTTGCACGGTTTGGATTTACCGTTGAAAAAAATAGCCCCGGCTGTTTATGTTAAAATATAACTCATTGAACTTATTATTATGTCCGGTAAATTAAAAATACTTGTAGTAGATGATTCCGCCTTAATAAGGCAGACGTTTATCAGGATATTAACGGAAAATCCCGATATAGAGACGGTAGTAACCGCTCAGGATCCCTTTGTTGCCGTTAACAGATTAAAGAATTTTGTTCCCGATGCGATAATACTGGATATTGAAATGCCGAAAATGGACGGCCTCACTTTCTTAAAAAAAATAATGGAACAGCATCCCGTTCCGGTCATAATATGCTCCAGTCTGGCGGTTCAAAATTCCGAGGCCGCTTTTAAAGCATTAGAATACGGAGCAGTAGATATAATTGAAAAGCCTAAGATCGGTACTAAAATCTTTTTGGAAGAATCCAAAACGCTAATAATAGATTCCATTAACGCTGCAGTCAAAGCAGGTAGTAAAAAGATATTAAAACCGTCGGTGTCTTTTAACGTCGAGCCAAAATTGTCAGCCGACGCCGTATTGCCTAAATATGAAAATGTATCAGTGATTAAAACTACAGAAAAAATTATTATGGTAGGTGTTTCAACCGGAGGAACAAAAGCGTTGAAAGTTTTTTTAGAAGATTTTCCGGCAGATTCTCCCGGAATAGTTATTGTCCAGCATATGCCGGAGGGTTTTACAAAATCATTTGCCGACAGGCTTAACGATACCTGCAATATTCAGGTTAGGGAAGCCGAAGACGGCGAGCCCGTCATGAGGGGAAAGGCGTTAATAGCACCCGGGAATAAGCACATGCTTGTAAAAAGAAGCGGAACGAGGTATTATGCGGAAATTAAAAACGGACCCCTCGTTTGCAGGCATAGGCCGTCCGTGGACGTATTGTTCAGGAGCGGAGCAAAATATGTCGGTAGAAATGCCATAGGGATAATAATGACCGGAATGGGAGACGACGGAGTAGCGGGTATATTGGAATTAAAGAGCTCCGGTGCTTTTACCATAGCGCAGGACGAAGAAACCTGTGTCGTGTACGGGATGCCAAAACTGGCGGTTGAAAGGGGTGCGATTAATGTTATCTTGCCATTGCAAGATATATGTCGTTATATTTTTAATAAATTATAAAATGGAAATGTTTTATATTCTTCCGGCTGAAATTTATGTAAGCAAAACCCCCGTGTATATACAAACCCTGATAGGATCTTGCGTTTCCATTTGCCTGTGGTCGCCGTTTTCAAAAATAGGAGGAATGAACCATTATTTATTGCCTTATAGCGAATGTGACGACGGCGATTCAAATAGATACGGGAATACATCAATATCAAATTTAATAAATAAGTTAATGGAATTAGGCGCAAAAAAGAGCGAATTTCAGGCAAAAATCTTTGGAGGGGCAAATGTATTAAAGATAAACGAAAAAAAAGTAAATTTTTTCAATATCGGGGAAAAAAATATAGAAATGGCATTTAAAATATTAAACAGAGAAAAGATTAAAATAGTAAATTATGATGTCGGAGGGCAAGAAGCAAGAAGAATACTATTTAATACCGGCAATTTTCAAATTAGATTAAAAAAACCTTTACATAAAGGGAGTTTTTGATGAAAAACAAAAATTATGACGAAATTTTCAATAAAGTTGATGGACATTATACAAAAATTTTTATAATTTCTATTTTTATTTCCATATTTTTGTCGGTCCCGGTGTTTTTTTTGTTAAAATTTCTTTCATTTAACAACCATTATTCTACTGTATGGTACTATTTTTCCGGTATTACTTCTTTTTTATTTTTTTTCGTTTCATCTTTTATATTTTTACGGAAACCGGTTGAGAATAATGATGCAAACGGATTAAATCACTTAAAAAGAAACTTTCTGAATTCAATAAGCGTTCTAAAAAGTTTTCAAAGCAAGGTTGTCGAATTTATCGGTAAAGTATCGGAAGTAAACGCTTTATCTAACAGGCATATCAAGAATACGATAAAAGAAACCGAGAATGCCGCATTTAGCGTGATAGAGAGTACTCAGTCAATCGATTCGGCTATGTCTGAGTTAATGGATACCGTAAAAGATACAAAAAAAGAGTCTGAAAATTTTTCGAAAAAAATGAAGCACATACTTTCTAACAACGATAAGGTCTTGAAAGATTTAAACGATTACATGAAAATGAGGCTTGACGATATAGAAAAGGATAAAGATATTGCGTTATTTCTTCAAAATAATACCGGAACCATAAGAGATTTGACGGTTTTAATAGAAGAAATAGCCGATCAGACAAATTTGCTCGCCCTTAACGCCGCCATAGAAGCCGCCCGTGCAGGGGAACACGGAAGGGGTTTTGCGGTGGTTGCGGATGAGGTTCGAAGGCTATCGCGAAAGTCTGAAGACGCGGCTAGTAAAATTTCAAGGGGTATCTCGGATATTACTGAAATAATATCCGAGAAATTCAAGAAAAAATTAGAAAACGAGTTATCTTTTTCAAACGAGGAGATATTGAAAGAAATTGATTTACATTTAGAGGCCCTTTTTAAAAGCTATAATCTAATAGATAACCTTAAAAACGAAATTATAGAAAAAATTTCTTCACATTCGGAAATAGTGAATGAAAAGGTTATAGATCTTTTATCTAAGGTCCAATTTCAAGACATAGTGAGGCAACAACTGGAAACCATAATAAAAATTAATGACGATATCAATGACAATATTAATCATGCGGCAAATATAGATTTGGATGACAGTGGGGATGCATTGAAAAAAATTGAATATTTCGATAATTTTAATATTAAAAACATTCAGAAAAAATATATTATGAAACAGCAGGGAATTGTACACAATAAGATGATAAACGGAGATCTTGACGAGGAAAATCCCAAATCAACCGGTGAAATTGCCGGCGATAACTTAATTTTTTTCTAATCTTATAGATAATTATAAAGGGAGGTATATTGGGAAAATGTCTAAATATATTATGATAGTTGACGATTCGGCAACCATAAGGCAAACCGTGAAGCTGATCTTAATCAAGTCCGGATATGAAATTATTGAAGCAAATGACGGAAAAGATGCACTAAACAAACTGAACGGAAAGAAGGTTCATCTAATAATAAGCGACGTTAACATGCCTAATATGGACGGTATTGCCCTGTTAAAAGAAATCAAAAAGACTGCTTCTCACAAATTTGTTCCAATAATGATGCTGACTACCGAATCACAGAAAACAAAGGTTCAGGAAGGCAAACTTGCGGGTGCCAAGGCGTGGCTCGTAAAACCGTTTAGGCCGGAACAGCTTTTATCCGCGGTAAACAAACTGATTTTACCGTAAAAGGGATGTTCAATATGTTTCCATGTGCATTTTAAAGGAGATTTTAATTTATGGATATTAGAACGATAAAGGAAGAGGAATATATCGCCGTAAAAATATCCGGCGAGTTTACCGTTTCGCATATTTTAAAGGCAAAAGAAAAATTTATGGACTTAATTGAGGAAAACTTGATTCTAAAAATAGACCTTTCGGATGTAACCGAATTTGACAGCTCGGCTCTTCAGCTGTTATATGCTTTTTCAATATATATGAAAAACATAGGAACGAATGTCGAAATTGCAGCAAATAATAGCAAAACCGACCTGTTTTTTAAAACTTACGGTATGGAGATATAACGATGGAAGAGATAGAGCGGGATATTAAGGATATATTTGTGCGGGAAGCCTTTGAGCTGCTGCAGGGGGTCGAGGAAAGCCTGCTGAACATAGAAGGCATGATAGACGACCAAAGCGACAAGCAGCGATATCAAGAAGATATAAACAATATTTTCAGGGCAATGCATACGATAAAAGGCTCTGCAGGCGCTATAGGTGCGGATTATATACAGAATTTTACACATAATTTGGAAAGTTTTTTAGATAAAGTAAGAGAGAGTGAAATTATCCTGAATGGAGATATTTTAAATTTGTT
>QIJE01000013.1 GCA_003232385.1 bacterium
CGTTCGATTCGGAGACACACTGTCATTGATAGCGCATAAATACGGAACTTCCGTTGCCGAATTAAAAAGATTGAATCATCTATATTCAAACATGATAAAGCAGGGCGCGGTTATCAGGGTTCCGGAGGGATATAAAACTTATAGGGTAGCGGAAAACGATCAAAGCTACGCCGGCAGAAGAAGCGAAAGATTTGGAGCAAAAAATAATTTTATCCTGGGCGAAAAGATTGTCAGTGCAGCATATAAATATCTGGGCGTTCCGTATGTTTGGGGAGGGACGTCGCGATATAACGGAATGGATTGTTCGGGACTTACCCAAAAAGTCTTTTCCAAATTGGGCATACGTATTCCGAGAACCGCCGCCGAACAGGCAAGATTAGGCAAATATGTTCCTAAAAATAGACTAAAACCGGGGGACCTGTTATTTTTCAGGACATATGCCCCCTATATTTCACATGTAGGCATATACATAGGCCACGATAAATTTATTCAGGAGAATTACAGCGCAGGCAAGGCAACGATAACGGACCTATCTAACACATATTTTGAAAGAACTTACGCATTTGCAAAGGTCATAAGGTAAATAAAATATAGAATGGAGGGAGTAAACGATGTTCAATTTTAACAACTGGTATGCGCCCAACCCCGTAATATTTTTAGGTAACGTTCCGGTACATTGGTATGGCATATTAATAGGTGCTAGTTTTATTATCGGTATCGCTATAGCGTATTTTAGGGCAAAATCATGGGGCGAAGACCCTGAAAATATAATTAATATCATGGTTTTTGCGATACCGGTGTCGATCATATTCGCTCGTATTTATTATGTAGTGTTTGCATGGGGGTATTACGCCAATAACCCGATAAGCATTTTTTATATATGGCAGGGAGGAATAGCAATATACGGAGGAGAAATCGGCGGGCTTTTAACCCTTTTTTTGTACACGCGGATAAAAAAGCTGAATATATGGCTCTATATAGACATGTTGGCCCCGAGTCTTCTTCTCGGTCAAGCAATAGGCAGATGGGGAAATTTTATAGACCAACAGGCGTTCGGTTATCCCGTTAAATGGGGAATTCCTATTTCAAAGGCACTGCGTCCGGTCAATGCTTATACCCCGAAACATTTAATATTTGGCGTGTGGGGATATCTCTTTCAGGCCGCCTACCCTAAAAACTTGACTATGTATTCACACTTTGAACCGTCCTTTTTCTTCGAATCCGTTCCCGATTTTTTTGGGTTTATATTCCTGATGTGGCTTTCAAGGAAAAAACCTAAGGTTGCCGGTAAGATACTCATAGGTTATGCAATATGGTACGGGGCGACCAGATTTTTTACGGAGGGAACGCGCATAGACAGCTTGTGGCTTGGAAACAGTATAAGAATTTCGCAGATGCTGAGCATGCTTGCGATAATAGCTTCCATAACGATTTTAATTTATAGGCATTATAAATATAAAAATGTATAGACAAATTACATTTTTATTCTTACCATTACGCCGTGTACCTTTTCTGCCGGCAATTTGTAAAACCTTACGAACGACGGGGATAATTTTTTGATCAGCGCAAATATTTTCCAGAATACGTTATTGCTGACTATTTCTTCAAAGCCGTAAAATATAACGGTTTCATCGATATTGTATTTATTTAGCATAGCCTCTACGTCTACGACTTCGGAATATCCCGCCCTTATTGTAAGATGACTGAGTCCTATGCCTATGTCGCTTTTGAATAAACTGTCCGTCCCGTAAGGTTTTGCAGTTCTTTCTATTGATACTAGAATATTCTTTTCGTATATTATATTATTATCCATCATTGTTTTGACTATATAAGGGGATACTTTATCGGATAGGCTTGCAAAGAATAGAGAAGTGCCCTTTAATTTGGCGGAATTTTTATAACGGTCCTCATATTCTTTTAAAAATATATTTAAATCCGTCATTTTGTATATATTGTGCAGTCTTTTTTGTCCTTCAGTATATATCATTATAGTGACAAACGGTAAAGTAGCTATTATTAGCGCGAAATACCCCCCTTGGAATGTTTTATATAATAGATTTGAGGTTAAAAACATGATATCCGCAAATGTCGTAACGAGCGAGACGAATAGCATAATAAATTTCTTTTTGTGATAAAAATGAATATTTATTAGAATGCCGGTAAAAGCCATAGTGCCGCTGACAGCGAGTCCGTAAGCCATAGCGAGATTATTGGATGTTCTGAAAATTATTATTGCCGTCAAAACGCTTAAAAACAGAAACCAATTTGCAAAACTTATGTATATTTGAGATTGTATTTCGCTGGATTTGTAATCTATTCTCAAAAGCGGAATTATCCTGTTATTTATAAGCTGATAAACCACGGAAAATATGCCGCTTATAACGGCCTGCGAGGCTATTATAGTTGCCATAATGCTTAAAACGAGAACGGGAATGTAAAAAAAGTGCGATTGTGAGTAAAGCATCTGAAAAAACGTATTTGTTTCTGTTTTATGCATAAGCAGAAAAGCGCCTTGCCCCATATAATTTAAAACAAGCATGATAAAGACGAATACCCATGCTTTAGTAATAGGTTCTCTGCCTATATGCCCCATATCTGCATATAGGGCTTCACCTCCCGTTGCCGAAAGGATTACGTCTGATAACACGAATAGGGAAATGATATCGTGTGTCATTAAACGGCTTACAGGGATGTTATTGTCAAACACAAATCTTAAGGCATAGGCGGGATTAATAACCTTTAATAAAATTTCCGGCGCATAAATCAGTGAAAATAAGCCTGAAATGCCTATGGTTATGAACCATAAAAGCATTACCGGACTGAATATCTTCGCTATCTTTTCCGTTCCCTTATGCTGATACCAAAATAAGATTATCGTAATGGCAACCGAAATTAAAATAATCGTATCGGTAGTTACGTTTTTAAAAAAAGGTATAAGGCTAATGCCCTCAACGGCACTCAAAATACTTATGGCGGGCGTGATAACGGAGTCCCCTATTAAAAGAGAAAGGGCTATATACGATATAATGGTTATAAAGGTAATTTCTCTTGCCGATTTTGCATATTTTTGTATGATATTTTTAAGAATTATAGTGCCGCCCTCATTTCTTTCGCTTATACCCATGGCAAACCAGACGTACTGAACGGTGACTAAAAGCGTTATTGTCCATATTATAAGGGATACTACACCAAGCACGTTTTCGTTTGTAACTTTTAGATATGCAAAAATGACGGCAATCGTATATATGGGACTTGTCCCTATATCGCCGAACACGATACCGAGTGCTTTTATTGATTTATTTTCGGATAGGTTTTTTTTGATATTGCCTAATATATTCATATTGGAAAATTAAGATAATTCATAGCAATACTATGGTTTGAGTGCGTGCCGTTTGCATAGTGATATATGATACGGCACGGAAAGAGACAGATCGAACGGATCCATGGTATGAATGTTCGCTCGGCATATATAATGCCATAAATATACTTGCAAAATTAACCTTAAAATTTATATTTTATTTATTGTCTTATTTATGAATTTATAAGGCACGGTATTTTAATTTAAATATTATCTATCGATTTTATTATCTTTTCTTTTACAATAGATGCCTTTTCGTTCATTTCTTTAATGTCGACTAATCCTAAAAGAGTCTCTGGATTTATAGCGCTGACTACGATTTCTCCATTCTTGTTTTCATAAACGCATACGTTACATGGAAGCAATAATCCTATATCGTCGCTTACACTTATAGCCTCCATTGCAATTTTCGGGTTACACATTCCCAAAATAGTGTATTTTTTAAAGTCTGCGCCTATTTTTTCCTTAAGAATTTTTTTAACATCCATTTCCGTTATTGCTCCAAATCCGTTTTCCTTAAAGACTTCTTTAACTCTTGCTACCGCATCGTCAAAATCTAATTTAACGGTCCTTGAAATGCCTAAATTTAACGCCATAATTGCCCCCGGTTAATTATTAAATTTTAATTTTTATATATATGTATACGTCGATTATTATATGTATTAAACAAGTCCGTGTCAATATTTTCCCGTTCACCTAAGTCTTGCGATGCAATTTATATTTTATATTACCCCTTAATGCCGGAGTTCTCCAAGCATTGAACCCTTATTACGGCATGCGGAAACAAAATTGAAACAATTTAACAAAAACTTAACATAAATGTAATAAATATGTAATATTTGTTTGTTAAAATTATATGTGCAAAACGTAAGGAACGGATAAAAAGAGAGATTAGAAAGGAGAAACTAAATCAATTAAATTTTTAAGAGGAGGAGACTATGAGTATGGGAGGGTTTTTCAGTTCTAAAAAACAAGATTCGGGCATATTGCCGTATGTCAGACAAACAGCCGTCCTTGTTGCGGTAGTTACTTTCGTTGCGGCGTCTGTTTTTATTGGAGGCGCGATTAATGCGGCTCATGCCGGTTCAAATAACGAAAGCAGTTCAAGTTTTTACGAAAATCCCATAACGGGCGAAGTATTTTTAAAGCCCGGAAGCGGAAGAACCAAGCTGAGTAAACATATCACGAAGAAGTTATTCGGCATTAAAAAGGCGGTATCAAACGCGGTTCCTGCATGGACAAAGCACGTAAAGCTCGGAACAACAATTTGGATCGGTTATGGATATTATAATAATACCGGCTTTTCGCAGGATTTGCAGCTTGAAGAAAATCGTCCCGGACCGGGCAATAACAACTATAATGCTTTTAACGTAAACAGGGGTTATATAAATCTTGTCTTTAGAAAAAACAAAAAATGGTTCTTAAGGGTTACGCCTAATATCCACAGAGGGCAGGACGGTAGTGCGTTCATACGGTTAAAGTATGCCTATCTGCAGTTTAACAAAATTTATAATGCAAACGGGTTAACCATGAATTTAAAAGTCGGGCAGACCACGACTCCGCTTGTTGCATGGGAAGATGGCCTTCTCGGTTACCACTTTACGGAAAGAACGCCTTACGGCTTTCTGGGTGTTACTTCTACTCAGCCCGGTATAAGTATTACCGGAAGGTATAAAACGGGTGGAAGGGTTTATATGGCATATAATGCCGGGTTTTTTAATAGCGGCGGATGGCACAATAATGAGGAAGCGGAACAAAAATCTCCTCAAATAAGATTGGACATTTATCCCTTCGGTGCCGATTCTAAGCTCAATGGTATTGGTATAAGCGGTTATTACGCATGGGCGCAACAGAATACGTTTTTCCCGGCAGGAGAAAATCATCCTACAGCGAGAGCGGCGGCAATACTCCATTATAAAACACCCGACTCTGTAATCGTGTTACAGTATGATTACGCCATTAATCAATTGGGAGGTTTCGGCAACATTAATGATTCCAAGGGAAGCTGGTGCGGAATAGGAGCAAATACCTCGTCTCCCGGTGTGTACGGGTGTAACCTGTCAGGTGCTTCGCTCCCGTTTAATCCTAGCAAACTCGGCACTTCACCCCATAATACCGAACATGGTATAGACGCATTTGGTTATTATAATATCCCTAACAGTAAATTTGGTCTTTTTGGTCTTATACAGAGGTATTATTATTCGACTCCGCAGGCGGATTCAGCCAATTTCAAATACGGAAATCCTTATGATTTCCAGAGAGTCGTAGCGGGCATAGGGTATCATTTTAATAAGCATATAACCTTTGCGATAGACGAACAGAATTACCGGTTCCTCAATGCAAAGGATTATAGGGATCGGCCGTCCACATCTGCTATGTATATAAACTACGGTCAGTGGATGGGGGATACCAATGCAATATTAGTTCAGGTCAGAATAGCATTTTAATCTCAATATAAGGTTTTTATCCATCACCTCCTAAAATGCCCGCCTTTAAGCGGGCATTTTTATGTAATCGGTTGCATTTTATGATTAGATGTATTATGATAATATAAAGTTTTAGCTCCTAATATAAACATTAGTCGAGGGTTGATGTCGCATGGATTGTGGATGAAGATTTTATATAAAAACCCGGGTCGGTTTTTTCCTATCATTTTTATTACCTTTTTTATCGTTGTTTGTTAACTATTTACATACCCGTATTATTTCACTTCTTCTATTATCTCCCGTTGATTTTATTTTTAAATGCTCGGTTTTTTCTCCTGAAGTATTTTATTTTTTGTATAAATTTTCATATAACGATAAAAATTTACAAATGGAGGAGAAACGCTTATGCACATAGTAATCTATTATTTAGTGGCCTTTTTGTGGGCGGTATTCACAGGGTTCATATTTTCTTCTATAGGCGCTGCCGGCGGAATACTTGCGAGTTTCGGATTCATAACGGTCTTGAATATTCCGGTCGCAAATTCGGTAAAAGTGATGAGTCAGATTTTGGTCATTATCTCTCCGTTGATTGCGCTCCCGGTTTATTTCAGACAGAAAAGGATTCAGAGTTTAAAAAAGGTCTTGTTTTACGTGGGTTTTACGATGGCTTTCGGAGCTATAATGGGGGCTATTTTCGGCTCGTGGCTTTCAAAAAATTATCTTTTTGAACTTAAATCGTTTAAATATCTCTTCGGTTATTTAACGTTCATAGTGACGGCGTTAATGATATATAAGATTGTGAAACAAAGGATAAAAAAATCTAAAAAAGGCAACGTTGCGGGTCGTAAAAATCAGGATACGGATATCACTTACATAGGCAAGTTCTCTTTTAAAAAGATTAATTTTAAATTTATGTCGGAGGAACACTCGTTTAGCCCGCCTATTCTATTTCTTGCCGGTTTTTTAATCGCTATAGTATCGTCTATTTTCGGTGTAGGCGGGGGTTTTTTAATCGTTCCGTTCTTGACCGACATAAACGGGCTTCCGGCTTTCTTAGCGGCAGGCACAAGCATATTAGTGGTGTTGATTGCGTCTATCGTAAGCGTATCTAATTATGTCAGGATGGGGGTTCATATTGTAGTTCCGGTTCTTTTGGTGGAGATTGCGGGGATTATATTGGGTTCCGTATTGGGGCCGAAAATTTCCGGGCGCTTAAATGAAAAATGGTTAAAATACACTCTGATAGGTTTACTTTTTTTTATCGGTTTATTTTACGTGTTCAAGCCGTAATTACAATATCATGATATAATATAACATCAGCAAAAAGCTTTTAAACGAGCGAACGGTTGATAAAAAATATAGAAAAGGAGGCTTGAGATGAGACGACTTTTTGAGCCGTTAGAGATAGGCGGGGTTAAGATCAAAAACAGGATAATGATGGCTCCGATGTGTATGTATTCTGCCGAGGACGGTGTTGTTGGGGCATTTCATATGGCACATCTGGGCGCTCGTGCAGTCGGGGGAACGGGTTTAATCATTGTGGAGGCGACGGGGGTCAGCCAGGAGGGAAGAATAAGCCCTTACGACGCCGGAATATGGAATGAAAAACATGTTGAGGCATTTAAACCTATAGTAGAATTTTGCAAATCATGCGGTTCGGCGATGGGTATTCAATTGGCACACGCGGGAAGGAAGGCTTCCGTCAACCTTCCGTGGTTAAGAGAAGAACCGTTGAAACGGGGGGAGGGGGCATGGCAGACGCTTGGTCCGAGTCCTATTCCGTTTGATGTCGGTTATCCTGTTCCCAAAGAAATGGATAACGGCGACATTGAGAAGGTAATAAGGGATTTTGCAGTCGGGGCTATGAATGCCGATAAAGCCGGATTCGATGTCATAGAAATACATGCCGCTCACGGATATCTGATAAACGAGTTTTTATCTCCGATTTCTAATAAAAGAAAAGATAAATACGGAGGAACTCTCAATAACAGGGCAAGGTTGTTGCTTGAAGTTATAGACGCCGTGAAAAGAGGAAACCGGTTGAGAAATAAGCCTATTTTTGTCAGAATTTCGGTAGTTGACTGGATAGACGGAGGTTTTGACATTAAATCTGCGGTTATTTTAGCGAAAATGCTTAAAGAATCGGGAGTTTCTTTAATAGACTGTTCATCGGGAGGGATTGCACAGGACGCAAAAATGGATGTTTATCCCGGTTATCAGCTGGGTTTTGCGAAAGAGATCAGGGAGAAGGCGGATATAGCGGTTTCCGGTGTCGGGCTTATTACCGAGCCTGAATTTGCCGATTTTATAATTAACTCCGGAATAGCGGATATGGTCGTTATAGGTAGGGAGCTAATCAGAGATCCTCACTGGCCGTTACATGCCGCACAAAAACTCGGAACGGACATAGAATGGCCTAAACGATATTTAAGGGCTAAATTATAACGAGGAAACGTCTAATAGTACGTTATAAATATTTTTTGCTAATAATTCGTATGAGTAGCCGTTTAGTATTCTGTCTATTTTATTCTTGTCGTGATTTGCGTCATCCCTATCCTTGAGTGCTTTTTTAACGGCAGCGGATATTTCGTTTATGTCGTGTGGATTTACGTAACAAGCCAGGTCTTTGAATATTTCAGGAAGAACACTGTTGTCGGCAAGGATTAAAGACGGCGCTCCGGATGCGAGTGCTTCAAGCGGAGCAAATCCGAACCCTTCGCTTAGGGAGACGAAGATGAATGCGTTTGAGGCGGAGTAGTAAAGGTTTAGCTCATCATCGCTTACACGGCTTAAAGATTCCACGCCTTTAATATTAAATTTTTTAATAAATATATCTATAAAATCGGGCTTGTCGCTTCCGGTAAACCTTTTACCTATAAGGATAAGTTTAAGGTCGTTAAATTCATTTTCTCTTCTTACGTCGTTAAAAGCATGAATGAGATTTGTAATATTTTTATGTTTTTTTCGATTTCCGCAGTAAAGAATATAGCGGGATAGATTTTTTTCCGCTCTTATGTAGTAAAGTAACCCAAACTCATTTTTAAAAAATTTACCCCTTAATTTCTCCAATAACCTTAATCAAATCGCCTCTAACCTCTTTTTTTCGTGTGAGTTCGTCACTCCACCATTAGGAGGACACTTCATATCATCAAAGAGTTTCTCTATTACTAACTCTACCACTTCTGAGGTAATATCTATGCTTTGATTGAAAAAGCCCTCATCGTATGTTTCTAAGCATATTTTACCACTTGTGGCGTTGTAGGTTAGTTTAATTTCTGATGGGTCTTTTTTCATAGTAATTGGTTATAGTTTTCTTGAAAGTTTATATTATGATTTTGATTAAAAAATGGTAATCCAATTAATCTATAGTTCTTATTTTCTGCTTTTATAACATTATTAAAACCATATTCATTAGATATTTCTTTTAAAAATTCTTCTTTCCAACCCTCTTTTCCACTTTTGAATGTGTCATCTTTACTAATAAACTCATCTCCTTTTGGCTCTATAAATACTTGATAGTATAACTTGTCTTTATCTTTTTCTTTTAAAAATAAGATAAAATCAGGCATAAATCCTCTACCTTTTTTAAAGTCATAAATCTTATATATTTCTTCATTTCTCAAAAGGTAAATCTCATTATATTTTTGTTCTAAATTTCCAATAGTTTCTTTAATAAATTCAATTAGTCCTTTTTCTTCACTTGTCCCTACAAAACCATCTAAAACATACCAATCATTTTCTTTTGTAACATTATTATCCAAATTATTTTCATTAATTGTTTTTGTCTTCGGTTCTGTAAAAAAATCTTTAAAATCTCCTGCAATAAATTTATCACCTATTTTTGGAGCAATTTTATCTTTTAATTCTGCAAAAATATTATCTAAAAATTTAATTGTAATATTTAACTTATCATCACTATTAATATCATCATATTTTTTATTTTTATTTATAATGATTTTTATATCAAAATCAGCAAGTTTATCATTTTGTAGTTCATCAATACTTGCTATATCTAATTCTTCTTTTAACCTCTCAAATTGAAAAAGTGAATTTTCTTGTTTTGCTTTAATGTTTATAGCTTTCCTAAAAATATGTTTTTCTATATTTTTGAATTTTAAACTGATAGTTTGTAATCCTTTTTCTGATAAATTAAGTCTTTGTAAGTCTTCTTGATTATCAAAATCAATTTCTTGTTCATTAAATTCTAAACCTTTGATTTTATACGGAACAAAAAAGTCTTTTTTAATATCATCTAAAGTTTTCTTTTTTCTGTTTGGATTATCTATTTGCTTGTTATACCAAACTTTTACATTTTTATAAAAATCACTTTCTTGAAATTCTTTTTTTAATGCAAAAGTTTTAATTACTTTATCATCTCTAATATATCCATCTTTTCTTAATTCATCTTTTAGATGAGAAATATATCTTGATTCTTCATCATAAGTATAATAAAAAAGCTCTTCTAAAATTCTAAGTTCATTTTTTAAATCATCATCAAACTTTCTTTTGTTTTTGATTTTATCATTATAAGCAAAAGGAAAATATCTAATACCTCTACCAATAAGTTGTTTTTCTTTTGTTGTGGCTTCAGGGGTCTTTTTTGTGCCTCCACCTGTGTTTTGTCCTTGATAAAGTCTTACAATATCAAAAAGATTCAGTACATCCCATCCTTCCGTCAATCTATCTACCGTAAAAATTGCTCTAATATGATTATTTTTGTCTTCTAAACTATTAAGTAATTTTTCTTGATCTTCTGTTGTTTTTTCTGTTTTTGTTTTATTTGTCTTAGAGTTTGTGATGATTGTGTTTTTTTCTGTAAAACTTCTTTTTATCCACTCTGCTATTTCACCATATTTAATATTCTCGTTCTTAATAAAATTTAGAACTTGTTCTGTTCTTGATTTTCCCTGCTCATAAAGATTTTTACTATCTTGAATTTTATCAGAAATTACTTTTAGAAAATTAAAATCTTTTGTTTCCAAATTTTGAGTCCAATTTAAAAATTCTTCATAATCTGCTTTTGATTCATCTATTGTTTTACTTCTAAACAAAATAACCGGCTTAAAATTAGCAATATTATTTCTTAAAGCGATTTTATGTCTATACCATTGAAAAAGCAGTGCTTGTAAAACTCTTTCTTTTTTATCAAGTGTTGATGAAATAAGATTTATTTCTTTTGTATAACCTGCACTTAAAAACTCTTTTAGTGTAAATTTATAGATGATTTTATCTTCATACTTTTTTGCTACTTGTTCATTTGCAGGAATTGTTGCAGTAAATTCAAGTAAAACATTTTTATTTTTTTTGCCTTGATTGTTCTTTTTTAAAATTAGTTCAATTACTGTATGTTCCCAACCTTTTCTTTCAATCTCATCTTTATTTGAAGTTGCTTTTAATTCTGTTGGTATTAATTCTTGTTGTATATCTTTCCTTTTTGTATCTGCATTAAAATGATGTGCTTCATCTGCAAGCATTACAATATTTTTTTTATGCAAATCTTCTAATGTTGTTTGATTTTCTTTTTGAAGATGAATATCGTTATAGAGTTTGTGGATTGTTGTAAATTTTATTTCAATCCCTTGAGGATTGTCGCTAAACGATTCTACTTTTTTAATGTTGATAGTTTTATCATTAATTACAATTTTATCTTTGAATAGATATTTATTGTGGGTGCTGTCTATAAAATTATTTTCTGTTTTATCTACAATATTATTTTGATTTACAAAAAATATAAAATGTCTATATCCTTGCTTGTAATAATAAAGAATAGTTGATGCCATCAAAAGAGTTTTACCTGTTCCAGTTGCCATATTAAACATAAGATGAGTAGGTTCGTTCTCTTTTTTTTGCTTATTTTCGTTTAACAAAAAATATTCAAAAGCATTTTTTTGCCAATCAAAAAACTCGTATTTCAAGTTATTTGAAACATATTCAGGTATTTCTGGAATAGGAGTGCCAAATTCTATTGCAGAGCCTATTTTTTCATATAAATATTTAATATCTGCCATAGTTATTTCTCGTTATTGTAAAATTGTTTTGTAAATTTAATATCTTTTTTATCAATACCAAACTTTTTATCTTCCATTTCTGTTTTTTGCACATACATTTGATTATTATCAAGCATAGTAATAAACATTTTCTTTTGCTCATCTAAACTTAACTTTTTAAAATCCTCTTCTTTTATTACTTTCTCTTTAAACTCTTTGATTTTTAGATTGTAGTTTAAAAAATATTTTTCATATATTTCATCAAAAAATTCAATTAGTTCATCTAAGCTCTTTTTAGAGAGTATCTCTTCTTTTGCTTTTTCATTCCATTTTGCAAGTTCAAAGTAGATAAAGTAGATAAACTCTCTGCCACCTTGCCAATTTAGTACTTTTGAAATTCCCGTTTGATCTCCATTGGCTACATTTTGAAGTCTAACTACACTATCATTTTTTCCATAATCTAATTGCTCAATTCCAATATATTGTCTTCCCATTTTATGAGCTACTGCACATGTCGTTCCACTTCCTAAATGATAGTCTAAAACAATGTCACCTTTTTCCGTAGACATATCAATAATTCTCTGAATTAATCTTTCAGGCTTTTTGCCTCCTCCAAATCTAACACCTCCCTCATTGGATACACTACTCCAACTCATATCACCCCAAAGTGTTCCAACTTTTATTGTTTTAAATACTTCTCCTTTTTTTATAATACAAGTGTGAAATAAGTAACTTACTAATCTTTTTGTACTTCCTATAAATTGCACTTGAGTTAATTTGTTTTTATTTCTACCAGAAACAGGCACGTATTTTGCAGTAAGTAAATTATCATAATCTTTAACTGCATTATGAACGCGTTCTCTTATTGAAGTTTGTGCATTTTCTGTAGTAAATATTTTATTGATATATTTTTTATAAACTTCATACTCTGTTAATTGTTCGTCTTTTGCTATTTGTTTAATACTTTTAATAATATAGTTTTCATGCTTATAAATTTTTATTTCATTTCCTCTACCATCTTTAGTACTATTTATATATTTAATATTTCCAGAATCAATAAGAATATTTGTATATGCAAAGTTTTTTTCATTGTCTTTTAAATCTTGCATATATACATTTAATCTTTCTTCAATTAATTGTTCTTTAAATTTTTTAAAATTTTGTTTACAAAAAACATGAATGTATTCAGTATTTTTTTTAAGTTTTTTATCCTCACCTCCTCCACTTGCACCTGAACTGGCTTTTGCTTTTACAATTATTGTATTTAGATAATTATTATTAAAGATATCATTTAAAAGAAGTTGCAAATATGCTTGTCCATCATCATCTATTTGAACAAAAATAACTCCATCATCTTTTAACAACTCTTTTGCAATCGTTAATCTATTTTTCATAAAAGTTAACCAAGCTGAAAGTTTAAAATTAGAATTATAAGCAAAAGCATCATCTGATTTTGTGTCTTTAAAATAATATGGTGGATCAATATAAATCAGTTTTACTTTACCAGCAAACTCTTTTTTTAAACTATGAAGTGCTAAAAGATTATTTCCTTTGATAATTAGATTTTCTT
>QIJE01000025.1 GCA_003232385.1 bacterium
GATATTTTATCGTCCGGCTTAACCTTTATAGGATCGATGATCATTCCGCTTTCAGATTTCTTAACCTTCTCGACCTCTGCTTTCTGTTTCTGTACGGTCATATTTTTATGTATAACACCGATGCCGCCTTCTCTCGCTAATGAAATAGCTATTTTAGCCTCCGTAACGGTATCCATGGCCGCACTGACTAACGGGGTATTCAGGTCTATGTTCTTAGAAAATTTTGTCTTCAGATCGACGTCTTTCGGAAGTATATCCGAATAATCCGGAACTATAAGAATGTCGTCAAAACTCAATGCTTCCCGTATAATCTCTTTCATCTCTCCCTTCCTCTTTTTTGAATAATCATAATGATATCTCCCCTCCGTTTACAATAAGGCCCTCCATTAAGCCGCATTCGGAAACGGTAAGGCCGGAAACACCGAAAAAATCCAAACTCTTTAACATAATAGCCGCACCGACCGGAACAAGGTCTTCTCTGCCCTTTTCTACGCCTTTAATACTCAGCCTGTCTTCGACCTTATTGTCTATAAACCTTTTATAGATCCCTGCAACATTGTCTCTCTTTAAAAAATATCCGTGTATCCTGTTTCTATCGTAATCGTCGGTCTCTAAATCTACCATGGCAAGGGTTGTTGCCGTTCCTGCCGTACCGAACAAATTTAACGGTTCAAATACATATCCGCTTTTAAGTATTTCCTTTTTTAATAAACCGAGCTGTAAGTCTATTTCCCTCTCTAACCTTCTTATATCCTCCGGAGATAACGGGTCGGACTCTATAAATTCCTCCGACAGGTGGACGACACCCATATTTAAACTGTATTTCCATAAAGGCAGTCCGTTTTTGACACAGACATACTCGGTAGAACCCCCGCCTATATCTATGGAATAAAATTCGTTCAAATTATTAAAGCAGGAAGAAATCCCTTTCAGGGTAATCATAGCCTCTTTTTCTCCGCTTATAACATTGAGTTTTAATCCCGATTCCCTGTATACGATATTTTTAACATCTAATGCGTTAGGGGCTTCCCTTAAAACGCTGGTACCGGTTATAACCGCTTTATCGGGCTTAATTCCATACTCTTCTATCTTTTTAACATATATTCTCAATGCCTTTTTCAGCCTTTGAATCGAAGCGTCAGTTATTATTCCATTTTTTTTAAAGTTTTCGCCGAGCCTGATTACCTTCATGTCGACATATAACGGATTCAAAATATTATTTTTAGAATCCGTTATTAAGCATCTTATGGTATTCGTTCCTATATCTATCGCTGCATACATTTATTAACCGCCCTTAATATCCTCTATAATTTTTGACGTATTTTACGTAATTGCTTGCGGATTCTCTTACGGCGTTTATATCCTTATCGGTAAGGCTCTTTTTTATAACACCCGGAACACCCGCCGATAGAGAGCCGTCCGGTATAACGGCATTCTCCTTTATTACCGTTCCCGCGGCTATTATACAATTCTTGCCTATACGCGCGCCGGTCAATACAATAGCACCGATGCCTATAAGGCAGTTATCCCCGATATCGCATCCGTGAAGATTTACGCCGTGCCCGATAGTAACCCCGTTCCCTATTGTAAGCGGCCCGATATCGTGCTGTACGTGAAGAATGCTATTGTCCTGAACGTTAGTATTATCGCCTATCCTTATGTAATGGACATCCCCCCTGATTACGGATCCGAACCATACGCTCGAATCTCTTCCTATCTTGACGTCTCCAACAATAACCACGTTCTCGCAGAGATATACCGTTTCATCAATATTCGGATATTTGCCTAAATAAGACTCTATTATCATAGGCTGTAGATGCCCCCTTATTATGCAATTGCTTACCGCATTATACGATTATATAATAAATAAATAAAAAATTGGTAAAAATTTAAACGGCTCTCGACAGCATTGCGGCTTGTCTCTTTGCCGCAATTACGTCTTCTATGTCATTCAATGCGGACGGATTGTGTTTTTCCATAACTTTTTCCACATTTTCCGCTATGTCGTTAAAGGATATTTTTTCACTCAAAAACGAATTTACGAAAAACTCGTTTGCCTCGCAAAAAACGGCGGGCATGCTCTTGCCGATTTTTAGAGCCTGTCTTGCAAGTCTCAGAAAAGGAAATTTTTCGGCGTCCGGCTTAAAAAATTCTATAACGGCAATATCCGCAAGCCTTAGCGGTTTCATAAGAGAATGAAAACGCCGGGGATAAGAGAGGGCATAACCTATCGGCCCCTTCATGTCGGGTTGACCCATTTGAGCAATTACGGACCCGTCTTTAAATTCCACCATAGAATGAATAACCGCTTGAGGATGTATTAAAACGTCGATATTTTTTTCGTCTATACCGAACAAAAAATAGGCTTCTATTATTTCAAGCCCTTTATTTGCCAAAGTCGAAGAGTCAACCGTTATTTTTTTTCCCATTTTCCATTTCGGGTGATTTAAGGCCATAGCCGGCGTAATTTCTTTGAATGAGGCTTTATCCCTACTATAAAACGGACCGCCGGATGCGGTAAGTATCAGTTTATTAACATCGGATTTTTCACCGCAGTTCAAACACTGAAATAGAGCGGAGTGTTCGGAATCTACCGGAATTATTTTAGCCTTCGAAGATTCGGCTATTCTATTTAGAATTCCGCCCGCCATTACCATGGATTCTTTATTGGCAAGCGCCAAATCTTTTCCCGCCTTAAGGCTCCAATAGGACGGCATTAAACCGGCAGACCCGCTTATGGCGTTTAAAACAATATCGAAATCACCATGAAGAATCGCTTCCCTTAAGCCGTCTTCTCCAAACAAAAATTTTGTTTCCATACCGACAATATTTTCCAATGCGCTTTTTGCCTTATCCGATTCCGCCCTTGAAGAAAGAACACAATATGACGGTTTCAGCTTTATAACCTGCCATTTAAGTTCCGCTCCGAAATGACCGGCGGCTATGCCTGTTATCTTTAATTTATTCGGATACGAAAACACTACTTCCATAGTATTTTTACCTATGGAACCGGTAGAACCCGCAAGAAATATTTTACGCATGGTCGATTTAACCCGTTTATTAAAATTTCCAATAAAATACAACGATATAGTAAAAAACCGGCGCCGCAAGCATAAGGCTGTCTATCCTGTCTAAAATGCCGCCGTGACCCGGAATCAGATACCCGGAATCCTTTTTTCCTCCGATTCTTTTGATTAAAGATTCGGCTAAATCCCCTGTCATTCCGGCAATAATCGTAACCGAAGACAAAAAAATGAAGAAAACCAGGGTAAATTGCTCATAGTCGCTTATAAAGGCTCTAAAAACAAGAGCCGTAAAGATTGCCGATATAAACCCCGCCAACGAGCCTTCAATCGTCTTTTTGGGGCTTAATGAAAGAAAAAGCTTGTGCCTGCCGAAACGCCTGCCGCCGTAATAAGCAAAGATATCGGATGCCCATACGAGGACAAACAGGAGCAAGAGCAACAGCCTGCCGCCGCTCAACTCGAAAATCTTTAATAAAAAAGATATAAAAAAACCGGCGTAAAATATAGAAAAAATGTCTAAAAATATACTCTTTCCGCTATCTTTCTTGAAAAAGATAATGTTTTTAAAAAGAATCAGAAAAATAGATAAAAAAATCGTAAATATAAACAGATTTTCTTTTAAAAAAGCAAAGGAAAAGGCGACCGATATGGAAAGTATTTCCGGAAGGATAAAATACCTATATCCGCTCAAATCGAATAAACCGAATATTTCGTAAACGGATAATGCCATTAAAACTATTAAAACAAAGAAAAACTCATATCTATTAAGAAAAAATATAGATATAATTATTGTAATGCCGAAAATGATTCCGAATATAAATCTCTTATAATCAAATATCCGTTTTTCCAAATCTTCTTATCCTTTTTTCATAATCTTGCAATGCTCTGATTAAATCCTTCTTCCGAAAATCCGGCCATAGCGTTTTTGTAAAATATATTTCGGTGTAAGCGATCTGATAAAGCATAAAATTGGATATTCTCCGTTCGCCGCTTGTCCTGATAAGCATATCCGGAGCCGGCATTCCGGACGTGTAAAGATAAGAAGAAAAAAGACTGTCGTTTATATCCGCGGAAGCAATTTTACCCTGTTTTAAATCCTCAGCCGTTTTAGAAACGGCACTCAATATCTCTTCCTTGGAACCGTAGCTTAAAGCAAGGGTTAAAAAAAGAGAGTCGAAATCTTTTGTTCTGTCTGCCGCATCAAGGAGGGCTTTCTTTGGTTTTTCCGGAATTTTAGCTATATTGCCTATAAAACCAAGCCTTATTTTATTTTCTATAAGATATGAAAGTTCAATCCTGATATATTCATCAAGAAGGGTCATGAGCGAATCGACTTCCGACTCCGACCTTTGCCAGTTTTCGGAAGAAAAAGCATAAACGGTAAGATATTTAATTTTATATTCCATCACCACTTTAATGACGGTTTTTAAAGATTTAATACCCTCAATATGTCCGTGTATCCGGTCTAAACCTCTCTTTTTCGCCCATCTTCCGTTTCCGTCCATAATAATGGCAAGATGATTCGGTGTGTTTTTAAAATTCATATTTACTCATACTTCCATAATTTCTTTCTCTTTACGCTTTGTCAGCGCATCTATCTCTTTAACAAAACCGTCGGTCAACTCCTGAATCTTTTTCTGAATTCTAAAGGAAATATCCTCCGATATTTCTTTGGACTTCTCGGATGATTTAACCCTTTCGTTAGCCAGACGCCTGTAATTTCTTACCTCTTGCTTAATAGATTCGGACAATTTGGATATCTGTTTGATTATTTCTTTTCGTCTTTCCTTGGTCAGCACCGGTATAATAATACTTATACTCTTTCCGTCGTTGGAAGGATTTAAAGACGAGTCGTATTTTTGAATAGCCTTTTCTATAGCCGAAAGAGAGTTGACATCCCACGGGTTTATCATTATTGTTTTGCTATTCGGCACAGAAACAGAGGCAAGCCTGATCAACGGAGAGACGGAGCCGTAATACTCTACGTTTATACTGTCCATAAGCCCGGCGGAGGCTCTTCCCGTTCTTACCTTGGACAGCTCGCCTTGATAACTGAGAACCGACCGAGACATTTTATTTTTAGTTTCGTTGATAAATTCAATCTCGTCCATAATATTATTGGCCACCTTAAATTTATTAAGAATTTTTGATTATAGTGCCTATAGGTTCGCCCTTCACTGCTTTTAGGAGATTACCTGAAATCAAAAGATTAAAAACCACTATAGGCAGTTCATTATCCATACACAAAGAAATAGACGTGGAGTCCATAACCTTTAAATTTTTATTCAGCACTTCTATATAAGAAAGGCTTTTGAACTTTACCGCATCTTTGTTTATAAGCGGGTCAGCGCTAAAAACGCCCTCTATTCTCGTCGCCTTAAGTATTACACTGGCATGAATTTCTATCGCCCTCAGAGAAGCGGCTGTATCGGTAGTAAAGTAAGGATTACCCGTCCCTGCGGCGAATATGACGACTCTTTTTTTCTCTAAATGCCTTAACGCCCTACGCCTTATATACGGTTCCGCAACCTGCTGCATTGCGATAGCCGTTTGAACCCTTGAAATAATGCCGTTATCCTCCAAACTTGCCTGAAGAGCAAGTGCATTAATAACCGTTGCAAGCATGCCCATGTAGTCGCCCTGAGAACGCTCTATGCCTAAGCCTTTATGTGACGGGCCCAATCCCCTGAAAATATTACCGCCGCCTATAACGATAGCAATCTCCACCCCTGTTTCGACAACGGTTTTTATCTCTTTTGAGACGAAATTTATAACGGCAGGGTCAATACCGCATTTATTTTTGCCGGCCAATGCCTCGCCGCTAACCTTGAGCAGTATTCTCTTATACTTATATTCCGCCACTTTATTCCCCTAACTGATATCTTACAAATCTTTTTAGGGCTATATTTTCACCAAGCCTAAGCACTTCTTCCTCTATTATGGAAGATATATTCTTCGACGGGTCTTTAATAAACGGCTGCTCTAACAGGCAAACGTCTTTGTAATATTTTTCTAATTTTCCGGATATTATTTTTTCTTTAACCGCCTGGGGTTTATCCATAGAGATAAGCTGTTCTCTATAAATTTCCTTTTCTTTCGCTATAAGTTCGGGGGGGAGCGTTTCTCTTTTGACGTAAAGAGGATTGGATGCGGCTATATGCATAGATATATTTTTCGCAAGTTCTTGAAATTCAGGGGTTCTGGCAACAAAATCTGTCTCGCAGTTGATTTCCAATAAAACGCCTATTCTTCCGCCGGCATGAATATAAGAATATATCAGCCCTTCTCTCGCTTCCCTGTTGGCTTTCTTTTGCGCCCTTGCAAGCCCTTTCTTTCTCATTAAATCAACGGCTTTCTCTAAATCCCCGTCGGTTTCCGTAAGAACGTTTTTGCAGTCAACGAATCCTGCTCCCGTTATAGAACGCAAGTTTTTAACAAGTTCCGCACCTATGTTTCGTGCTTTTTCCAATTGTCGTTCCTCCTCTTGCAAACCTATAAATCGTAATAAATAGGCTATAGATTATTATTTTAAATATTTAAATGGATATATCGGCTTCCTCTCCGGTTTTTTCTAAAACCGGGGCCTCCGCCCCGATTACCGGAATGTCTCCCGCCGCAGAGAATGTTTCTTCGGTAATGTTTTCTCCGTCCGCGGTCCCTGTTTTATCTGCGCCGGTTTTTTCGTCATGAGCCTTCTTTCCTTCCACGACGGCGTCCGCCATAATGGATAGAATCAGTTTTATTGCCCTTATGGCATCATCGTTTCCCGGAATTAAATAGTCGGCAAAGTCCGGATTTGCATTGGTATCGGCAATCCCTATTATGGGAATGGAAAGCCTTTTGGCTTCATTAGCCGCAATCATTTCACGATGAATATCAACTATAAAAACGGCTTCCGGTATCCTTGACATATCTCTGATACCGTTAAAAATCTTTTGAAGCTTGCTTATCTTTTTTTCCATCTTAGCCGTCTCTTTTTTCGTAAACTTAGAAAATTCCTCCGATTCCTTAAGGGCCTCCAAGTCTTTTAATCTCTGTATGGAAATCTTAATCGTTGTAAAGTTGGTAAGCATCCCGCCGAGCCATCTTTCGTTTACGTAAGGCATGCCGCACCTTTGTGCCTCTTCGGCTACAATGAGGCTTGCCTGTCTTTTCGTGCCTACAAAAAGGACGGTTTTACCGCTTTTGCCTATTTCAAATAATTTGGCGTAAGCCGATGCTATGTAAGGCATTGATTTTTGAAGATCTATTATATGAACACCGTTTCTTGCCCCATATATATAAGATCTCATCTTTGGATTCCATCTTTTAGTTTGATGTCCGAAGTGGACACCCGCTTCTAATAACTGCTTAATTGTAAGATTAAACGGCATTTATTCCTCTCCTTATTATTTTGCGCTTTTTTCTCCCCGCCTGCGGCAACACGCTTCAAGCACAAATTGGTTCAGACGGGTACGGTTTAATTAATATATACTAAATTTATCTTTTTATCATTTTTATGCATTTATTGCAAGAAAATTATTTTATAAAGGAAATTAAAAATATTATTATATCCGTTAACGGGTATCCTTTTTAACTCGTAAGAATTATCTCCGACACTGACTCTTCCCTTATCCGTCGTAAACGCGCCCGAATAACCGGCTTTTTTAACGGCTCTCATGACGTTTGCGTTATAAGAACCAAACGGGTACGAAAAAAAATCCACGCTGCTTTTAAGTATATTTTCCAAATATGCCTTAGAGGCTGTTAATTCGTTTATCAAAACACCTTCCTCCAGTTTATCCGAAAAATGGTGATTAATTCCGTGCGAGCCGATAAAAACCCCATCGTCCGCCATCAACCTAATCTCTTCTATGTTTAAAAAATCCTCAAGCACTCTTTCTCTTTCGTCGGAAACAACCCTCTTTTTTCCGACAAAGCCGGTACTTATAAATATCATTGAAGAAAAGCCGACTTTCTTCAATACGGGATAGGCATTTATATAATTATTTTCATACCCGTCGTCAAAAGTAATCAATAACGGTTTTCTTACGGACAGCTTATGCCCCTTGACGAAAGACAAAACATCTTCCGGCCTTATCGTTCTGTAACCTAAGCGCTTTAATAAAAACATCTGCCTCTTAAATTGCTTCGGAGTTACATACAAACCCTTATAAACCGCATTTTTCTTAGGAAAATCTATTTTGTGATAATATAAAACAGGAATTTTCATAAATTTAGATAGAAAAACTAACTCCTGTATGATGCGTTTATGTCTATATATTCCTTAGTAAGATTACATGTTAAAACCGTCCGACTGCTCTTGCCGCAATTCAGGTCTATCTTAAAATCTATCTCCACGGGAGACAAAAGGGCTCTCTCTTCGGTTTTGCTTAATTCTCCGGAAATTACGGAGTTTTCTACCACTATTTTATCGCCTATATAAACATCTATTTTGCCGGGCTTCATTCTAACGGGCGACCTTCCTATCGCGGCCATTATCCTGCCCAAATTTAAATCCTCCCCGGTAATCATGGTCTTAAAGAGAGGCGAATTTGCAACGGTAAGGGCGGTCTTTTTTGCGCTTTCTTCCGTATAAGCATTTTCAACCGTAATCCTTATAAGTTTTGTCGCCCCCTCTCCGTCGGCCGCAATCATTTTCGCCAATTCCATACACACGTATAAAAGCGCTTTTTTTACAATATTATAATTTGTGCCGTACTGCTTAATCGACGGCCATTTCAAGGCTTGCGGTGCATCCGGATAAAAAAATGCCGCGGTATCGTTAGTCGAGGTATCCCCGTCAACCGTAACAGAGTTGAAGGAAACATCTACACACTCTTTAAACATAATATCGGCTAATCTTCTTTCAATGGGAATGTCAGTAAAAATAAAGGCAAGCATCGTTGCCATATTCGGCATTATCATACCCGACCCTTTCGAGGTACCTATCATTTTATATTTTTTACCGTCCAGCAAAATATCCTCGGACGCCGTTTTCGTGAAAGTGTCCGTCGTCATTATGGACTCGGCAAAGTCGTCAAAACCGCTTTCATCGGCAGACTCGACCAATTCCGGAATAATGCGTTCCATGGATTCCGCCTTGAGCCTTTCACCTATAACGCCGGTAGAACATATGAAAATATTATCTTTTCCAACCCCTATTTCTCTCGAAACCGCTTCCGTAACCCTAACCGCATCCAAGATACCGTATTCACCGTTACATGCGTTCGCATTTCCGGAATTTACGATAATCGCATTGATTAAATTTTTAGAGTTATTTTTAGAAATAACGACGGGAGCGGCCTTTATTTTATTTTTGGTAAAAACGGCGCTTACCCTTGTCGGGGTATTAAACACCGCCAACCCTACGTCAAAACGCCTGCCTTTCTCCGCTTTTTTCTTAATTCCGCAATATTTTGCCGAAAATAAAAGATTGTTAATTTTTTCCATGGCAATTCTTATATTTTTTTCCGCTTCCGCAGGGGCACGGTTCGTTCCTTCCTATTTTTTTAGGCTTTACTATAGGCTTTTGCTTCCTGCCATCCTCGGAATTTGCCTCATTTATATCGTCATGCGTTAAAATAAGGTCGTTTGAATAAAGGCCGGAGCCTGCAAAAATATCGTCCGTGTTCACGCTCTCCTCAAACTGAACGGTCATAATAGAGTTCAATGCCTCTTCTTTCATTCTAAACTGCATATTTATAAATAATTCGTAAGCCTCTTTCTGGTATTCTATCAAAGGATTTACCTGAGCATAGCCCCTTAATCCTATTCCTTCTTTCAGCGTCTCCAAAGAAGTTAAGGCATCCTTCCAAAGATTATCCATCGCTTGAAGGTATAACGCCTTGACTATATCTATCAATTCATCTTTGGGAAATCCGGATATTTTATTTTCTATATTCTTTTTAATTAAATCTACGATAATCTTTAAAAGTTCGCCCCTTGCCAACCTCTTCAATGCGGCAATCAAGGCGTCCCTATCCACGGCGGTATTCTTATCGTCGCCGTATAAGCCCGATATTGCGCTCGTGCTAAAAAAACTTGCCGGAAGCGACGGTATATCAATAGAGATATTTACCTTTATTATCTCGAAAAGACCCTCTATATCCCAGTTCTCGCCATGAGTTTTCTCCGGAACGTAGCTTTCGAAATAAGACTCCGTCAAGGATTCGATATCAAATAAAATCTCGTCGTAAAAATCGGAAAGCTTATCTATCTGAATAATTACCTTTCTGTAAGAATATATTAATTCCCGCTGTTTATTCATAACGTTGTCGTAATCGATAAGATTCTTTCTTATATCAAAATTGTGTCCCTCGACCTTTTTCTGTGCATTTTCTATAGCCTTGGATATCATGTTGTGTTCTATCGCCTGTCCGTCTTTCAGCCCTAATTTCTCAAGAAAAGGGGTAAGCTTGTCGGAACCGAATATTCTCATGAGATCGTCCTCCAACGAAACGTAAAATCTGGAGGAACCGATATCCCCCTGCCTGCCCGACCTTCCCCTCAGCTGATTGTCTACGCGCCTCGATTCATGCCTTTCAGTCCCTATAACATGCAGCCCCCCGATATCTACCACCCCTTCTCCAAGTACGATATCGGTACCCCTTCCCGCCATATTGGTCGATATGGTTACGGACTTTCGCTGACCGGCCTTTGTAATAATATGTGCTTCTTTCAGGTGATTTTTCGCATTCAAAACAGAGTGAGGGACACCCTTTTTCTTTAAAATAGCGCTAAGCCTTTCGGACTTCTCGACCGAAACCGTTCCTACTAAAACCGGTTGTCCCGTTTTGTATTTTTCTATGATCTCTTCGGATACGGCATTAAATTTTTCGGCCTCGGTTGCAAAAACTAAGTCCGGGTAGCTCTTTCTTACTAAGGGCTTGTTGGTAGGCACCACGACTACGTCGAGATTATATATCTTTTTAAATTCCTCCGCTTCCGTATCCGCCGTGCCGGTCATTCCCGAAAGTTTTTTATACATTCTGAAGAAATTTTGAAAGGTTACCGTGGCTAAAGTCTGATTCTCTCCCTCCACATTCAGGTGCTCTTTTGCCTCTAACGCCTGATGGAGCCCTTCCCCGTAACGCCTGCCGGTCATTAGTCGTCCGGTAAATTCGTCTACTATAAGAACCTGGTTATCTTTAACCAAATAATCCGCATCCTTAAAATAACATGCATGCGCACGCAGAGACTGATTTACGGCGTGAAGCATATCCAAGTGCCTCGGGTCGTAAATATTATTTATATTTAAAGCATGCTCAACCTTCTCTGCTCCTTCCTCTGTCAATATCGCGGTCTTTAATTCTTCATCTACGGTATAATCCAAATCCCTTTTTAAAAAACTTACGGTATTATTGGCTTTATAGTATAGTTCGGTAGCCTCGTCCGATTCTCCGGAAATTATAAGCGGCGTCCTTCTATTACTACGTAGTTTAACTCTCTTTGAGCGTAATCGGACAGGGAAAATTTCATATTATCCCTCAAGTAGTCAAAACCGAATTCATTATTGGTACCGTACGTTACGTCGCAGTTATAGGCTTTTTTTCTGCCCTCGTCGTCTAAATCGGTGGTTATTACGCCTACGGAAAGACCTAAGAGCTTATATGCCTTTCCCATCCACTCCGAATCCCTTTTGGCGAGATAGTCGTTAACGGTAATAACATGTACGCCCTTGCCGGTTAAACTATTGAGATAAGCAGCCAGAACGGCTACGAGAGTCTTGCCTTCTCCGGTCGCCATTTCGGCAATCTTTCCCGAATGCAAAACTATTCCGCCGACAAGCTGGACGTCAAACGGAAACATATTTAATGCCCTTTTAATACCCTCTCTTGCAACCGCAAACGCATTCGGAAGCATACTGTCCAACTTTTTGCCCTGTTCGGCGGGAGCGATGCCTTTAAGCTCTTCCCTAAACTTAGCGGTAGCCTCCCTGAGTTCGTCGTCGGTAAATTTCGAATATTTATCCCTAAAAGAATTAATTTCATTCACTAAAGGCTTTAACTTGGTAAGCTCTCTTTGATTACTCGTCCCGAAAATACCTTTTAATAATTTAACGACCAATTTGAATATACTCCGTTAATTGCACTGCGTTAATTAAGACAACATAAATATGCCGCAATCCGTTTACTTATTTGCCGGAAACCTGCACGTTTTCAAACAGAATAGAGGGCGAACCGGTAGAACCTAAAAATCTGATATCCCCTGCAATCGTTGCCACATTTTTAAATAACTGCATTAAATTGCCGCTCACCACGATTCCTTTTACCGGAAAATCTATTTTTCCGTTTTTGATATAAAATCCGGAAGCACCGAGCGAAAATTCTCCCGTATAGGGCTTTGCCATATGCAGTCCCATGAGTTCGTCTATATATAGCCCGTCCTTAACGGAATCTACGACATCTATAAGCATAACGTCACCGTTTTTTATAAAAAAATTGGAGGAACCGGTGTCCGGGGGAAGGGTAAAGGATCTACCGACCGAGTTTCCGGTAGGTTTTACGCCGAACCTTTTTGCATACTCAATATCATAAAGAAAGGTATTGACGACACCCGACGAACATAAAACCTTTTTTTGCATTTTAGTCCCTTCCCTATCGAACATATCGGTTGACGCACCGCCGAACAGCAGCCCGTCGTCGATAATATCAAGTTTGTCGGAAAAAACCTTTTTTCCCAATTTTCCTTCCAATAAAGATTTCTTTTTATGGACATTATTTGCGTAAAAGGATTGTTTTAATATGCCGAGAAGCTCCGACGAGGTAAAATTGTCGAATATTATGTTATAGCTTCCGCTGGAAACGGTCTTGGCTCCAAGTTGTTCCGTCCCTTTCTTTGCGGCATTCATAGCCGTCTTTTTGAACGTCAGTTCATCGAAACCGTGAGTAAAGTCGAAATCGAATCCGGAACCCGTATCGTTATTTTCACGGGTTGCCACGGATAAAAATATCTCATAAAACGTTTTCTCGGAAGACAGGTCTAACCCGTTGGAATTATAAAATCTTTTAGAAAGCAATGTTTCCGAATAGGTAGGTTTATCGACTTTATATACTTTTTTATCATAAGAATACGCCGTTTCTTCCATCTCTATCAACAGAGATTTTTTCCTATCCATGCTTATCTCATTGAAATCCGAAGAATAAATACCTAACTTCTCCGCCAAAGCCGGCTCTTGCTCATTTCCTTCCTTTTCGGCAAAACCGGAATAGTCGTTTTCGTCCATAAACTTTAAAAGCGAAGCGGCCTTATCTATGGTATCCGTAACCTTCTGTTTTTCCAAGCCGAGACAGTAAGAAAAACTTATTCTTTTTTTATCGTACAGCCTCACGTTAAGTCCGCTTGTTTCGGCGTCTACGTAATTGGAAATAGAACCGTCTTCCGATTCCATTTTTAATACCGTAGAGTTGAATAAATAAGCCTCTAATTTTACTCCTTTTTTTTTGGAATAATCGTCTATCAGTGTAACTGCGGCATCAAAATCCATTCCCCTTTATTTACCTATTTTATGGTTAACTTTCACCTATTGTTTATGCGGGATATTATATCCGCTGCAACTTCTTCTATCGATTTTTCGGTAATATCTACGACATAGGCGTTTAATTTGGCATATATCTTTTTAGAATGCGTCAGCTCCTTCTCTATGGATTCTTCGGATGCATAGTCCTTCCTTAAGTTTGAAATTCTGGCGGAGTCGGCGACTAAGCCGAATATCTTTTCTTTCGGAATGTTATAAACGGCATCGTTAATAGCCTGACTATCTATTATCGGAATATTGGCGGCTTTAAAACCCCTTTGTGCAAGAAACAGACATAAAGGCGTTTTAGAAGTCCTGGAAACCCCGAGTATGAGAGCATCCGATTCGGATATCTCATCTACCCTCTGTCCGTCATCGTGTTTTACAGCATACTCCAAGGCATCTATCCTTTTAAAATATTCATCGTTAACCCTGTGAATCAAACCGGGCTTTCTTTCCGGAGACAGGTCTAAAATACGCGAAATAGAATTTAAAACCGGCCCTATGATATCTATGCTGACGATACCCCTCTCGGCAGATTCCTGAAGCATAATATTCCTAAGCCCGTCTTTAACAAGAGTAAAAACGACTAAGGCCCCCTTATCCGCCGCATTCATAATAATTTCCCTTAATTTTAATTCCGAATCTATTAAGAGATATCTTTTTAAATGAACGTCCGGAATCGAAAACTGGGATAACGCCGCTCTCGCAACCTTTTCAGCGGTTTCACCGGTAGAATCGGACACGACGAAAACATAAAATCCTTTAGCCTTATCATCGTTTTTATTCATATTTTATCCAAATTTACTAAATATGTGTTTCAAATCCGGCTTTTTTCCATAAAAGCATACCGCCCTTCATATTGTAAACGTTATCAAAGCCATGCCGCTTAAACATTATACATGCCGAATAGCTTCTGGCGCCGCTGTGGCAAACTACTATTATTTCTTTATCCTTATACTGCACCAATTCTTCTATCTTCAGCGGTAAAATCTTTATAGGGACTAATTTCGCATCCTCTATATGTCCCAATTTGCCGCTAAATTCATTGGGATCCCTCACGTCTATAACGACGGTGTTTCCCTCTGTATTTTCCGATAATTTTTTAAAAGCGTCATCGGGAGTTATCTGCCTTACATCTCCGGACAGACCCTCCCTTCTAAAAATATTAAACACTTGGCAATACCTCCATTTTTTTTATAAAACCTCATAAATCTCAAACCTCACCCGTGCTACAATAATTATAATACATAGTTTAAATTTTGTCTATGAAATTTACAATTTCAGGCATTGTACCTTGTGCTTAATATATGAAACGCCGAGAAAAATAACCGCCCTCCAATATATGACAATTTTTGTCAGGCAGTGACAATTTTTGTTATGCCTGTTATGCCTCTTAAACATAATGAAATCAAATTATTGCGAGCCGTCAATATAATAATTTCGATTTTGGGTTGACAATTTTTGTCAAATATCATACTTTTATATATAATATGATTTTATTGGAATTTTATAAAAATAGCATTAAAATCAACGATTTAAATAAATTCAATGTTTTTTTTCGGTTTGGCATAAAGTATGCTTCTTATACATATAGTAATTTGCGGATTTGAATTAACTTAAATTAATATATATTAACATCAAGGAGGCAACAAAATGAACATTAACAGACTTAAAAAAGGTAAGAAAGGTTTTACCCTTATTGAGCTTTTGATCGTCATTGCCATCATCGGTATCTTGGCGGCAATAGCGATCCCGACCTATTTAAGCTATGTCAACAGGGCAAAGGACAGTGAGGCCAAAACGAACTTAGGCGCGATATTTACGGATGAGATAGCATTTAATGCGACTAATTCATTCTATATCA
>QIJE01000012.1 GCA_003232385.1 bacterium
GGTCGACATGACCGATTGTGCCTATATTGATATGAGGCTTCGATCTGTCAAATTTCTCTTTGGACATTTAGTCTCCTCCTGATAATAACTAATCACTTTTATATTTTTATATAACAATAATAATCCATAACATGGAGCCCATGATCGGGATCGAACCGATGACCTCTTCCTTACCAAGGAAGTGCTCTACCACTGAGCCACATGGGCATCGTATTGATAAAATTTGGAGCGGGAAACGGGACTCGAACCCGCGACCCTCAGCTTGGAAGGCTGACGCTCTAGCCAACTGAGCTATTCCCGCATTAAAAACTATATAAAGCCATAATCATGGTGGAGAGGGGAGGATTCGAACCTCCGTAGACTCGCGTCGACAGATTTACAGTCTGTTCCCTTTAGCCACTCGGGCACCTCTCCGCTTTTCCTTTATTATGGAGCTGGCGATGGGAATCGAACCCGCAACCTGCTGATTACAAATCAGCTGCTCTGCCATTGAGCTACGCCAGCCTACAAAATCCAAAATAATACCAAAAAACTTGCTGTAAGTTTAGAAACTTTAATATTAACAAAATATTAGATTATTTGTCAATATTTTTTTTACGTTTATTTGTATATTTTACATAAGGAATTATTTCCTTGCTCTCCGCGTTATTTCTTATTAGAATTTCTTTAAACGGAATAAAGTTAAACGCAATTACAAGGTACAGCGCATGATGGCTATAAAATATGAATTAAAAACCTGATTCAACGTAGTTTTTAGTGCCGATTGCCGAATTTTGCGAGATGTATCTTAATCCTAAAAAAGAAATTTCTATATTTTAATAAGTATTATAGTCAACATAAAAATTCCTAAGAAGGCTTAAACACTGCGTCTTTAAATGGGGTGGATGACAGGGTTTGAACCTGCGACCACCGGAGTCACAATCCGGGGCTCTACCGGCTGAGCTACATCCACCGTAAATTAAAAGAATATATTGCCTTTAACCTTGTATATCTTATCAGAATTTGACTTAAATTTAAATATATTTTTATTTTTAGTCTTCATTTTATTCAAAACAATGCGTCAATACCCAGCGTTTTTCCCGAATCGGTAAATATAATAACCAATTCGCACACAATTAAAGTGAGATTGATTCCCAATTCCAACGGGCTAATCCAGTACATGGCAAATAAGTAATTTATATTTAGAAACAACCCTACAAGTGCCGCAGCCTTAGTAGCAAAACCCGCCGTTAAAAAAATACCGGCGAATAGTTCTCCCATAATTATTAATAAGGCAAACAAAAATGCATTCGGAACGGCAACATGAGTTAAAAAAGCATTATAAAACCATAAGTGACCATGATTCGCAAAAAATAACAGTTTTCCGCGAAGATTCGCAAAAAAAGCCGGAGTTAATTTGAAATGAACATCGTAAAGAAAAAGCAAGCCCACGTAAATCCTCAAAAAAGCATTCCATATATTTGAATTTCTATAGCTCATTTCTTTAGTTCCGCCACATGCGTTATAGTTATTTTCAATTAAATTATGAAAATTCTATCACGAAAATCCACTTATGTCCACTTACAATGAGACAATTTTTATGATATAATTTTTTGATAAATGCTATATTTTGCAGTTAATAGAAAATAAAAAATTTGCGGGAGGCGAAAAAATGAAAATTGATTTTATCGCATCAAAAAGCGAGCAATTCAAAAAATTAACATTTTACGGCCAAAGCCCATGGTTGGATAATATTTCGAGATGCATGATAAATTCGGGCGAGCTTGAAAAATTGATCCGGAATGGCGTAATAACGGGAATAACATCCAACCCTTCAATATTCGAAAAAGCTATTAACTCCGAAAAATGCGGCTATCCCGAAGCAATAAAGAGCCTTTTGCAAAAAAACTTAACACCTTTTCAAATATACGATGCAATCACTAGAGACGATATAAAATCTACGGCCCTTCTTCTTAAACCGGTTTATGAAAAATCCGGCGGCCGCGACGGATTCGTCAGCATTGAAGTTGCGCCGAATATTGCTACAAACGTTTCTACGTCAATAAGTGAGGCGCAGAGAATATTTTCTCTCATAGACGAAAAAAACGTGCTTATAAAAATACCCGCTACTAATGAGGGGCTCGAGGTCATTTCCGCCCTTATATCCCGGGGCATAAATGTAAACGCAACACTGATGTTTTCACGCAACCACTACATAGCGGTTTCAAATGCATATATCGGGGGACTCAAAAAGGCACTTGAGTCCGGCTTAAATTTAAGGGATATTCACTCGGTTGCAAGCATTTTTATCAGTAGGGTAGATACATACGTAGATAAACTGCTGAACGAATTAATAACCGACACGGACACCTCAGCTTCCGCAAAAAAAGAAAATATCATGAATTTGAGAGGAAAAGCCGCCGTTGCTAATTCCAAGATAATTTTTAATGAATATAAAGAAACTTTTCACGGCGCCGAATTCATGACACTGAAGGCGAAAGGTGCTAACATGCAACGCCTTTTATTTGCCAGCACGAGTACGAAAGACCCTTCATATTACGACTTAAAATATGTCGAACCGTTAATAGGCAGAAATACCGTAAGCACGCTCCCCGATGAAACAATCGAACATATTGCGGACCACGGCAGATTGTCTCCGGATACCGCATCGCAAGAACTTGAAAATTCAAACAAGATAATAGCCGAACTGTCCGAATTAGGAATAGATTTAGATGAAGTGGGCGAAAAATTACAAGAAGACGGCGTAAAATCTTTTGAAAATTCCTATGATAAACTTCTCGATTCTATAAAAAATATTTCAAGAAATATATAACCGTCATCTCGGTTATTACTAAAATGTACTCTTAAAAAATAAATGATTATCGTTATTACATATAAATATATACAATAATGCAGGAGGAAATTAATATTATGAATATCAAAAGGACATTCGACAGAGATAGCCTTACGGAAGAAGAAATAGAATTTCTGAAAAGTTTTACCAAAAAATGCCGAGGTGATATATTGAGAATGACTACCCTTGCAACTTCTGGTCATCCCGGAGGCTCTATGTCCTCTATCGATATTTATGCTATTCTGTACGGATTTTGCAACGTATATCCCTCTGATCCTTTTAATCCCGAAAGAGATAGGATCATTATAAGCCACGGGCATACGACTCCGGGAGTATACTCCGCCCTCGGAAATTACGGGTTTTTTGACATGGAAGATGCCGTATTGAACTTTAGGACAGCAGGTTCTCCGTTTGAAGGACATGTGGAAAAATCGGTGCCGGGGATAGAATGGAACACGGGAAATCTCGGACAAGGACTTTCCGCCGCCTGCGGATTTGCGTTAAATTCCCGTTTAAACAATCTCAATTGCAATATCTACTGCGTTATGGGAGACGGGGAGCAGGCAAAGGGTCAAATAGGAGAAGCGAGAAGGTTTGCGGTAAAATATAAATTAAACAATTTAACCGTAATAGTAGATAAAAACGGATTACAAATAGGCGGCAAAACATCCGAGATAATGCCGGATAACATAAAGGGAAATTTCGAAGCCGACGGATTTCATACTATAGAAATAGACGGCCACGACTTTAATGAAATATATTCCGCGGTAAAGAAAGCTCATGCTATAGATTCTCCGGTCGTCATTATCGCAAATACTATTATGGGCAAGGGTGTTTCGTTTATGGAAAATCGGGCCAAATATCACGGCTCTACTTTAAATACGGAAGATTGTAAAAAAGCCTTAAATGAACTCGGCGAACGAGATGATATAGATGAGCTCATAAACGAAAAAAAGCTGAACAAACCGATAAAATCGTTAAATAAAAGAACCGATAACCGCTTTGTCTTAGAACCGGATAACAAAAATATAATCTACACAAGGGATAAAAACACGGACAACCGCTCTGCGTTCGGCAACGCCCTTTTTGACATAGCAAAAAGTTATAAGGAAAAAACCGATTCGCAACGTATACCCTTTGCAGTTTTTGATTGCGATCTTGAGGGATCGGTCAAGACCGGTGCTTTTAGAAAGGAATTTTCGGATAATTTTTTTGAATCCGGCATAGAGGAACATAATGCCGCCGTGATATCCGGGGCATTATCGTCCGAAAGCATACTCACGTTTTTTGCCGATTTCGGGGTTTTTGGAGTAGATGAAGTTTATAACCAGCAACGGCTAAACGATATAAATAATTCAAATCTAAAAGTAGTGTGTACTCATTGCGGCATAGATGTAGGGGAAGACGGAAAAACTCATCAGTGCATAGACTATTTCGGCATTATTAATTCTACATTCGGATTCAAAGTCATAATTCCGGCAGACCCTAATCAAACGGATAAAGCGGTAAGATATATTGCCTCTCATAAGGGCAATTTTGTTTTAATAATGGGAAGGTCGGTTATTCCGGTTATTTTAAATGAAGAGGGCGAGCCATTTTTCGGAGAAAATTATGAATTCAAATACGGAAAGACGGACACTGTGAGGAAAGGAAACGATTTGACGATTATATCAACCGGAAACATGCTTACTCATGCATTAAAGGGATATGAAATGCTTAAGGAAGACGGCATAAACCCGACGCTTATCAATATCTCTTGCCCTAGCGACATCGATGTAGAAGATTTAAAGTCGGCCGCAAAAACCGGCCTTATAATCACGATAGAAGATCATAACGTAAAAACCGGCGTAGGTACCGCCATAGGAACCCTTATTGCCGAAAACGGCATTAACGTAAAATTCAGAAAATTAGGCGCCACATTCTACAACTCTTCCGGAAAATCGAATGAGCTATACAAATTAGCGGGGCTATCGCCTCAAGATTTATATAATGCGGCTAAAAAGGAAATATAAAATTCAGTTATTGTTCCAAACTCTGCCGTCGGCGTTAATTAGTCTATCCGCCTCTTTTGGACCCCAAGAGCCGGCTTCGTAGTTGGGAAATACCGGCGTATCTATTTTACGCCATCCATTTATTATGGACGTAATAAATTGCCATGCTATCAGCGTGCTGTCGTATCTTGCAAAGAGTGTCTGGTCGCCTATAATTATATCGTAAATTAGCCTCTCATATGCATCGGGAGGAGATAATTTGAATGAAGACTTATAATTAAATACCATACTTACCGGTTCTATATCCATTTCAAAACCAGGCATTTTAGCGCCAAAATTTATTACAATCCCCTCATTCGGTTGAATGGTAATAATTATGGAATTTTGTTTAATCTTTTCTATCCCGTCTCTTCCGTAAAGGCTATAAGGCAGTTTTTTAAAGTAAACGACTATCTCGGTCTTATGTTTTTTCAATCGTTTACCCGATCTCAAATAAAAAGGTACCCCTGCCCATCTATAATTATCTATAAAAAGTTTTAGCGCAACATACGTATCGGTGATCGTATCCTTAGGCATCCCCGCCTCTTCCTTGTAACTAACCACCTGTTTATTGCAGACTTCTCCCCTATCGTACTGCCCTCTAATTACAAAATTTTTTACATCGTTTAGGCTATAAGGCCTTATGCTTTTCAATAACTTCGCTTTTTCGTTTCGTATATCGTCGGCATCGAAAATAGCCGGAGGTTCTATGGCAACGGCCGATAACAGCTGCATCATATGATTCTGCATCATATCTCTTATAACACCGGATTCGTCGAAATATCCCGACCTGGAACCCACCCCTATAGACTCCAATGCGGATATTTGGATATGATCTATATATTTATTGTTCCAAATGGGCTCAAAAATAGCGTTAGCAAACCTGAAAGCAAATATATTCTGAACGGTTTCTTTTCCGAGATAATGGTCTATCCTATAAACCTCTTTTTCTTTAAACACAGAAAGAATTTCGCTGTTTAAACTTTTTGCGCTATTATAATCGTATCCGAAAGGCTTTTCTACGACAAGCTTTGAAAAACCGCCCTTTTTAAAATCATCGGCAGTGAGATTTGCACTCTTAATCCCATCTATCACGTTAACATAAATACTCGGGGGGATAGAAAGATAATAAACTATATTCTTCGGTATCTTATACTCTAATGCCTTAGCTTCAACAAATTTACCCAATTTTTCATAACTGACTTTATCGTCATATTTTGATTTCAGATAAAATATATGTTTAGAAAAATTAAGAAAATCATTTTCGTTCACGGGTTTTTTTCTACAATTTATGTTTAAGGCATCTAAAATCGTTTTACGAAAAGTTTCATTATCCATTCCCGTTCTGGCAAATCCTACAATAAAAAAACTATCCGGAAAAAAACCTTCGCTCCACAAACCATACAATGCCGGAAATATTTTAATATGTGCCAAATCCCCGCTTGCACCGAATATAACAATAATAGAAGGCTCTAATTCCCCCATTCTACCCTCCTTTTTTTAAGATTTTTCTAAAATTACCCTTGACGGAGCCCCATCGGAATTTTTAATCTTAATCGGAAGAGCAATCAAGCCATACTCGCCCGGTTTGACGTTGAAAAGGTTTAAGCCCTCTATTACAACAACCCCGGCGCCCAAAAGCGTTTTATGGGTATCATGACCTATATGATAACCCTCTACGGAAAGATAATCGACACCGACTAAAGCTATGTCGTTATCAACTAAATAAGATGCCGCATCCGCGCCGACGTAAACATAATCCTGATGAAAATTTTTATCTTTATTACTTATCCATGAAGAATTCTTAGTCTTAAAAAGCAGTCTCTCGCCTGCTTTTATATCGTAGGGCAAAAGAAATTCTTTAGATATTACTTTTACGGAATCACCGGCTTCTATAACCCTGCATCGCCCTATTAACACATTTATATTTAGCTTATCTATCCCTATTCCACTTTCTACAAAATGATGCGGGGCATCTATATGTGTTCCGGTATGCGTCCCGCAGGTAATTTCACTGTTATTGGCGCTATCCCCGTTTTTAATATTAGAGAAGTGCTTGACCGTAACGCCGGGATCGGTAGGCCAGTGAAGCATACCGCCTTCTATATCCATACTTACATCTATAAACATTTCGATTACCTCTCATTACTTATCATATAATGCTAACATCAAATCAAATCTACTTATGAATCGGGTGTCCGCCGAACTGATGTCTTAATGCGGCTAACATCCTTGCAGCAAACGAGTTCTCCTGCCTCGACCTGAACCTCATAAACACCGCATCGGCTATAACCGGAGCAGGAATCGCTCTATCTATCGCCTCCTTAAGCGTCCATCTTCCTTCGCCGGAATCATCTACTATAGGCTTTAAGTTGTCAAGCTCCGGATCACCCTTGAGCGCATTATATGCCAGCTCCAAAAGCCATGAACGAATAACGGATGAATGGTCCCAGAGAAAAGCAACCTTTTCCAAATCAACGTCAAAATCGGAAGTCTTCATTATCTCAAATCCCTCCGCATAAGCCTCCATCATTCCATATTCTATAGCGTTATGAACCATTTTTACAAAATGTCCCGACCCGTATTTTCCCGTATGCAAATAGCCGTCTTTAGGTGCGAGTGTTTTAAAAATAGGCTCGCAACGATCGAATGCATCATCATCGCCCCCGATCATAACGCAATAACCCTCTTTTAATCCCCAAATACCGCCGCTTGTCCCGCAATCCAAAAATTTAGCTCCTTTTTTGCTGCAGGTTTCATATCTTCTAACGGAATCTTTATAGTATGAGTTGCCTCCATCTATTATCACATCATTTTCCCGGACATATTTTAATACCTCGTTCAACATATCGTCGGTGGGTTCTCCGCTCGGAACCATTAACCATATAACCCTTGGAGGTGCAAGCTTTTCTATTAATTCTTTAACGGAATTAGACCCTATGGCACCCTTATTAATCACATTTTCTTCTTTAGAGACAGTTCTGTTAAAAACTACTACCCTGTGCCCGCCTTCAAGAAGCCTAAAAACCATATTCATTCCCATTTTGCCTAATCCGATCATTCCTAATTCCATTTTTTGCACCCCCATTTCTTCAAGGTTTAATTATTTTACACGCTCAACTGTTTATTATACCGCTATTTAGGTACGGAATCAACACTGCCGACGGGATTACCGGCCATACTTTTTCCTACCTCCCTTATAACGTCTAGAGGAACCGGTATTATCATCGTAGTATTATTTGTAGAGGAAATTTCATTTAATGTTTGCAGATAGCGAAGTTGAAGCGCCATAGGGTTTTCCGCTATAATTTTTGCTGCGTCGCTTAAGCGTTGAGATGCCTGGAATTCACCGTCGGCGTTAATTATTTTTGCTCTCCTATCCCTTTCAGCCTCCGCCTGTCTCGCCATTGCCCTTTGCATGTCTTGCGGAAGGTCTATCTGCTTAAGTTCTACCACGGTAACCTTAACACCCCATGGACCGGTATGCTTATCCAGTATATCCTGAATTTCCGTGTTAATTTTTTCTCTTTCCGCCAGAAGCTTGTCAAGTTCTCCCTCACCACATACGCTCCTTAAGGTAGTTTGAGCAAGTTGCGATACTGCATAATTAAAGTCCGCGACCTTAATTATCGCATTCAGCGGATCGACAATTTTGTAATATACCACCGCGCTGATTTTAAGCGTTACGTTGTCCTTCGTAATAACATCCTGAGGCTGAACATCAAGGGTAATTATCCTTAATGTCACCTTTGTCATTCTGTCGATGATAGGCCACAAGAGTATCATACCCGGCCCCTTAACCTTAAACGCCCTACCCATTCTAAAAATGACGGCCCTGTCATATTCTTTTATCACTCTCATAGCATTTAAAATTATAATAATCGCGACAATTATTATAATAGCAAAAAAAACGGCATCGAAGCTCATACAACCTCCAGTTAAACGATTAAAAAATTATTAATCGTTGCATATTATGTATTTTTTCTAAAAGGCTTTACCTTAAGCCTTAACATATTACCCGTATCTATTATTACCACCTTTGAATTCTTTAGTATTTCATAATCGGAAAAAGCGGTCCATAGTTCACCGTTAACAAGCACTTTCCCTTCACCCTCCGGTTTGATATCTCGAGTGACCTCTCCGACTTCATTTAATAGGGTGACCATGCCTACTTTTACCTTTGACATATGCGTCCTATACCCGAGATAAGCTGAAACCAATACGAATATCGTTATGGTAATATAGGTCGGCAGAACGATTCTTACAAAAAAACCGGGTACGTTAGGCATGACATAGAAGAGAAGTATTGAGCCTATGATAAAAAAGATAGCCCCCGAAGCAGTAAAAATGCCGTAGCTCATTGCAAAAAAATCTACAACAACGAATATAAAAGCAAAAAATATTAAAATATCGGCAAAATAGACCATAAATTCAAATTTTCGAACATAAATTTCTTATTTTTTTCATATCTTCCCAGGTTTGCCTTTTAGCACTCTGATTTCTCAGCAAATAGGAGGGGTGATATGTCGGTATAACGGTAATGCCGTTATAATCAAACTCCTTACCCCTTACCGCCGATATAGTTCCCTTATCCGTTCCTATAATAAATTCCGTAGAAAATTTGCCAAGGGTACAAATTATTTTTGGTTTAATTATGGCTATTTGCTCTCTTAAAAAGGGGGCACATGCGGCTATCTCGTCCCTTAGCGGATTTCTATTTTCCGGAGGCCTGCATTTAATTATATTTGCTATATAAACATCTTCCCTCTTCATGTCTATGGATTCTATGATTTTTGTTAAAAGCCGTCCCGCTCTGCCTACGAACGGCCTTCCCGTATTGTCTTCCTCGGCGCCGGGAGCTTCCCCTATAAACATTAATCTACTTTCAGGGGAGCCTTCTCCGAAAACTATATTTTTTCTCGTTTTATTCAGTTCGCATTTTATACAGCCGTTTACATCGGATTCATTTAAATGCATCAATCTTTCCGTTCTCGAATCAGTCTTATTTTTATTTGTCATTTTATTATTTATCCTAAACGATTCTAAATCGGGCAAAGACCCTTTGTTCGATACGACGGACATTACGGTAAAATATCCCCTATAGCGGGACATAAAAGACTTAACGTCTTTAAGAAGCCGTTCTATCTCCGAACCATCATCGTCTATGCCGTTTGTTAACATATTTTTATTGGGTACCTCGAAAAACTACCATTCCCCAACCAGAAAACAGTGTTGAGTCTCCGATTGCAAAAACATAGGCAAATCATCAGTAATTTATCCCCTAAAACGGATTCAATTGGGGTCGTTCTATAGGATAAAAGGATGCATCTCCTATTTTCAAGAGACGACTCGACTGTAAAGCGGTGCAACTGCTGCTGTTTTTTAGGTAACACATACGACGCATATTGCTGCAGGTGGCAACTTTCCAATTTAGATGCAGTGTCGCTCGCCTAAGGCCAATACTACGTATAAGCTTGCCGCCCATTTGCATCAATGCGGCTGATGCGAGTTTTAGATATCCGTTTGTTGCGTTGAATCTGAGGCCGCCAACCTGATCCTTTTAGTCGTTTTTCCCGTTCGATATTCGCATAGCCTTTATCGGTATAAATCTCCCTGCCGGTATTAGATTCATCCGGAACATCTTCCGTATGCAGTATATCATGAGCACCGGTCGTACTTATTTTGATCTTGTAACGATTATCCGTACCGGCGGACAATTTGAAACCAAAGAACGACTTGTCATTTTTTTTGGTCAATGTGGCATCCACATCCTTTTGTCGCCGTTTTTCTGGTAACCGGTCTGACGGAATCTTCTGTTCTTCGAACTGCGCCTTCTCATCGCTGCTGACATGTTGAATAGGTGCAGGCACAATGCTCGCATCAATCATCTGTCCGCCTCGAGCAACATAACCCGCATTGGCCGGTTGCTGATTTACCGCCTCAAATATGCAGTCGCCGGCATCTGCCTTAATTAGACGCTCCTTGAACATCCATATCGTAGTGCGATCCGGAATCTGACACAGACCGACAAAACACTGAAAGCTTAAACGATCAAGAAGCTGATACTC
>QIJE01000038.1 GCA_003232385.1 bacterium
TTTTGAACCCTCCGACCAATACAATCAAATATTCTTAAAGTTCGGTCTAAAGTTCGGATTTTAATTTGCCTTGTTATTGATAGGAAAGCTTTATTTAACCTCTTCCGATACCATTAATTAGAAGAGGTTTTTTTGTGTTTAGACATTATTGAAGGGGCAAAACTACGATAAAACAATTTAACAAGCTAGACTATAAGCCGGCTGAAAAAGGTTTAAACCCCGCAATTTGCCATCCAAGGGAGGGCTTGAGCATAAAAACTGCAACGGCCTTACCCGACCTAATAATTTTATTTAATCGAGGAAACGCAATGTTTTTATCTTTTGCTAATTTGTACAGTCGATTCGGCTTAAAAACAAAATCAAAAGAAACCTCGGCGCGGTTTTGGGATATAAATTTTACATTAGGTTTTTGAGCCGAAAACCCTCCGAATACGACATATATCTTGCCTGCTTTTTTAAATAAAAAAGGCCTCAGTTTTGCCGTAAATGACGAATATCCCAGTTTTCTGTTAAATTTTATATAGCCATTTTTGAAAAGCGCGGGGTAAAAAGAATCTCTATCTATACTTACGGCCCTGGAATATAGAACGCCGAAAAACGGCGATACTTTTGTTTTTTGGTTAATAAGCTTGAGCGACAGTCCTCCAGTAAGCACTTTAGCTTCATGCCCGCATCCGCTTAAGACTGTCGATGTGACAAAAACAAGGAAGATGAACAAAACAACAATAGAAAGATTGTTTTTTTTGATTCCGGTATCCTGCATTATAACCGCCTCCGGTCATCAATTATATACAATACTTGCCGAGTTTGTCAAATTTAAGACGACGATTCGCATCATTTGCGGTCGCCGTCTTAAATTCAAAATAATAATACACGGTGATTAAGCTATTGGCGTGTGACTATTCTCCTTTAATATAGTCTATACTTTCTTTAACCGAAGAAACGCCCATTACATGAAACTTCTCTACTAACAGGCTCAATACGTTTTGTGATAAAAATGCCGGCAGATTAACCCCAAGCCTTATATTTCTTACGCCAAGGTATAACAGAGCAAGCAATACCAAAACAGCCTTCTGTTCGTACCATGCAATCTCATAAAATATCGGCAAGTCATTTATATCATCCAAACCCAAAGCCTCCTTTAATTTTAACGCCACCGCCACAAGAGAGTATGAATCGTTGCATTGTCCGGCATCTATTACGCGCGGCAACCCTTCGATGCTGCCGAGATTTAATCTGTTATATCTGTATTTTGCGCAGCCCGCCGTTAATATCACGGAATCGCCGGGAAGGTTTTGGGCAAGCTCCGTATAATAATTTCTCCCTTTATCTCTTCCGTCACAACCCGCCATAACCACAAAATTCTTAATTTTATTACTCTTTATTAAATCTATAATCGTATCCGCAGACTTCACTAATGTATTGCGGGCAAACCCCGTAGTAATCTCGCCCTTAATATCCTCTTCCGTTCCATCCATGGCTGATGCCGCTTTAATTACTTCGGAGAAATCGTAATCTTTAATATGTTTCACACCCGGCATTGCGACTAAGTCCGTCGTAAAAATTCTATCTCTATATTTTTCCGTAGGCTTTTGTATACAGTTGGTAGTCATAACGATAGCGCCCCCGAAATTTTCAAATTCCGTTTGCTGTTCCCACCATGCGCCGCCGTAATTGCCCGCTAAATTTTTATACTTTTTAAAAAACGGGTAAGCATGTGCGGGAAGCATTTCTCCATGCGTATATACGTTTATTCCCGTATTTTGAGTCTGTTCTAACAATTCCTCAAGTTCATATAAATCATGTCCGCTTATTAAAATCGCCTTACCCTTTTTAGTTCCGTTTAAAACCTGAGTAGGCTCGGGGTCTCCATAATGGGAGGTATTCGCCTTATCCAACAGCTCCATTGCCTTAACCCCTTTTTCGCCGCATTCAAAAACAAGATTGAGGGTATCATCCATATTTACATCCTTTGCATTTAAATAATTTAATGCCCTCACGGTAAACTCGTTAATCGAACTATCCGTATAATTCAGCACGTGAGCATGGTATGCGTATGCAGCCATGCCTTTTAATCCGTAAGTCAACAGCTCTTTCAGGGAAACTATGTCGTCTTCCCGATTTGTTATGCCGACTGTAACCGCTTTTTTATCATATTCCGCCAAATTCGCATCAACCGGCTCCCATACCGCACAATCCGGGATAAAACCAACTTCGTTCCCCGAATAACTTTTCTTATATCTATCTCTTATTTTCAGCGATTCATCTAAAAGAACCTTCATCGAATTCGGATCGAAATTTACGTTCGTAACAGTTGAGAAAAGACCCTTAAGTATACTAAAATAGTCTGCATCTTTTATTGTTCCGCCGCTTTGTTTCACTGCAGCCATCCAAAAAGCCGCCCCTTTAAGATTATAAATAAGCAGATCCTGCAAATTGGAAACCTCGTCGGTCTTGCCACATACTCCTATTTTTGTGCATCCATCGCGCTCAACAGTTTCTTCACATTGAAAACAAAACATTTAAAACCTCCATTTTTAAAATTCGTTTATCGACATATATCGATGTTTAGATTATCATATCATTGTTGGTATCCAATAAAAAATGACCTGAGTCACATTTGATTAATTTTTTAATCTGTAATATATTAACTATTATTAGTATATACGATTAATGATTATTTGGAGGAATTACACCATGTCGTCTAAAAAGGAAAACATAATTGCAAATAATAACGATAGCATTGCCACGACTTACGCAAGCAGATTCTTTTCCGAGTCTATCCCTAAACATGATATTCCCGATAAAGGAATAGGCTCCGATGTCGCATATCAAATAATTCATGATGAACTGAATATCGACGGAAATCCATCTTTAAATTTGGCTTCTTTCGTTACCACGTGGATGGATCCGAATGCGGAAAAACTTATAATAGAGACCATAAATAAGAACCTCGTAGACCAGGATGAATATCCTCAAACCGGCGTCATACGGGAACGCATCGTCAATATGCTTGCAAGATTGTTTAATGCACCCGGTAATAATCAACATACGGGAACAGCGACCGTAGGCTCGTCGGAGGCCATAATGCTCGGACTTTTAGCCCATAAATGGAATTTTAGAAAGAAAATGCAGAGATTGAATAGAGACGGCAGTAAACCGAACATAGTAATCGGGGCGGATGTACATATAGTATGGGAAAAATTTGCCCGTTATTTTGATGTTGAAATGAAAATAATTCCGATGAAAAAAGGAAGATATATATTGGACGTAGACGACGTCAAAAAAAATATCGATGAAAATACGATTTGCGTCGGTGCGGTTTTGGGTACTACTTTTACGGGGCAGATTGACCCTATTGAAGAAATAAACGAAATGTTAGAGAATGTAAAAAAACAAAAGGGGTGGGATATTCCTATACACGTAGACGGAGCCAGCGGCGGGTTTATAGTGCCCTTCTTATATCCGGACATGAAATGGGATTTCAGGCTCTCACACGTCAAGTCCATAAACGTTTCCGGACACAAATATGGGCTCGTTTACCCGGGCATAGGGTGGCTTATATTTAAGGATAAAACCGAATTACCTGAAGATCTGATATTCTACGTGAATTATTTAGGGGGCGAGGAAGCTACTTATACGCTTAATTTTTCGCGCGGAAGTTCAATGATGATTGTTCAATATTACAACCTTTTAATGCTGGGAAAAGACGGCTATAAACGCATAATGGAAAATACTTTTAAAAATGCGGTTTATCTTTTGGAAAAAATAAAAAAGATAGATTTTTTAGAACCGGTCTTAGAAACTATAAAACTACCCATAATTACCACATCTATCAAAAAGGGAGCCGGGTTCGACGTTTTTCAACTATCGGCAAGATTAAAAGAAAGAGGCTGGATCGTTCCTGCCTATAATCTGCCTAAGGATGCCGAAGATGTTAAAATCTTAAGAATAGTTATAAGAGAGAATTTTAGCAGCGATATGGCGGATATTTTGATTTCGGATATAATCCGCTTTGCAAAAGAATTAGCCGGTAAAGAACATAAAGAAACGACGCCCGGCGATTCGATACATAAACATATTTGTTGAATTTAATAAATCAAGCGACCTTAACGACTTGAATGCCTATACTGCTTTTCCGACCTCAACCGAAGTCGAGAAAAAGGTTGCTCCTCCGCCGATATCGGATAAGCTATCGGACGTTAAGGCATTTATTCCGTTGCCGTTTTTGTAATTTTCTCTGCACCATAAACCGGTAGAGACTACGACGCCCGGCAGAACCGAGTCTATTACCTTAACTTTTATAACTATACGTCCGCGTTTATTTTCAACTATGACCAAATCGCCATCTTTAATTCCTCTATGTTCGGCATCTTCCGTGCTCATCTCTAAAAACGGCTCCCGCGCTTTAATTATAAAAGACGGAATATCGGTAAAAGTAGAATTTAAAAAAAAGTGATTGGGCGGCGTAATAAGCGTTAACGGAAAATCGACTTCAGGCTCGGCAGAAAGCGCCGCATTTTCTTCGACGGCATTTGCGAAGCGTGATTCTTTAATCGACTTATAGTCCGGTATATCGCACAATCCCGATTTCAAGGCCTTTCCGCTTTTAAACTCAATTTTACCGGAAGGGGTGGAAAAGCCGTCGGAAAACGGATAACCGGAAACATTCAACATTATAAATCGCTCCTTTTTAAGGCGCTCAAACGTTATTCCTTTACGCTGCCAATATGGAATATCTAAAGCCTGACGGGCTATATCTTCCTCCGAGTCTAAAAAACATGATTCCGTGAATCCGAAAGCATGCGCTATAAGTTTAAACACGTCTATGTTAGGCTTGGCCTCGCCCATTTTAGTTATCGCGGGTTCCGCCCATTGAACCGAGGTATGCCAGTAGCTTATATACAAATCTGCATGTTCAAAACTTGTCGTTGCGGGTAATATTATATCCGCCCACTTAGCGGTATCCGTCATTACCTGTTCATGTACAATCGTAAAAAGGTCTTCCCTTGCCAAACCCTTTAAGACTAAATTTTGATTCGGCGCTACAATGGCCGGATTGCTGTTGTAAACGTAAAGAGAACGTACCGGCGGATCAAGTTCGCACAATGCCTTGCCGAGCTGAACCATATTTACTGTCCTTGGGGAATTCTCAATTAAATCAGGTCTTTCTAACGCATTATTATTTAAGGGAAAATACCCCGAATTTGATTTTATGGCACCCCCGCCCTTGTCTTGCCATGCACCGGTTAATGCGGGAAGCAATGAAATAAGCCATGTATTCATACCGCCGTTATTGTGATGCTGAAGGCCGTTTCCGATGCGTATCAGACTCGGCTTCGTCTCAGCATAAACCTTTGCCAGCCCCTCAATTCGTTCTTTGGGAATACCCGTTAAATCCGCAACTCGCTCCGGGGGATATTCCATCGCTCTTATATAAAATTCCTTAAAACCGTACGAATATTTTTCTAAAAATGTTTTATCGGCTAAATCATCTCTCAATATAATATGAGCCAAACCCAGAGCCAATGCACCGTCCGAACCGGGTAAAATCAAATAAAAATCATCCGCCCATCTTGCCGTCTTATTTCGATGAACATCTATAGCTATAATCTTAGCACCGTTCTTGCGGGCATTATCGGCAAAGATAGCCTGATGCATATTGGTTTCCAGAGCGTTAATCCCCCAAAATATTATAAGTTTGGAATTAATCGTATCCATAGGGTTTATGCCGATAGAGTCGCCGTAAGCCAATTTATAGCCTAAGGTTCCTGCGGTAGAACAGATTGTACGCTTAAGCATTGTTGCACCTATCTTGTTAAAAAGGCGCCTATCCATAGAGGAATGATTTATCACGCCTTCAGTTCCTCCGTAGGAATAAGGCAAAATACTTTCGGGACCGTATAATCTTGAAAGGTCTTTCCAGCGTTTAACAATTTCTCCTACGGCAGTTGCCCAGCTTATCCTTTCAAACTTGCCGCCTCCCTTCTCCCCAACCCTGCGCATAGGATACAATATTCGAGAGGGATTATATATGCGCTTCGGATAAGCGCGAACTTTTTCACAGATAACCCCTTTAGTTATAGGGTGAGACGGGTCTCCCGCAACTTTAACTATTTTTCCTTTGTCTATTTCTACCTTTAAAGAACAGGTGTCGGGGCAGTCGTGCGGGCAAACGGAATAACGAATCTCCATCGGTTCAATCCTCAATTAAAATTAAATAATTTGTTTGCGTTATATCTCTCTAAAAGTAAATTAGCTAAATTAAGATTTTCGGCACCTCATTAATAAAATACCGACTGCAGCAGGCGTAACGCCTGAAATTCTGCCGGCCTCGGCAACGGTTTTAGGCTTAATTTTATTAAGTTTTTCTACTGCCTCAAGCGATAAGCCCGGAATAGCTTTAAAATCGATATCTTTGTTCAACTTAACATTCTCGAATTTTTTTAGCCGACCTATCTCTTCTCTTTGCCTATTAATATAACCCTCATATTTAATGAAAAGCTTAACTCTATTCAATATATCCGCGTTGTAACGGTTAGACTCCGTTCCTATTCCGGCATTAAATGCAACCTCCAGATCTACGACGGAAAAATCCGGTCGTTTTAGCATATCGTAATATTTGCCGTTTTCGTATGTTTTTAAAAATGATAACAGTTCATTAAATTTGAATAGCCTGTCTTTATAGACGGAGTATCTTTCTTCGCCTAACAGCCCTATTCTTTTACCATACTCGCAAAGCCTGAAGTCGGCATTGTCTTCCCGCAACAAAAGCCTGTATTCTGCCCGCGACGTGAACATTCTGTAAGGCTCGTTAGTCCCAAGTACAATCAAATCATCTATTAATACCCCGATATATGCTTCATCTCTTCCGAGTATCAAGGGGTCTTCGCCCTTAATTTTTAGAACGGCGTTAATTCCCGCAATAATCCCTTGCGCCGCTGCCTCTTCGTAACCGGACGTTCCGTTAATCTGCCCCGCTAAAAACAAATTTTCTATAATTTTGGTCTCCAAAGAATGTTTAAGCTGAGTAGGTAAAACATAGTCGTATTCGATGGCATACCCCGACCTCATGATGTTAGCATTTTCTAACCCTTTTATTGTTCTTAAAAACTTAAGCTGGGTATCTAACGGTAAACTCGTTGAAAGCCCGTTGGGATAGTATTCCACGGAATCAAGGCTTTCTCTTTCCAAAAACACCTGGTGTCTTTCCTTGTCTTTAAATCTTACAACCTTATCCTCTATGGAAGGACAGTACCTCGGCCCTACACCCTTAATAATACCGCAATATAAGGGTGATTTGTCCAAATCGTTTAAAACGATATTATGGGTTTTTTCGTTTGTATAAGTTACGTAACAGCTTATACTATTCGAAATCTTTTTGTCCGCGATGGAAAACGGGATAAAATCGTCTTCGCCTTTTTGCTCTTCGAGTCTCGAAAAATCAATTGTTCTGCCGTCTAAGCGGGGGGTAGTTCCGGTTTTAAGTCTCCCGAGTTCAAAGCCGTTTTCGATTAAACTTAATGACAACTTATCGGCGGAAAAATCCCCCGCCCTTCCGGCGTTATAGCTAAAAAGACCGATATGAATCAGCCCCTTTAAGAATGTTCCGGTAGTTAAAATAACCGCGCTTGAATAAAGCCGCTCGCCCGCCCATAAAACGACTCCGGAGACCTTTCCCTGTTCAATTATTAAAGAATCAACCATGGATTGTATTATCGTCAAGCCATACTCCGATTCTAAGGCGGTTTTCATATAAGTTTTATAGCGAAACATATCTGCTTGAGCACGTGAAGACCGTACGGCCGGACCCTTTCTCGTATTAAGCGTTCTAAACTGAATGCCTGTTCTATCAATAGCCCTCCCCATTTCTCCGCCAAGGGCATCGACTTCCCTTACGAGATGCCCCTTGGCTAAACCGCCTATCGCCGGATTGCAAGACATCTGTCCGATATTGTCCAAGTTAATGGTAATGACAGCGGTTCTCAATCCCATTCTTGCGACTGCCAGAGACGCCTCTATGCCGGCATGCCCGGCCCCTACGACGATTACGTCATAAAGATTATCTTTATTTTTTTTTATAAACATATTAATAATTAATTTTTAAAGAAAAACATTTTTACTTATTATACAAAAATAAGAGGCTTTAATAAAACTTATTTTACGGCAGCCGAATTACGATTTTATATTGAAGCTATGCAAAATTGTAACGAAAATTTAATCTGAATGTCATAAAACCTTAACATTAGTTTAGTAAAATAAATAAAAGCTATTAAAATAATTAATGGTAGATTTAAAACGGAGGAACTATGAAAGGCAACTGTTTATTCATTGTTGCAACTATGATAGTTACGCTTGTGTTCGGCGCCGGGCTTGCAAATGCAGAGGAGGGAGCAAATAATCTTATTAATTCTAAGGAAATAATTTTAGGAAAAGCACTTGTGAGTGCAAAGAAAGTATCTAAAACCGAACAGTTAAAGAAAAAACTCTTTAAATCATCTTATTCAGGATCTCTGATTACTAAAAAAGAGATTCAAACCGTAAATAATCCGATGACGGGCATTGCCTCTATATTGTCGACCAAACCAAGTATCAGCACCGGTTCGTTCGGCCCTAACGGAATGCGGACGCATATTGAAATGAGGGCATTTAACAGCGGACAAATAACAGAATCTTTTGACGGCATACCTCTTAACAGCCTTTTTGACGGTGGCTCTCAGAATTTTGCTTCTGTGAGGAATAATGTACCTTTCACCTTAGGCGACGTTTCATCAGTCAACATTTACAGGGGAATAAATAATCCGAGTGTCAGTTCCTTTAATTCTTTAGGCGGCACTATAAATTACAATCCCCTATTACCGTCCTATAAAACAAACGGCGAGATATTCGGCGGATACGGTTCTTATGCCACAAGAAAATACGGATTTTATGTGAATACCGGCACTCTTCCCGGAGATATAAGAATGTACATCCGTGCAACGAAGAACAACTCTAACGGATGGATGCAAAATACCGAGGATAAAAACAATTCATACTACATTTCATTGATTAAGCCGTACAATGAGGACAGGTCGGATATATCATTAATTTATATGCGAAACGACAATGTGGGCAAAACCCCGCATTCTATCCCATTTCCGCTTGAGCAGAAATACGGATTTACGTATAACTGGCCGACTTCTATCAACAAAAGCGATAACATCGACGATAGTTATTATGTAATTCTTAGTTTAAAAAATTACGTAAATAGAGATTTTAATTTTCAAAATAAAATTTTTTATCATAATAATCGTTACTTAAGAACGTCATATTCTAATCCTCAGTGTATGTCCGATGTTTACAATAATCCGTCGAGCCCAATTTATAATGCGGCGGAACAAGGGGTATGCAGTTCGATAACGGTAGACGGACAGCAACCGTTTGTATATCCGTCCTCTACGAACACTTATAATCCCGAAGCACTATTCGGCTCGAGCAATTACGGAACCGATTATCATCTTTACATAGAAAGCATGGATGAAGCGGGAGATATTCCGCAATTTAATATATACTTACCGCAAAATAAAATAACATTCGGCGGCAAATTTTTCTTCGGCAATGTTCGTTCTGCAGAGTTTTGGTACGGAAATTCAAATGTACCCAAGGCCACTTCCTATAACGACGCATGGAATGAGCATGATACGAGAACCAACTATACTTTATATGTTCAAGATAAGATATATTTGATGAATAACAAACTCAGCATAGAACCCGGCATAAAATACAATACGACCAATACGACATCCGCAGACAATCGGGGTTATTACTACAATATGGGCGGAACCGAGTCCAATACATTTACTTATTATGAGCCGTCAGTCGGCATTAGCTACCAACCGTTCAAAAATTGGATCGTTTACGGTGCTTGGGGTAAAATTCAAAAGGTTCCGAATATCAGTGCTTATTATGATTTGGTAGGGTCTGCAAATGGACATACGTACACGCCGCCGTTAACGGTTAGACCGGAATACGTAACGGATTATGAGCTTGGAACCAGATACAAATACGCCGGATTGCATTTATCGTTAAACGGTTACAAAGAGCTTTTCGAAAATACTTTTAGCCATTTTTATAATCCTTCCTTGGGGACATCCCTTGAATACAACAGCGGTAATTCAATGTATGAGGGTATAGAATTAGCTTTAAATTATAAAATAGACAGATATTTGAAACTATTCGGAAACTGGTCATATAACACCGCAATATACACGGCGGATTACAAGGGAAATTACGGAACCATAAAAGCCGGCGATCATATTGCGAATGTTCCGAGACATTTGGCGAATATAGGATTTGACGGTTATACGTCAAATTCGCAATTAAGATTATGGGGGACATATACCGGACAATCCGCATTTAATTATTTAAACGGCGTACCGTCGGGTAAACATTACGGAGGCTACTGGGTATTCAACATATATTTGAACCATTATTTTAACTTTGACGCAATGGGCGGTACATTTAAAAAAATGCATCTTAGAGGAGTCACGCTTTCTTTGAGCATAGATAATATATTAAATAAACATTATAACGCAAATGTATATGAACACCACGGAAAGTTGAACGGTTCAAGATATTATTACGAAACAGGTTTGCCGGGTCTTCCAAGATTTGCAATGCTGACGGCAGCCGTTAAATTTTAGGCCTGCTTCCCTCTCTCTTATAAAGTAGTGGGTTCCATTACAGGAGAACTTACGGTTCTCCTGTAATGGTTTTTTATAGTTAAACATTGATAACTTTTAAACGGTAGCTGTTGTTATTAAATTATTTAAATTCAAAGGAGAATTATGAGAGAAAAAAACACAAATTCAATTAATTTAACCTATTTTTACGTTCCCTTATTGTTATTAGTTCTTTTAGCTTCTTTTATCGCATTTTCGCCAATCTCGGCACATGCCCTTTTGAAATGGCAGGTAAGTTATAAGAAGTCATTGGGATTATTAAAATCTAAGAAATATGATTCAGCCTTAAAAGAAGCAAAAAAAGCGCTTAAAGAAAATAAAAACCCATACACGCTTGAATTAAACGGAAACATACTCCAATTCTTAAAGAGATTTAAGCTTAGCAATCATTATTTTAAGAAATCTCTTGCCTACGCTGTATTTAATGCCTCTAAAAAGAGTTCAAGCGATAAAAGAATAGATAAATTTATAAGTATGGCTAAAAACAATATTGGTTTAAATTATTTATTAATCGGCAACTACCTATTAAAAGAAAACAAAACAGAAAATGCATTAAATAGTTATAAAAAAGGGTTGGCTTATGCTAATGCAAAACGTTTAAAAAATATGTTAATGCTTAATTCCGCAATAGGTTATGAAAAAATTAGCAAATTTAAACTTGCAAGAAATTATGCTAAAAAAGTGATCGTAAACAGTCCTAAAAATCCATTTGCTTATTTTATAATGGGCAGGGCCGAATATGGCTTAAATGAACTTGATCTTGCCGCAGAAAATTTTAAATCTGCCGTTGGTTTGTTACCTTCGAATAAAATATTTAAAAAAGCATTAAAAACCGCGGAAGAAAAAATACGGGCAATAAACAAGAGTAATAAAAAAAACGTTTCCGGCATTAAAAAGAATTTACGCAATCTATTTAAATAATAATACATATACATATAGGAGATAATACTTAAACTAAAAAGGCCACTCGCTATTGCCTTTACCGTCGCTTCGATGCCCATATTCTTTTAGGCATAATCTGAAAGCGAATAAAAAGATTTTTTGACTGCTATAAAAACCACCCGGATATTTTTAAGCACTCAATATTACCGTAAATAATTTAGTAATTGTGCGGCAAGATCTTTTCATGGGTCATGCCGCCACTCCGGTAAGGCTTTAATGGGCTTTCATTCTATGATGACAAGTTTGGTTTTATAATTAAGAGTACAATAATCGATATACTATGGAGGTGAAGAAAATTGAAATTTATACCGTCTAGAGATTTGAGATTGAGAACCGGCGAGATATTCGAGGAATTAAGGAAAGAAGGAGAGATGATAGTTACGGCAAACGGCAAGCCGGCTTCATTAATGATTCCGATTGACGAAACCAATTTGGAACGGACATTGTTTTTAATAAGGTCCATAAAAACAAAAGAAGCAATAAGAAATATGCGGGAAACGATAAGGAAAAATAAGTTATCTCATAAATATATAGAAAAAGAGATAGCGGCCGTTAAGGAGGGGGGATGGTAAAAGAAAAAATGATATTCGTTATAGATACGGACATTTTTTTGTCCGGCTTTATTATGTCGTCATACTACCCCGTGCGGCTTATAGATTATTTTTCAGATGAACGCTTCGTCATTGCATTAGACGATAGGATTTATTTTGAATATGTTTCGGTTTTAAATAGTGCAGGGTTGGGATTCGAAATCAGGGACGTTAATTATTTATTAAAATTTATAAATGAGACCGCCACATTCGTCACAGCGGGAAAATTAAACATTGATCTAATCTATCAGTCTGATTTAAAATTTGTGGAGGTTGCAAAAAGCGCAAGGGTTGACGCTATAATTACAAATAATGTAGAACATTTCGAATCTGCAAGGAAAGTAATTACCGTATTAACCCCCAAGGAAGCTTTTAAAAATTTACTTTGATTCTACCCGCATAGAAAGTATTTCATTTATTTTTTTTTACAGTCTCCTTTAAAAAAACGGAAATATTAGGCGGGTCTCGCCGTTACTAAAATTTGGGGTACATGACATATTGCGGCAACCGGTTTTTCTTTTTCAAAAAAAGATTTAGCGATTTCAAGTGCTTTTTCATCCTTTCTAATAGCGGCGGGGGCTTTTTCGCCAGGAATTATGAGAATGCCGCAATAGTCGGGATTTATCTCGTCAAAAGCTTTATTTGCTTCAATCTCGTAGCAATGCTTGTCCGTTATGTTGCCTTTTTTCATTGAGGCAATGTCTACTCGAACACCCTATTCCTTTAAACTGTTATGCAAAACCGAAGGCTCGGTATCTTTAAAATCGTCACCGCTGACAATCAATGTTTTCTTCACAACATCTCTCCTTCTTTGTGTAATTTATTTATCTCTTAATTCTCCCCTTGTATGTGTTATACTAATAGTATATATTTGTAAAATTAGAAATGTATATTTTTATTTAATTATACCTCAAAGCCTTGGACTCTAAAGAGGAAAACTACATCAATATTGTCGGAGCCGGACCTGCCGGTTTGACCGCAGCTATAGTTCTTGCAAAATACGGCTATAAAGCAAGGGTCTACGAAATATCTCCGGATATCGGTCATCGCATGAACGGCGATTTTCAGGGATTAGAAAATTGGAGTTCCGATAAAAATATTATCTCGCTCTTAAAAGATATAGGTATAGATATTAATTTTTTATGCGTTCCCTACTACGGCGGTGATGTACACGCTCCGAAGATGGCACCTCTAGAAATAAAATCCGAGAAGCCTATTTTTTATCTTGTAAAAAGAGGTAATACGGAAGGTTCACTTGATAACGGACTCAAGGAACAGGCTCTTTCTCTCGGTATTAAAATATTTTTTAATACCCGCTTCGAAGGATCTTCCGGCAAAACCATCATTACCACCGGTCCGAAAAGGACAGACTTTATTGCGGTAGGTATAACATTCGACACGGAAATGAGTAACCGGGCCGTAGTGGTTTTTGATGACAAAATCGCTCCTAAGGGATATGCATATATGATTATTAATGATACCTTGGGAACTATGGCAACCGTGATTTATAGAGATCGCAAAAATGTAAAAAAATACTTTAAAAATATGGTTGATTTTTTCAAAAATAAAAAAAATATTAATATTAAAAACGACAAGAAGTTTGGAGGTCGCGGAAATTTCTTCATAAGAGATACAAATGTACATAACGAAAAAATATATGCGGGGGAATCGGCCGGATTTCAAGACTGCCTCTGGGGATTCGGAATGAGATACGCAATCTTATCCGGTTATATGGCTGCAAAGAGTATAGCTTCGGGTTTGGATTATGATTTGCTCTGGAAAAGAGAATTAAAACCGATGCTTGAGACATCCCTTGTCAATAGATACCTATTTGAAAAATTCGGCAATATAGGATACAGATACTTAGTTAAGAAATTTACAAAAGGCAATCCGCGTGATTTTCTTAAACGCAATTATAATCAATCTCTTTTAAAAAACCTTATTTTGCCTATTGCGAAAAGCAGATATAAAGCAGAACAAACAACGTCGTAAAAAGTTTTTTACACCTCCGTCATATCCATATGTTCCTTTGGACGATCCTATCCGTCTATCCCTGTCAATTCTAATCTAGAATACCACCAAAACCGTAACAAAACTTAACCTAAACGTCATTAAACGGTAATATTAGTCTGCTACAATTATACGGATGGATAAAAATTTAATGTAAATTTATGGAGGATGAAGGGAATGAAATTGAAACCGGATTCAGTCAGTTTTTTTGTTCGAAGTTTTATCGCATTTTTGATTTTCACATTATCGGCGTCGACGATGTTTATCGGCATCAGATCTTCTTACGCAGCCGCTTCAAACGGCCCTATTTACTTGGGGGAAGCAACGGCATCTAAGCGGAAAATTTACCAAGGAACATATCTTTAAGTCAACGCAGGCGGAGCATGTCGTAAGTAAAAAACAGATAGGATTGGCGGCATTGACGGGGGGCGGTATAGCCCAGGCTCTCGCCATGGCTCCGGGAGTAAAAGTCAGTGCTGTCAGCGGTAGTGCAGGCGGAGCAATGGGTAGAGATACCATTATCGTTAACGGAGTAAAGGCAGGCTATCCGTGGGCGGGCGGGACTGATATAGACCATAACGCCATAAGTTTTTTATTTGACGGCGTACCGATGATGTACATGGATACTTACGACAGCGCATTCGATACCATGGAGCTTCCCTTTGCTAATTTTTTTCAAGGCATTAACGTAATAAACGGCCCCGGCAATCCTAACGGCAGATGGTTCAACAGCCTCGGCGGCACCGTAAATTTCGTGCCCGTTCAGCCTTCCTCGGGCATGTATAATAAAATAAATATGACTTACGGAAGCTATAACACCTACACCTTAGACGATGAAATGTCTACCGGTTTCCATAACGGATGGGACGGCGTACTCGCAGCCGGCTATACCCATACCGAGACGTTTTTGAATACAAATTGGAATGCCCCGGACCATGCTTATGCATTTTACGGTAAGGTGGTAAAATTATTTAATCATAATTCTTTCAGTTTGGGGGCATATGCCGTAAGATATAAAGACTATGCGTTCTCGGAAGGAATACCCGTAAATCCTATCCCCGGTGTAAACGTCGAGGGTTACGGCATTCCGAACGCACCGGCGTATAGTCAGTCCACGTCGGGGTTTTATTCTACCTTAAGCAAACATAACTGGTATAAGTATGTTAGAAATCAAGCCCTTCTAATATATTCAAAATTAAATTTAAAATTCTCCAAGAGGCTTACGTTTCATAGCATGGTATGGTACATGCATGCACATAGATTTCATTACATGCTTGATTATTACGGAGATACCCCGGAGGGAATAGCCGACGGGTTTGGAATAGCCGAAGAATGGTACAGCGTGCCGACCGATATAATGGGCGAGAAATTATCATTGGATTATCGCCTGACGAATAATGATATCAAGGTTGGAGAATATTACATGTGGGGTACATTTCCGGACTTATACGACGGCGGAGAATATCAGAAAGCGCCGTTTTATCCGCCTACCTTAGGATATTCCGCGTTTGTTGGGAATAATCGTTACTTATCAAGCTATATTCAAGATGCGATTAAACCGATAAAAAATTTAACGATAACCCCGGGGTTGGATTACGTCGGATTCCAAAACAATTTTTTTCAAAACACAGCCAGTATATACTATCCTGCGCTTAACGCGCAGTATCCGCAACATAATTATAATGCAAAATTATCTAACGTTTCCAAGAATTTTTACAAATTGGAACCGTCCCTGGGTATTAACTACAAACTTACGAAAAACGTATCGTTATTTGGAAACTGGGCCATAAGCTATCAAAACCCCGTAGAT
>QIJE01000008.1 GCA_003232385.1 bacterium
ATAAATAGTCTTTGATAACATTAAAAGAAGACAGATTATGGCAATCATCACAAACATAGTGGGATTCGCCCGAAGAGCATACGATATTCCCGTTTTCCTCTTTACCGCAGTAAAAACAAGTCAAAGGCATGGATGATGACAAATATTCAAGGCCGCGCCCGCATATCAAACAATTGGAAGAATGAATCCCACCGCAATCGTTATTCCCGCTCTTATATGCACCAAATTCAGTTTTCATGTTCTACTCCGGCTTATGATTTACAATATTGAGATTTCAACCCGCAACATTCGATATTTTTTTAAGTATTTCTTTATTTTCGCCAAACTTACATATTGTATCACAATATTTTTTTAACTTAGAAAAAAGAATATAATATATTTCTATTTCACTTCTTCTAATGCCCGGCCTTTGTAGCTGCATTATTGTTTCTCCCTCCCTCTTGTCGGGTATTATGAGATACAAGGACGGCGGGTTGTCAGGGAAAGAACAGTATAAATCGTTAAGCCTTGATATTCCCGAATATATTGTAGTACTCTTTTCTATTTCAAAGGCGCAAGTAATCTTATTTGTGCCTTTTTCAAACCAAACTGCATCGATCAATGTAATTGTTTTATATGTATCCCCGTCAACTTCTTCCAAATTAGGAAACTTATCAATACTCAGAGAAGATAAACTGTTTCCGTTATAGCAGCGTGACCTGTCATTTGATGCCTGAATAACATCATATCCCATAGAATCTCCAATCGTTAAAATATGATATTGCATCTCCGTGTGAAGATTTGATTCCTCCATTTCGCTAATAACTTCATCATGCCGCTTTCTTATTTTATTATTTATTTTTGACCATTCCTTTTCCGTAAGATGCTCGCTGTTAATTAGTAACTTACCTTCCCCGATATCAAACAGAAGGCCGGCAAAAGCGCCGAGGTCATTAGAGAGATCTGACTTATATTCATTATTCTTCGTCATTATTACTTCTCTCACTCTCAGGTACTCGGACCATGACCCGAGTTTTATTTTATCGTCAAATAAGGAATTGAAACCGTTAACGATTGCCGTATTGAACGGAAGAATTATGGTAGGGTGTAAAAAATAGAGGATATTAGCGACTGCCGGGCCTAACCCTTTTATCTTTCTATGATCCAGTAGAATAATTTCCTTGATTATTTGTTCTTCTTTTGTATAATTTATGCACCTTTCAAGAAATTGACCGAAAGCAATTTTATTTTCTTCATTTTCATAGATATCGGGTATTCTTAATTTCGGCTTCCAACAGAATGGGTGCGATGCACCCTTAAATACTTGCTTTTGCTCTGTTATGCAATTTAACACGAACTCTAAGGATGAATTTTTGAAATCATTACCAAAATTTCCACATTTAATATCACGTATTACATCAAATACGCCTCGTCTAATGGAACGAAATGCTTTTAGTCGTTCATCGTTATTTATGAACCAGCTGTTATATACAGTCTCTTCGTCTTCTTTATATTTTTTAATTATAGATTTTAAATCTATACCCATGAACTACCCTCTTTTTTAGACTAGTTTCTCACATGTAAATGTTTATTCGAGAGCGTATAAATTCCAATTAGCAACATGGCATTCCTCTTATAAAATAATTATTAACTGAAATAATATTTAGTGCATTAAAGTACTTGTCATTTTGCCTGCTTGCATCAAGGCATTATCTTCTACCCGCACAAACGGTGAAATTGTAATACTGCCGTAATATAAAAAATCTGTTAAAATTTATCAGGTTCGAGATGATTCTTTACAATATGATTAAATCTTTTATCCGTCAATCTCATACCTCTTCGCCGGATATTCTATCGGATACTTTTTGCAACCTTTCTTTTAATTTTTACCTTAAGTTCTAATCTGAAATCAAGATCGCCGATAATATAGACTAATTTATATTTTATACCTCTTTGAACATTTTTTTATTTATAATTATACCATATAGTTCGCCTATTTAGATAATAGACAATTTATAGCGTCCTCAGTTTTTTTGGTTAAATTAATCGACTTGTTTTTCGATTCTTAATTTTACAAATTTTTACAACCGTTACTCCGATATTTTTTGTGCGGAATAAACCATTTTTTCATATCCGTGCGATTAGCGGCAAACTGATTTAATAGTACAATATCTTACGTTTATCCTCTTAGCCATTTGCCGACCTTGCTTTCTAACTCCTTAGTATCTCTATGGCAACCTCCTTTATTTTTAGTCTCTATTATATGACGCCACTAAAATTCCATTTTGATGCATGTAGGATGAAATTATTTTTAACGTGCAGTTTTGTGATCGGAGATTTTATGGAAAATGATGGTGTAAAATATTAATACCGTTTAACAAGTATGAAATTTTAAGCATGAATAGATAATATTTCAGATTTTCTTTGAAGCCGGTATATTTTTACATCGCTTAAATATATATCGGTAATATTTTGATCTTAAAATACCGGCAAAAAATGTTTTGATAAATAAGATTTAGTGACAGGACTATTTTGATAAATTTTACCTGTGTTTTAGCGAAAACGGACGCAATGTCAAGATTTATTTTAAGGCACGACTGCTTGGAAGGGCTTGTTTGTTACGGCTTTGAATGGAGCGGGAAACGGGACTTGAACCCGCGACCCCCACCTTGGCAAGGTGATGCTCTACCACTGAGCTATTCCCGCGAAAAACATAATTTCTTTGTAGATATTAAAATACATTTTCTGTGATATGTCAATGATTTTTGTTTTAACTCATCATTCAATCTATAACGCATGGAGCAAATTTGATCTCATTTTTGATGGTTCCTAAGCCGACAATATCAAGAATATCCTCTCTTGAAGAATCAAAAGTTCTCGTTTTAACTATCTTCCCCGTTTTAAAACAATAATAGATTTTCTCGGCTTTGAATTTCTTATACAAAGAATAATCTTCTATGCCGGTTCTGGCACATGAAAATACCGCCTCTCCGCAATCTTCGATAAATGTTTCAATATCCTTATAATCACTTTTTTTCCATTCATCCTTGTATGGGGTATGAGATTTGAGAGTAAAGTATATATAACCCTCAATCAATGGTTTACTTGTCATAAATTAATAAAATATTTAATATTTTTAGTTTATGGATAACGACCCAAAATTTTAAATTCGTCTCTTACTTTTTTAATAGCAACAAAGCTCCCTTTTTCACCTAAAATATTAAGACCGTAAACCGGAATTCTATCTATTTCAGACTCGCAAACTCCATGATGATGTCCGAAAAAAACCACCTTTGGCGTAATATTCGAAATAAGTTTTCTGAGTCCTATGGACTTTGGATAATATTTATTTTTATCGTTATCCTCTATAAGAACGTCCTCAGGGGCATCATGCGAAATAAAAATATCTATTTGTTTATCTTTATAATTTATAAGATTATCTATCTCATATTCAGTATAGCACCCATTCACATCTTGATATCTAAAATATTCGGGATTGTATTTTCCGCCTATACCTGCAACAACAATGTTCTCAATTTCACCTTTTTCCGTTTTAATCTCACGGACCGTTCCGTTTGATATATAAAACAAATTTTGAATTATTTCAAACTCGCCGGATAATTTAACGGCATCAAGAAAGTCAAAATCTTCGTTGTTGCCGTTTATAAAGTAAGTCTTGATAGGAACGGCTCTTTTATGCTTATACCATTCCGGAAAATCCCCCGTCCCGTTGTGAAGTTTAGTTATTCCGTCATGATTTTTTCCATCTATCCATACACCGAAGTCACCGACCTGCAAAACGACATCAAACCGAATTTTAAGTTCTAACTCAAAATTATTAATGCTTTCATAAAGCATATCCATTCTTCCATGGACATCACCGGCCACGCAAATGTTCATATTTTTACCTGTTATACCTTATAATACATTATTGCTATTGTCTTAATATTTATATTTTTTTAAAGTTTTACTCTAAACGGTATTTAGTTATATCTCAATATATTATAATATATTGAGATATGTAAATTAACCTATTACTTTATGTTTATACTGCTTACTTATATTTTTATATTTTCGGTAAGTATCTTTTAGATTATCAAACACGTATTTATTATAGCGGATATTATACCATATATCGAGATGATTATTTTATTCTGAAACCTCAACACTTTTAAGAATAAATACTTTAAAATAATAAAATCGTATTAATTATTGACTTAAAATGAGACAATATAGTATTATTATACTGCGATTTAAAAAAAAGGGGCTGTAGCTCAGTTGGCAGAGCGCTTGCATGGCATGCAAGATGTCGTCGGTTCGACTCCGATCAGCTCCACCATTAAAAACCATAACAAATAAATCTTTCCAAGCAGCCACACCTTAAAAATAAGTCTTGACATTGCGTCCGTTTTCGCTAAAACACAGGTAAAATTTAGGAAAATACAGAACGGATCGACTATTTGGCAGGAATACATAAGAAACACAACTACATATTACCGAGATACATTTAAGTAATATAAAAATTTATCGGCTTCAAAAAAAATCTGAAATATTATCCCATACGGAAAAATAAGGGTAAGAGAGATTTGGACGTTTTGTTTAAGATAACTCTTCACTTTTATGCAAAAGACAATCCACTAAAATGACTTAGGTTAGTTTGTTGTGATTTTAAAATAGTTTAGGGATATTTGCATATCCCTAAACTAAAACTGTCTATAAGTATATTATTTCCTCTCCTGTACTTGAATCTATTCTAAATGAAACTTTAATCCGGCGTTATCCCCTCTAATATGCTTCCCGTCGGTCTATGCTCTTTTTTGGTTAATTTTTTTATGTAACTTATTACTTTTTTATAAGATTTTAAACCTTTAGATGCAATCCATTCCTGTTTAAACTGCTCCGGTCCGGAAACCTTCATAAGTGTAACCGGGGTATATTGCTCGCCGGCAGAAACAACTCCGATCGACGACAATTTAAACTTATTTTTCAATTTCGATTTAAGCGGTACTTCCCATAAACCTTTTTTACCTAACTCTAATCTTAATTTATCTATCCTGCTCCTACATATTCCAGGATTTAAGGCAGGCTTTACTTCTATCGGCAACACGTTAAACGGTGCCATATTAGGTTTATCGGTAAATCCGTTTCTTATAACCGCTGAGTTTGCATCCCATTGAGACATCGGCGGCAATTTAAAGATCGCTTCAATCGTCTTTAAAATGTTTACTTGTGAATAAAAATGTGAAATCAAGGCACCTTTCTTAGCGTAGGGGCCTATCATTACTGCAAACGTTCTAAGGGCGTTTATATGATCGGCTCCCGACTGGGCATCGTCTTCGGTAATGAATACGAGAGTATTTTTCCATATAGGCGAATGACTTAAATAATCGATGATTTTACCGGTGGCATAATCGTTATTCGCCACGTAATAGTCGGGAGTATAGTAACACGATTTCGTGCCTGCCGTATGGTCGTCCGGTAACCATATGTAAACGAAGGACGGAAAATCATGACGGGCCATTCTTTTTTTCGCAAAGTTCAAGAAGATATTAGTCCTTGCGGTATCTAATACAAACCTGTCCCACCCGTAAGATTTAAGGTCTATATGTTTTTTCATAACGTTAGATATATCACCTATCCTCGAACGGGATACGAACTCCCCAAAATCTTCAAAGGATACCCCGTATTTAATCATATCATTAAAGATATATAATTTTTGAGGATATGCTATCCACGGATTAGACCAATGCTTTAATGCGGTTAGACTATCGTAAATAGGCATATATTTATAATGGTCTCTTATGCTCAATTTTCTTAAATCCGCCGTCCAGCCGGAGTTTTCGACTAAACCCCTTCCCGAGTAATATATAGGCCACGTTCTTTGAATCCAGTCGGAGTCCGATGCCCCTGTTGTCCATTCGTGAGCCTGCGACGTTACCTGTCCGTCCGCCATAAAGTCGACAAATAGTCCGTAATCATTCACAAGCTTGTATAGGTTGGGAAGTTCTCTTTTGTTATAAAGGTCAAGATGGGGATCTGCCCATTTGCCCGCGCGTTTATAAACCCCGAAATCCTCGTCGAACGTCTTATTTTCCCTTAAAATAAAGACTACGTGTTTTATATGCGTCCGTAGAAAGCGATCTATCTTTGCGTTTTTTTCATGTCTTGCCGTTCTCTGACTAAGCGTAAAACCGTCGTCTTTCAGGGCTACATGCGTCCAAAAACCGTAATCCTTTTTTATATAATTCAGATTAATTTTTTGGATAATCCCGTCCATAAAGCTGCCTATCCACTGATAATAGTAATCAGGTCCGACTCCGAGACCCTTGGCGGATACCGTGAATATATCGTCGCCGCTTGATACTACGGCCGTGGGATACCATGCCGTAGGAATCAGACCGATACGGGAACCGGTTTTTAAATCATACACAGCGATATCGTCGTTACCGGCGTTTGCAACGTATATTCTATCTTTTACGACGGCAATGCCGTCGGGATAGCTTCCCGGAGGGGCATTTTTATAAGGAGAGTCGTCGATAATTTTTACGACCTTTAAGGTCTCTGAATTAAGCTCAAAAATCATATCGCTGTTGGAATCGGAAACCAAAACGTAAGGAGTATTCTTGACACTCGTCAATGCGGTGGGATGGACTCCCGCCACCTTGCTGTTTTTATTTAAGATGACACCGGTCCGTATAAATCCTATCTTTTTCATAGTTACAGGGTTTAACACAGTAACCCCGTAAGACCCCCAGTCGCTTATGATTAGCCTCTTGCCGTTATCAGAAATAACCGAGGTAAAGGGGTAAGGACCGACATTTGCGTAAACGGTTTTACCCGTATATTTATTTATTCTTGCAATGGCATTAGACAACAGACCGGTTACAAAAATATATTTGCCGTAAACCGTGACGGAATCCGGATAAAACATATACGGCTTCTTACCCTGATGACCTTGATACTGATAAGGATACTGGTTTTTCGGAAAGTTCTGCCATTTTAAATGGTATTTTTTGACGACTACCAATTTATTGCCGATAAGTTTTAGTGCTATAATGTTGCTTACTCCGCCACCCGAGGCATATAAAGTTCCATCGGGACCAAAAGTTAAACCCTGAAACAGGTCCTGACGGCTGTTTTTGGCAGAAATAAATGTCTGCGATTTATTTATACTATTATTTTTAGCCTCCTTAGGATTATATATTATAAACTTAGGCGGCTTTACCTTCATGAGCTTCTTTTCCTTATATGCCTTATACTGAGCTATCTCGGCAAGGGTATTCTTATTGTATACGGTAACAGTCTGAACAAAGGTTGCGCCGTTTGCAACTACGGCAACTAAGTTATGATATACTGCAACATTAGTCGCAAAATTAGGGGTTCCGTTCAAAAGCCCTACCGGAGTGACGATACGACCGGTCGGAAGAATGTGACGCACGGTTAATAAATTGTTTGCGGTAATACCGAGCGGTTTAAAAATATTCGGACGGTTTTCATAACTGTAGCGATTAAAATTCTTTTTGAGATGCTTTGCGTTGGCATATGCGGGGGTCTGTAAGACCCCCGCCAACACATATAGACCTATAAATAATACGGGCATCAAAGTAATGACAAAGAGAATGGAAAGTAGCCCTTTTCTTCGTTTGAGTCTCATAATGGTTGTCCTCTATTTTGTTTTAATTATAATCCATTTAAAACTTCATGCTGGTGCTTAAGAAGAACATTCTGGGTGCACCGGGCCAAGCTTGCAACAACGCGCCGGTCTTGTAATAATTGTAGACGTTCGGATGACGTCCGCCTGCATTGTAAACCTCCTGGGAATTATATTTTTTATTAAGCAGGTTATCAATCGATAGGCTTATTTTCATATTTTTCAGACCCGGTATAAAATTA
>QIJE01000011.1 GCA_003232385.1 bacterium
AAAAGCACAATTTGGCGGAGAGAGAGGGATTCGAACCCCCGGATGATTTTGTCATCAACGGTTTTCAAGACCGTCGCCTTAAACCGCTCGGCCATCTCTCCGCAAACATAAATTAAGACTTTATATCATTATAAATATCAATTGATTATATTTCAATATAAAAAGTATCAAACCATAATTTTGGCAAATATTTCCGATGATAAAAGCATTCCTTTTACGGTTAAAGCGATATTATCGTTTAGCCGGCATTTCTTAATTTGCATAAGCCCCGCATTTATGAAGTTGTTGATAATATCAGGGTTAACAAATTCTATCAGTCTTTTTAAACTTATTCCGCAATTCGTTCTTAACGATAAAAATATTTCTTCGTTAATCTTATCTTTTTCAGTCAGTACTTCAACAAAATCGGTTTTGGTCCCGTTTTCGGATTTATCTAAAATATTAAGGGCGTATATACTTAAATCGGACACATTGGTTTTTCTGATTTCTTCCTTGTCTCTTATTTTAAAGAAAGACGAAGCAGAAGGCCCTAAACCTAAATACTCCCCCCTTTTCCAGTAATTTATATTGTGCCTGCTCTCATATCCGGGTTTTGAAAAGTTGGATATTTCATAGTGAACATAATCCGCTTTGTCCAAAAATTCACATAATATTTCATAATACCCGGCTATGCATTCTTCCGACGCAAATGTTGTACCGTTCTTTTTATCGTAGATTTTATAAAACTCAGTATTATTTTCTATACTGAGCATGTAGGCGGAGATATGTTTCGGTTCCATGCTCAGTATTTGCTCTATATCGCTATGAAAGACATTTTCGGTTTGCTTTGGAAGCCCTATTATCAAATCAAGCGATATGTTCTTAAAGCCGGCTTTTTTAGCGTTGTTTACTGCATCGTAAATATCTTTCTTGTCATGAATCCTGCCTGCCGTTCTCAGTACGCCGGGGTCAAGGCTTTGAGCCCCTATAGATAAGCGGTTTACACCGAATGATTTTAGAGCCGATAACTTTTCAAAGTCTCCGCTTTCGGGGTTTATCTCTACCGTTATTTCGGCATCGCCCATGATCTTGAAATTGTTTTCGATGTACCTCAATAAACCGCTAAAAAAATCTGCGGGCATAATAGACGGAGTGCCGCCGCCAAAATATATGCCGTTGACAAGGGAGTCGCAGAGAGAGAACTTTTGAGACATGTCTTTCATCTCTTTTATTAACAGGTCGAAGTAATATTTAAAATATGCAGGATTATATTTCGATTTAGATATGGGCATAGAATAAAAACTGCAGTAGTTACATTTACTTTTGCAAAAGGGAATGTGTATGTAAATGTTTATTTCTTTCAATTTTATGTCCGTGTTTTACGCTTATAATAAATTATCGTATATGATATAATCATAAAAGATGTAATTTAATTAATCAAATTATAACATTAAGATTTGATTTTATGGAGGTTTATATATGGGTAGCGATATTAAAAAAGCCCTGCCGATGAAGGACGGAGTATCCTATGTTGGGGCGTTGGACCCGGATTTAAAAGCATTCGACATAATAGTTCCTACAAAAAACGGAACCACGTACAATTCTTATTTTATTCAGGGAAGTCGTAAATCCGCGCTTATAGACACGGTAAAAATAGGTATGAAGGATCAATTAATAGATAAATTAAAGGGATTGACCGACATATCTAAAATTGATTATATAATAATTAACCATACGGAACCGGACCATTCCGGATCACTTAACGCAATAAGAGAAATAGCAAAAAACGCAACATTAGTTTATTCAAAAAATGCCCATCACTTTGTTAAGCATATTGTCAAAGGAGATTATAACAACATTATAGTCGGCGACGGCGATTCGATCGATTTGGGCGGTAAAACGCTGCAGTTCGTAGGTGCTCCGTTTTTGCACTGGCCGGATACCATGTTTACCTACCTTAAAGAGGATAAAATACTTTTTTCGTGTGATTTTTTCGGAACTCATTATTGCGATGTAAATATTTTTAATGATTTGATTGAAGACAAGGATGCGGCATTTGAAGCTTTTAAGTTTTATTTTGCTTGTATAATGAGGCCGTTTAAGAATTATTCCATGAGCGCATTGGAAAAACTTAAAGATTACGATATAAATATGATTGCACCGTCGCACGGTCCGATTTTAAGAAAAGACTTAAAAAAATATATCGATTGGTATACCGAAGCGAGCAAAACCGTTGAATCGAACGGGACAGTAAAAAAAATAGCCGTTATTTACGCATCGGCTTACGGTAATACCGAAAAAATGGCTAAAAGCATTGCAAAGGGTGCCGATATCAAGGGTTTAACAGAGATAGAAACGGTGAATTTAGTTAACACCGATGCCGCAAGCGTTATTGATGTAATAGAAAGGTCCGATGCCGTTATTATAGGCTCGCCGACCTTTAACGCAAAACTGCCTAAACCTGTATTGGATATGATATCGTCCATGGTTATGCTGAATGTCAAGAATAAAAAAGCTGCTGTTTTCGGTTGTTACGGTTGGAGTGGAGAAGCGGTTAAGATGGTACAGGATATTCTTAAAAGCCTGAAGTTCGTTATAGTCCAAGAGGGTTTAAAGGTACAGATAACACCTTTCGAAGAGGATTTGCTAAAATGCGAGGAATTCGGAAGAGATTTTGCCGATAAAATAACGCAGGATTAGTAAATTTTATAGAATAAATAAACGCGGCATTAGCCGCAACGGTCTTTAGAATATAAAACGGGGATGGCTTGCATTTAAGCGATAACGGTTTAAACGTGAAAAACGCCGGTAAATCCGTGGTTTGGGAAGATAACGATTTTAATTTCTTTACCCTGATAGATGGAAAAGAGGTTTTCATAGGGCGCGGAAGGGAAGTGCCCTATCCGTTAGAAGAGGGCGATTGCTGGTCGTTACCTAACGGCAAGACATTTGCTTATAAAAATGGAGTATTGGAACACGTTAAGCCGTTAGATGAAGAAAAAAGACTAAAAGAGTGCCTCGAGGGTATATATGATAAGTTTGAAGAATCTTATTTATACTCCGATCCGCTTGGTTTTGTCCATAAATTTGACGATATTAAGGATATTGAGGTCGCCGGGTTTATAGCAGCAGGATTCGCATTTGGCGGCGTACCTCAAATTCTTAAGATCCTTGATAAGATAGACATGATTGTCGACCATAAGTTTTATGAATTTGCACTTAATTTTAACGTGGCCGACGGTTTTAAAATGTTTAAAGGTTTTTATTATAGATTTATTAAGGAAAAGGATATTGTTGCCCTTTTTTTGATTTTAAGTGAAGTACTTAAAAAATACGATTCCATAGAAAGCTTTTTTCTTGAAGGCTATAACCCGTCGGATATAAACTTAAAAAATGCCATAATAAGCTTTTCTAAAAGGGCTATGGGGCTTGTGGACTTTACCCCTATTTACGGCAGTGCCGTTTTACCTAAGGATTCTATGGTGCATTTCTTTTTCACATCTCCCTCCGACGGTAGTCCGTGTAAAAGAATAAATTTATATTTGAGATGGATGGTAAGAAATTCCGATAATCTTGATTTCGGCATATGGAACGGAGGAATTCAGCCGTATCAGTTACTAACCCCCGTAGATACTCACGTAGCCAGAATCAGCCGCTACATCGGTTTAACGAAATATGGAAGTCCTTCTTTTAAAATGGCGGAGGAGATAACCGAAAACCTTAAAAAACTTGACTGTTTCGATCCGGTGAAGTATGATTTTGCTATTGCAAGGTTGGGAATATTAGATTTATGTAAAAAAAGCAAGAATATTGAGAATTGCGGGAAGTGTGCTATTTATGATATTTGCAATTTGAACGGCTGAATAAAATTTTAACATTAAACGCAAAAAAGGGTTTTATTAATGAAAAAATTACTTTCACTATTTATTTTTTTTGCCGCTTTGGCAATATTGAGTTCCATAAATCAGGATAATTCTTATGCCGCTAAGATGGGCAATAACAGCGCCAAAGATCATGGGGCGTATATAATCAAAAAGGACGTACTGTTAAAATTAGATAAAAATTACAAGCTTAAAACATATATAACCGAGTCTGTAAGAATATTGTCGCAACGAGGGATAAACAGATATTCCGAGGTGATGGTGCCGTTTTCGACAAAATATCAGAAAGTTAAATTATTATACGCATATACTTTGCTTAGGGGAATGTTTAAGATTCCGGTCGGTAAGCATGCCGTAAATATTGTCTCTCCGGGCTTTGCCGTTAATTATCCGGCTTATTCCAATGTAAAATATTTGACGGTTTCAATGCCTGCGGTGGAGGACGGTTCGGTAATAAATTTCTCTTACGAAATTAATAATTTTAAACCGTTAATCAAGGACGGTGTCTTTTATACAAATTATTTTTCCTATATGATTCCGGTAAAGAAAATTAACTTTACCCTGATATATCCCGCCGGATTACATATTAATTTATATTTTCACAGGATAGATAAATCCGTAGTCTATAGGGGCGTTATCCATGTCGGAAAACAAAAATACATAAAACTCAAAATATCCCTTAAGGATATTCCTGCAATAAAAAAAGAATCATATATGCCCCCTTTGGAAAATTACAGAAAATATATTTCCGTTTCCACTTATACTTCATGGAATAAATTACTTAAAAATATAAATAAGATGTTCGTGAAGTCCGAAAGATCGTCGGAAAAGATTAAAAATTTCGTTAAGTCGGCCGTTGAAAGCAGCAAGAACAAAACCCGAAAACAAAAGATAACCTCTATTTATAATGCTTTCGTAAAGTCATTCAGGTATGTCGGAATAGGTTACGGTATAAACGGTTATAAACCGGAGCCCGTAAAGACGACGTTCGTAAACGGCTACGGCGACTCAAAATCTATGGCTTCGCTTTTAATATCAATGTTAGAGGCCGAAGGAATTAACGCTTACCCCGTTCTGGTTTCGTCATTGAATGCCCCCGATCTGAATGCAAAGAATATTTCACCGAATCAATTCGATTCCGTTATCGTAGGGGTCACCTTGAAAGAAAAAGGCAATAACGGCAAGGGCAAAGATAGGGACGGCAGATACTATTTGTACCCCGATTCTTCTTCCTACAAAGCGTTTGATCTCCCGTTTAACCTATCGGGGAGAAAGGGCGTGCTATTACTTCACAATAATACCTTTAAATTTATTAAGCTGCCCTCGGAAAAGCCGAAACAGAACGAAAAGATATTCGTATTTAAAGGAAGATTGAATAAAAAGGGAGACCTAAAGGGTAATATATCGGTAATATATAAAGGGGTTTACGCAAATCTTGAAAGGTCTTCATTGAAGAATTTAGACGAATATAATAAAAAGATTAGGGCCGTTAATTTTTTGTATGATTTTATTCCGGGTGCCGATATTAAAAGTTTTGACTATAAAGATCTTAAGAACATCGGCGGACGCATAAAGCTGGCTATAAGATTTTCCGATAAGGATTACGGGGAATTAAACGGCGATAAATTGATATTCCATCAAATATTGCCGATAGATACGAGTCTTATCGACGCTGTTTTAAAAACCGACAGGATTTACCCCTTAGTTATGAGATATCCCTTTGAACATGTTTTTAAAATAGATCTTAAACTCCCGAAAAAAGCGAATATCTATTATCTGCCGGCGCCTTTAAAGCTTGACAATAATGTTGCGGAAGCTTATTCCTCTTGTTCTTATTCAAATTTGAATGGCAAAAAAATCTTGCGCTGTTTTTATAAATTTAAGTCTAAAAAGCCGACTATATCGGTAAGGGATTATAAAAAATATAGAAAAACGATAGTAACTTATCTTGAATATTTAAAAAATTATTTTGTTGCAGTATCTAATGTATATCTTTATTAATTTAAGCAAAAAATCTTCCGAGAACGACGATGAGTCAGGCGGCGAGATTTGACAATATGTATTTTTATGATACTATACAAGTAGTACATTTAATTGTCGGTTAAGGGGTGATTATTTATTATGATTCAGGGCTTAAGTAGTAATTCAGCAGTTTCACAAGTTTTTCAAAATAATCGGGCCGATGCAGGAAGCGGTCGGTATCAAAATATTTCGGGCCCTAACGATGTTGCCGACAAGACCGCATCATTAGTCTTGAATACGGCTAAGACAATAAGCAAGGGTCTAATTAATGCTTTAAATTTATCGGTTGCAAATCTTGACCGAAAGCAGGATAACGGAAATGCCGGTTCGCAGTATAACGACAGCGGCAGGCTTACTATCGGCACTAATCAAATTGGCAATATTTTAAGCAAGATAGTCTGATTTATCCATTCCGCAGATGTTAAAAAACTTAAGTGATATAGTAAAAAAGGCGGAGATCTTATCCAGGAAGAGGGCGGCGATTGTCGTTTCCGAGGATGATCTTGTTATAGACGGTGTTCTTAGGGCTTATGAAAATCGTTTAATAATTCCTCAATTAATAGGTAATAAAAGTAAAATATTATCCCTTCTTGCGAAAAAACCTTTCTATAAAAAATTATTTAATAATAAAAACAACGATATAGAGATATTGAATGCCGAAAGCGATGCCGATGCCGCCTATATTGCCGTTAAGTTGGCAGTAGAAAAAAAGGTAGATATTATAATAAAAGGACACATTCATACCGATGTTTTTATGCACCAGCTTATTCTGAAGGAAAACGGCTTAAGGACAAACAGGTATATATCTCATATATTTGTAATGGAAATAAAGACTTATAAAAAGTTAATATTGATAACCGATGCCGCCGTAAATATTAATCCCGATATACCCGAAAAGGCGCAAATACTTCAGAATGCGATAGACCTTGCTATAATGTTGGGTATCAAGCGTCCAAAAGCCGCGATGCTCTCTGCCGTAGAGACCGTAAATCCAAAAATAAGTTCCACCTTAGATGCCGCTGTAATTTCTAAAATGGCGGAGAGAGGACAGATAGTCGGAGGAATAGTCGACGGGCCGCTCGCATTCGATAACGTCATATCTAAAAAGGCTGCCCTTGAAAAAGGGATTAAAAGCGAAGTTGCCGGTGATGCGGATATCATAGTAGTGCCAAATATCGAATCCGGTAATATACTGTTTAAGGATTTAGAATACCTGGCGGGAGCAAAGGTTGCCGGTATAGTAATGGGACTCGGTGTCCCCGTCGTTCTTACTTCTCGGTCCGATAATATAGAAGCGAGATTATACTCGACGGCTCTGGCGTCCATTGTTTCTGAAAATTACGGTAAGTTTCTGGAATATAAAGCGTGGATATAGTTATAGGCGCATAAATTTGAAAATAATATATTTTATTTTGTGGAATAGTCATGCCGAAAGGAATAGAAGACTTTATTGAAATGAAATTAGCCAAAGAAAAAATCGTAATGATTACGGCTTATGATTACGTTCAGGCGGGTATAGCCTTTGAAGGGGGCGCGGATATAGTACTTATAGGGGATTCTCTTGCCACTACCGTTCAGGGGCGGGACAATACCATAGGCGTAACATTAGACGAAATGATTTATCATGCCAAAATAGTTAAGAGTGCGTTAAAAAATACATTTGTCGTATGCGATATGCCTTTTATGTCGTATCAGGTAAG
>QIJE01000021.1 GCA_003232385.1 bacterium
CCGGTCATAAGTCCGGAAGGATTATAATATTCGGTTTAGGGGCAGGTTATCATGTCAAAAAAATAATAAAAGAACTGCTTCAAAAAACCGACAAGAAGGGCGGAATACCGGTTATTGATGTGATAGAACCCGCATTGGAAACGCTGTTGTTTTTATTAAAAAACTTTAACTTTTCCGATATATTAGATTATATCAACATAATTCTTTACGATCATGGTGAGGATAGCGAGTCTTTGAAAGGCCTTAATCTATCCGAATATAATCTTTTATTGTTTTCTCTCCCCGGTTACCAAAAAATATTCGGAGATATTTATTCGTTAATATTTAAAAAGTATACCATCGGTCAGCTTTTCAATGTTTCAAAATTTAAAATCTCTGTCGTTCAACCTATTTACGGCGGTTCTTCTACGATAGGAAATTATATCCATAAGGCTTTTTTAAACGAAGGATACAATGCCGATATTATCGACTTTTCATACTTCTATCAAGCATATAAATCATTCGAAAACTATACTAAGAATAACACCGACCTTGAAGCGTTAAGACAGAGTTTCTTTAATGTTCTGGGGGAAACATTAATGATAAAAATAAGGGAGAACCCCCCTGATTTAGTGTTATTTATGGCTCAAGCGCCAGTTAACCAGGCGGTTTTGCTAAAAATAAGGGAAATGGGTATTAAAACTGCCTACTGGTTTGTCGAGGACTTTAGACTAATGACATATTGGGATAAAATTGCCCCGTTTGTCGATTATTTTTTTACGATTCAAAAAGACGATTTTTTAGAAAGATTAAAGGGGTTAGGCATAAATAACTATTATTATATGGAACTTGCCTGTCTTCCTGGTTTTCACAGAAAACTAAATGCAGATGAGATTAATAAAAAGGATATGGATTTTTACGGAAGCGGAGTAAGTTTTGCGGGGGCGGGGTATTATAATAGAAGAAACATGTTTTTAAAGCTTACCAATATACGAGGTTTTAAAATATGGGGGAGGGATTGGGACATGAACTCTCCTCTCGGTTTATTTATAAAAAATAACAATAACGGTTTTACCGAAAAAGAGGCGGTTAAGATATATAATTACGCAAAGATTAATATCAATCTTCATTCGTCGAGTTATCACTGGGACATAAATCCGGAAGGAGATTTTTTAAATCCCCGTTTTTTTGAAATTATGGGATGCGGGGGTTTTCAACTCGTCGATTACAGGAAATATATGGAGCCTGAGTTTGAACCGGGTAAAGATTTCGCAGTTTTTAAGGATATCATAGATTTGAAGAAGAAAATAGAATACTATTTAGAGCATGAAGACGAAAGGGACGAAATAGCGAGGCACGGATACGAGAAGGTCGGGAAATATCATACATACGAGAGACGTGTAAAAGATATAATGAATATTGTCCTAATCAATTCTTTCGATAGTTTTAAGTCTAAATTTATTTCCCGCAGGGTAGGCATTGATAAATTGCTTGATGAGATAAAAGAAAACGAGGAATTATTTAATATTATTAAATCTATGATAGACAAAGGCTTAATAAGGGGCGGAAAGGTTTCAGTGGACGAATTGGCGGAATATGTCAAGTCGGGCGGCGGAAGGCTTTCGAAGACGGAAGCGATACTCTTGCTTATTCAGCAAATTAGACAAAAAATTACTATTTTTTAATTTTTATTTTGGTTATTTACTAAATGAAGCCGGTAAAAATATTAATAATAAACCTTACGAGAATGGGAGATTTAATTGAATCTACCTCTCTTTTTAGAAAAATTAAGGTGGTTTATCCCGATAGCTTCGTTACCCTTATCGTACTGCCGGAGTTTTATGAAATAACCCGATTTTTTGAATGCATAGATGAGGTTGTAACATTTGATATAACGAATATATCCGGCGATATATTTAAAAATAATTATAATTTTAACTATAAAATATATGATTATTTAGAGAATTATTTAAGAAGATTTACCGAGACAAATTATGGAATCGTTTTTAATTTGACGCACGACATAATGAGTTCATATTTTATGTATTTATTGAAAGCAGATAAGTTTGTCGGTTTTTCGAGGAGTAGGGAAGGAAATCTGATTCAAATAGGGGAAATAGTACTTTTTTTTACGGGTGTAGCGAAAATAAGAAAGGCGAGTTGTATAAATTTAGTAGATATTTACGGGGAGATGCTGCCTCAAAAAGTACCTGCAAGAAGGGTTTATTTAAACACTTCTAAAAAACCGGATGCCTGCGAATCTGCTAAAAAGGTTTTATCCGAGAACGGTGTTGAAGACAGCGATATTGTCGTATCGTTTGCCGTGGGGGCATCGTCCGAACTGAAAAAATGGAAAAAGGAATACTTCCTTGAGCTCGCAATGTTATTGATAAAAGACGATAAAAATATCAGGATTTTGATATTAGGCGCAGAGTATGATAAGGTTGCGGGAGAATATATAAAGGAAAACATAAAAAACAAATTCAAAGATAATATCGTCGATCTAACGGGGAGAACATCGGTCTCGGAACTTGTAAATATTGTTAAAAGAAGCGATATTTTGATTACGAACGATACCGGAACAATGCATATTGCCGCTGGCGTGGGAACGGATGTTATAGTTATTTATACCGGTCAAGCCGGATATTTCGAGACCGGTCCTTATGCAGAGAATCAAGTACTGGTTTTGCCGGATATTCCGTGTTTTCCATGCGATTTTTCGGTTAAGTGCAATAATTTTATATGCGCCGATTACATTATCCCGGATAGTATTTTCGAAATAGTTAAATTAAAGTTAGAAAATAGGCTTGAAAGAGAAAATCTGGAGGGCTTAAATTTAGGGAAAATTAATCTGCTTATATCCAAATTTGATAAATTCGGATTTATGGATTATATCCCTTTAAAGAAAATAAGGCTTTCCTTTAACGATTTGAGGTTGAAAATATTTAAACTGTCCATGGAATCCGTGTTGAATAAAAATATTCCGGACACCATTACAAAAGAAGATATCACTGAAGTATTAAATAATTACTCCGACAATATAGATGAAGATAAAAATATATTTTCGGATATGACCGAATTACTTACGATCACTGATAAAATGATTAACTTTTGCTCTAATGCCATGAAGGATTTAAAATCTATCTTGAAAGATATAACCGGTTTGAGAATAGATTACAATAAAGCAACTGCCGCCCTAAATGCGATTGAAAATTCGGACATAAATTTGCTTTTTAACGGCCTCATATATGACGAGCTTTTTGTATTAAACATTATGTATAAATCCTGCAAACAAAGTATTGCCAGCTATGATCTTTTTGGGTTTTGCGTGGACTCTCTTAAAAATTTTTCTAAGTATAAACTTTATCTGCAAAATTATAAGAGATTAATTGTGGAGTTTAATGAGGAAATAAGGTGCAACATTTCAATGAGGAGTAATGAAAAAATTTAATCTTAACAAATGAGGCTTTATTTATGATGAAGATAAAAGTAGATGATAATAATGTAGATTTGTCCGCCCTTAGCGATAAGTCGCACACGTTTTACGATTTTATTTCTAACGATATTGCAGGTTTTATACCTAAGGGTTCGGTAATTAAAGATATATATTTAAACGGAATTAAATTTGACGAGTTATTGGTAAACGACGAAAAAACTAAGACTATTAGGATAGACGGGGATGGAGAGTTAAATATCACCACTATGACTTCAAACGATTTGATCAAGGAGTCTATTGTCGCTATAAAGAATTATTTTAACGATTTATCAATAAGCTTAAATGAAGTTTCCGATCTTTTGAGGATTGGAAACGATAAAGACGGTTTTAATAATTTTGCGGCAGATTTAAAGGGCATAGCATCATTTGTTCAGATGATGGATAAAATTGCGGTATTTTTAAAAATAGATTACTCGATTTATACTTATAAAGAGAAGACTATAAAGGAATACTTCGACGATTTAGAAGAGATTTTATCCAAAATTTTAGAAATGCAAAAAAACCGCGATTATATTATGCTTGCCGACACGATAGAGTTTGAAATGGAGCCTGAGATTAAAATATGGCAGGAAGTACTGGAATATCTTGAAGATGAATTAATACCTTAGCCGACAACATGCTCGAATTGCGGATATATTTTAGATGACTCAGGTATTAAAGACAAGAGAGTGGACTCGTTTAGCGGAAGAGACTGTAAGGGTTATTTTTGCGGTATAGTCTTGCTGATAGCTTAATTCATTCAACTTTATCGGGGAAAAAGAATTCTCCTGTTTTTAGCCGCGGGGAGTATGCTGGCTATGGAATGTATCTTAATAATTCTCAAGTGGAAAAAAATTTTAAAGAATTGCAGAATATAGCCTATAATTATAAACATGACAAGTAGACAAATCTATGAAGTTATATTTACATATTGGAACTCATAAAACAGGAACTACAGCATTGCAGGTTCTATTGGCGGAAAATTATGATAAATTATTAGTTCAAAATATTTTATTTCCGAAAGCCGGCCGACCGTGGCAACGAGGCGGTCAACATAATATTGCATGGCAATTATCAAACGATAGTAGATTTCAGAGTGAATGGGGAACTTTAAAAAATTTATGCGATGAGATAAAAAATACGCCGGCCGACAATATAATTATAAGTTCCGAGGATTTTGAATGTTTATATGTAAAACCAAGAAGTTTACATATTTTTAAAAAACATTTAAACGATATCGGTTGTCAAGTTAACATTGTTATTTTTTTACGTGAATGGGTAAGTTATTCAGAAGTCTTATATAAAGAATTATTGAAGCATGGATTTAATATTTCATTTACTGAATATATAAAAACAGTTTTGGAAGAAGGAAAAATTACATTTAAAGATTGTACATTTTGTTTTGAATATGAAAAAATTATTAATAGCTTTGAGCAAATTTTTGACGGTAAAATTTATGTAAAAAAATGGGAAGAACATATTATTGAAAAAGGATTTTTTAGCATATTTAAAGAAAAAATAATATTGCCTCCCTCGCAAAATTTAAATTTATCATCTTACAGAGAATGCGGAATGAATAAAAATATAGCTGAAAAAATATCAATGAGATTTGCTAAATCACAACGATGGCTAAAAGAAAATCATGATATCACTTTTTTATAGGAGTCGATATCGGAAGGTAAAAATATTATCAATTTAGGAAATAATAAAATTAAGTATAAGTTGTTTATTAATAAATAAATTATGATAGATATATCCATTGAAGAAAACATGGGGAAGTCCGTAAAAGAGATTAAAGAGCGGCTGACTCATGAAAATATCGTGAATGAAGAGATTAACACAGACTACTTAAGATTCGGGAGTTTTGAGGAAAAACTTGTCGAAAATAACATATTAATAACCAAACTAGAACAGTGTCCGAAATCGGTAATGCTTACGTTAACGTCAATGGATATCGCCGTGAGTGCCGTAAACGAGGCAATGTTAGCCGCAGGCGGACCGCCGGTATTAAAATTTGACCCCGAAACGCTGTCGCTTGATATAAACGGCAAACGATCGGGTGGCCCGCACGGAAGGTTAGATTTTTTATATTTCAAAACCTGTCTTTTATCTCTTCCGTTTAATTTGTTAAAGAAAATAACCGTTAAAAATATTATAGAAGAATTCGACTATAATGAGAATGAATCTATTTTTAAAGAATTTTATCGGCTTATAGCATGCGGAGGCAGGTTATATATAGAATGCAAGGATATTCCTTTTTACGTAAATTTTTATAACCGGTCCGATAAAATAAGGTCAAAGTCCATTGACACCGCAGGCGAGATTGCCGAATATAAAAAAATTATAAAAAAGTCGGCGGATGAACAATATAATTTTTTTTCATCGGAAAATATATTAGATTATTTTTTAAAGAATAATAAATTAAACTCAACCTATTCCTCAGAGCTCTTAAGGGCGTATCTTGAGTATTGCGGATTTATAAACGTATTCCTAAAAGCGGCTATAGGTGAATATACGGCTGGAAAAATTAAAATAAACGCCCTTAAACTTGGTTTGAAGGAACTTGCGAGCATGCCGAAGAGAGTTTTGCTCAAAATGAATTCGGATAAATTTGAAGATTTATTTAGTTTCAGTGTTTTTATAAGACATTTGCATAATGCCTTTAATAAATGGGACTTACTGTTTGTTATCGATAAAAACCGCGACTTCTTTAAAAACAATATCTACTTAAAATACTTAAGCAATGTTATGCCCGAAGAATCGGTCGATTATATTGTTGATATAGAAGACGCGGATAGCCTTCCTAAAATAGATTATCGTTTAAAGCATATCGATAGCGGCAAACCGGATGTGTTTTTCGATAATGATAATATAACAGCCATCTATGAATTTTTAGAAAATCACGGTATAAAAACGAATGAGCCGTTTCTCATATTAGACGGCGAATACATTATGGCCGAAGAGCAGGGACCTATTCTAAATATAGCCGCGAAGGATTTTCCTTATTTTAATTTAAATGATTTTAAAATTTTGAGTTTTAATTTCAAAGGCGGAAATGATAGCGGGCTTTCATTAAAAATAATAGCGGAAATAATCAATATGTCTTCTTTTTATGCCGGCGGGGGTTTTATGTTTAAATTGGCGGATGGATTATGCGTTCCGTCATACGATTTAATGAGCGATAAGGTAAATTATGCGAGGAGTAATGATGGTGAGAATGTCAGCTATGACGTATCCATAATAATTCCTGTCTTTAATAACATAGAATATACCAAAAATTGCTTAACGTCCATATTTAAAAATCATCCCTTGGTTAATTTTGAAATAATAGATAGTCGTAAATAATGCTTCGACGGACGGTACGGAAGATTACTTAAAGGGGCTTTCCTGCCTGAACAATTTTACCGTAATTAATAACAATATAAATTCGGGTTACGCAAAAGCCTGTAATCAGGGTGCCGAAGCGAGCAGAGGCAGGTATCTGCATTTTCTAAACAATGATATGATTGTTTTTAAAGGCGCAATAGACGAACTTGTCAATACCGCTTCTAAAGCCGGTAATCGTTTCGGGGCGGTAGGTTCTTTATTGTTATATTCGGATGGAAAAATTCAGCATGCAGGGGTAGTTTTTGTCAGCATAGACGGCATAGTTTCTCCGTATCATCAGTATAAGGGTATGAACATTTTCGGATGCGAAGAATCACATGCCAAAAATGCGATAATGTATGAGAAATATAACGCGGTTACGGCTGCCTCCATTCTTTTAAAAAAAGAGTTATTTTTTTCGATCGGCTCGTTTGATGAGATATACAAAAACGGGTTCGAAGATGTGGATTTATGTTTAAAAATAAAAGAAGCACAAAAAGATATAATATTTAATCCCAGAAGCATGCTCGTTCATTTTGAAGAAAAGACGGAGGGGAGGAGGAAATATGACACGGAGAACGGTTATCATTTGCTTGAAAAATGGCAATTTAAATATTCAGACGACGACTATATTTTTGCGGAAAACTGCGATTTCAAAATATTCAGAAA
>QIJE01000009.1 GCA_003232385.1 bacterium
TCGGTTTTTTGAAGCAGTTCTTTTATTATTTTTTTGACATGATAACCTGCCCCTAAACCGAATATTATAATCCTTCCGGACTTATGACCGGAAACATCCAAATTGGCCTTGGCCCATTTTATCGCTTCGCTTTCGGGGTCATAAACGGAATGGATCGTAATGTTATTTATCCTTAGAGAATTAAGTCCGTCCTTTTTCGTTTTTATAACGGATAGATTGAATTCTAAATCTAAATTATTATCGGAAATTAATAAATCATATAAATTAATATTCTTCCGCTTTATTTTTTCTAAATTTGTTTTAAAAAAATCCATTTCTATAATTATAAAGTTTTAGACTAATGTTAACCCGCGTTATATCCGGTTAGAACCTATCTTATTCAGCGTAATATGTGCATTTTCTAAAAAACCTACAATATCGACAAAAGACGACTCTATATAGTTCTTATCATTCATATCAATGCCAAATTGAATCTCGTTGATAAAATAACTAAGCAAAAGTGACAAATGGGGATAGTTTACTGCAAGACCTTTTAAAAACAAGATAAAATTATCGGAAATTTCATTTATTCTTATTTTTAATGCGTCAACCGCTATGTTTTTAATAAACATTATATCATCATTAACTAATTTAACAATATCTAAATCTAATATGAAATATTCGGTTAAATAATTAATTATACCATTATAACCGACGTTAATTTTTTTATCTGAAAGAGTCCTGAACCATTCAAACTTGAAGATCTCGGAAACAAGCTCCGTCTTGTCAATCTTCGACTTAAATACCGAAACGGGCGAAAGTATATAGGTAGGCGTGAAGGTTATCGTGTTGCCCGACATTCTATAAAGATTAAATCTGTTTTCCTCGAAACCTTTTTCTAAATCCCTTAGAGAAAAGTCCTCGCCGCCGACCGACAGTATCAGCTTGACAACGTTAAAAACATCCTTCGCCTTAATTCTTTTTTTGCATTCGTAATTGAACTCACACTTTAAATGTTCAAAACAGGGGTAACAATCCATAATCGGAGAAATGACGTATGAACCCTCCATATAGGGACCTGTTTCGTATATATTTGCATTTCCGAGAAAAATAGCCGTTATTTTAAGCCCTATAAAAGATGCAATCTGCAAAAGTCCGGTATCCGGAGAAACCATAATATCGCCGGTTTTTAGAATTTCAATGACCTCAGGCAGCGATGTTTTGCCTACGATATTTAAAATATGAAAATCTATATCGTCTTCAATCCGTTTTGCATAATCAGACTCTTCTTTTAAACCGACCAATATAATTTCAAAATCAGGATAATCGGCGTGTATCAACCTGATAATCTCCGCCAACTCTTCACTATCCAACTGCCTTTTTATAGAGCTTGCGCCTACGGCAAATATAATCCTTTTAATTCCGTTATTGCATTTCTTCTTTTTATTGAATTTATCAAACGTAAATGCCGTTTTGCCGAGTATTTCTCTGCGGGTAGGATAAAAACGGGGACTAAAAAGACAAAATATATCTGCAATATTAATTCTGTTTTGGCTTCTATGCCTTATGGAGTTAAAAAAATAATTTGCCGCTTTTAACGGATAAACTATTTTCCGCCTGTCGCCCCCTTTTCGGTTTGCTATGAAACCGAACTTCGATTCGGCAGGGATTATATTTAAAACTAAAGAATTTATCAAACCGTAATTGAGATTTACGACTGTATCAAAAACGACGGCTCCCCTCTCAAGATTAAGAAAATTAACATCCGCATTTACGCCTAAATCTATATCGTAAAACTCCTTAAAAAAGTCACCTAAATCCATTAAAACAATATTCGATTCAAAAAAAGGCCGTAATATTTTAAGACTTTTATCAACTACTATATATAAACGATCTTCGTTGTCAAATTCCGACAATATATTCCTTATTGCAGGAAGACTCTGAAAAAAATCGCCTACTCTTCTCCGTTGGAATAAAACGATTCTGGAAAAATTGTTGCGGGACACGGCTAAGCTAAAACGTTAGCAGTTAGATTAGTGACCTCCGTCCCGTCGCTAACGCTATTTATGCCGTCTAATGCTCGTTTTTTCTCTAATTCTACAATTTCAACCCAGCCGTTATAAAGTGTTTCAAGAATCTTTACAGCTTCATCTATCTTATTTATATCCTTTTTTAAATTTGCCGTAGTTAATTGCATTGATAAAAATATATATAAATCATTTAAATTTTTAGCGGTTTCTCCGCCTTTCTCTATATCAAGCCTTGAACGCAACTCGTTTATTATCGCAACCGCATTAGATATATTAATCGACTTTCCGGCATAATCGTTAACAGACAATTTTTCCTTCGCAATCTTAGCAAAATTCATTGCCCCTTCGTATGCCATTAAAATAAGCTTACCCTGGTTTGCCGTCGCTACATTAGTATCTTGGTAATTATCATAATTATAACCGTTATTCCGCATCGTTTTACTCCTTAATATACTGATTAATTTATGTATTATTCATGTCAATCACGGCAAATGATTAATTGAACTTGCTAAAGATTGACTTGTACTCTGCATCTGACCGATATAGGATTCAAGTTGCGAAAACTCTTTTGCGTACATACCCATTCGCTCCCGGACTAAGCCTTGCTTCAACGATATTTGATTGCTGAGATTAGTTATATCGCTATTTATCCCCGCCTCTTTATATTGAATCGTGCCGACAGCCGGATTAGTATAGCCGTTTAAATAGGTTACCATCCCCCCTGTCTGCGCCACGCCGTCTGCACTCGGCGAACCGTCAAATAAGGAACTAAAATATTGCTGTACCTGCACGGGGTTAGAGGTTAATATAGAATCAAGCGTAGATGAACTGAACTTAATTTCCCCCGAACCGGATGAGTCCGCCGTTATTCCGTAAGTTGAGGCAAGCCCGTTATCCCCCGTTAAGCCCGGAGACTCCGATGCCATAAGGGACATAAGAGAACTCTTTAACGTCATGAGGGTTGCGCTGCCGCCCAACGGACCGGTAGATTTTGTTTTAGTACTATACTGAAGTTGCGAATTTATATCTGATATCAGCTTATTATAGCTTGAAACAAAATTGCTTACGTCTGAATTTATCGTACTACTGTTCAAAGCGACGGTTATCGACGCCGAACCCGTTCCCGTAAGGTTTAAAGTGACACCGGGTATTGCGTCGGTTACGGTATTGGATTGACTGGTTATGTAATCGTTTCCGTAATCTATAACGGCATTCTGAGCGGAAACCATTTGAAAATTAAAAGCATCTAACGACAGCTTATCGCCCGTCGAAACGGTTTGACCATTATTGAAGGTAAGTTCTATTCCGCTATTAGTGGAATTTGACGAAGTAGCGCCGTCTATATAATAAGAAGTTGTTCCGGTTTCGGTTGAAGGGACGGTAAAACTCCCCGACTGCCCCGATGGGTTGGTCCAATCGTAAGTAATCGCATCGGTTCCGACCGTTCCACTATTTTGGGCGGTGAGTGTATACGTTTGGGTCTGCGTTCCCGTATAAGTTCCCGTATCGGACGGCAGAGCATCCGTTGATGCAACCTGATTATCCCAATATGTCGGGTTTATACTTGTCGAATTTAAATTAAGGTTGACGGCACCGCCGGATAGATTATTAGTAATGGAAATTACGCTGTCGGTCCCCGTAGTCTTACTGGTTAAAACCAGTCTATACGGGTCGTTTTCGCTTCCGTCGTTTACTATTGCGGCGTTCACACCTGCGCCGGCATTGTTAATAGACTGCGCCAAATCAGACAGGGTATAACCGGTGGTAGAATCTAAGGCGACATCGGTCGTCGTGCCGTTAATGGTTATATCAAACGTACCCGTCCCAGAACCGGCAACGGCAGTAGATGTTAAGGCTATTCCCTGAGAACCTATCTCGTCAGCCTGCGCGAGTTGGTTAACCGTAAAAGAGTATGTCCCCGGAAGGGCGGAAGAAGAAGCCGTTGCGGTTGCCACTGAAGTATCTGAAGAATTAGCGGTGTAATTTTGCATAATATCTGGATTTGCTAAAGCCTGCGCGGCGTTGTTAAGATTTTTCAGGCTCGTCCCTATCGTCTGCCATGCACTTAACTGACCCTTGTAAACTCCTTCCTGCATCTGTAATACGGTTACGGGTTCAGACAGATACTGCCGTAAAGCGGAAAGTATCTTTGAATAATCAATTCCTGACGCGGGACCGGTTCCCATAGTAATCAGACCTTGATTGGAATAGGCGGCGGTCGAACTGCTTAGACTTGATATAGACATATTTTATTCACCTTATATTCGTTAGTTATCATTAAATTCAGCCATATTTCAAGACTTAACGTTATAAAACATTCCTTTATGATAATCTTTTAAATATTTAAGCACCTGCGAAGGTGGAACCGTGCCTATAACCCTGCCGGTTCTATTGTCCACTATATCAATAACGACTGCTTTTTCTTTCTCGTCCCAATTTAGTATATAAGCGGTCGGAAGCATAGGTGAAGGATTTAATTCCTTTCGTATCCTATGCAGCATTCGAATAATCGCTTTTTTTTGATTGCCGTTATTTTTGCTCTTGGCAGATTTAGTTAAATCGAAATTAGAATCGGGTTTGAATTTATTATTTTTACCGTTGTCAGGCATAATATTACCTGAAAACGAGAAATTGTTATTACCGTTTGTCTTGCGTTCACCTATTCCGCCACTGTTTAAACCCTTAAAACTCGGTGCAACATAAGCATTACCGATAACGCCCTCTATTCCGTTCATAATACTCGCCTTAATTAATAATATAGAATAAGGAGGGTATATAATGAAACATATATGCCCCCTATTCTATATCTCTTACCTGCGCTTATTTAAGTAACGTTAAAAGCCCTTGAGGAATCATATTCGCCTGAGCAAGCATGGCTTCACCGGATTGAGCTAAGGTCGACAATAATGTATAATGAGCCATCTCCGAAGCAAAATTAACATCCATAATTTGAGAATAAGCAGCCTTAGTATTCTGTCCTTCGGTCTGTAAATTGCCCAATATCTGAGTTACTCTGTTTTGATACGAACCGAGCTGACCACTCATTCCTGCAACCTGAACATTCGCGGCCTGAACTGCACTAAGTGCCGTTAAGGCATCGGAATTACT
>QIJE01000023.1 GCA_003232385.1 bacterium
GGCAGCGGACTATACCGAATGGACGGACTTAAAAACGTAAGAGAGAAATACATGGATACTCCGTTCGGAAACCCGTCGGATAAATTAGTTTTTGGTGAAATATGCGGAAAAAAGATAGTATTTATTCCCAGGCACGGAAGAGAACATAAAATACTTCCGTCCGAAATAAATTATGCAGCCAATATTTATGCACTGAAGGCTTTGGGCGTAAAACAGGTGATTTCCGTAAGCGCCGTGGGAAGCCTTGATAAAAACATAAAACCGGGCGATATCGTAATAATCGACCAATTTTTAGATTTTACAAAAATCAGAAAAAACACATTTTTCGGCAACGGATTAGTTGCTCATGTTTCTATGGCGGAACCTGTCTGCCCGCATCTTCGCGAAATAGTTATAAATTCATGCAAGTCGTTAGGTATTCCGCATCACATAAGCGGTTCTTACATTTGTATAGAGGGTCCTCAATTTTCTACGAAAGCCGAGTCTTTTTTCTATAAAAATATCGGTGCAAGCGTAATAGGGATGACAAACGCAACCGAGGCAAAACTTGCAAGGGAAGCCGAAATCTGCTACGTAACCATTGCTATGGCAACGGATTATGACTGCTGGCACGAAGAGGAAGACAACGTCAACGCCGATATGATTCTTAAAATCCTCAACGATAATGCCGAAAAAGCAAAAAATATCATAAAGAAATCGCTTGAAGATGCGACATTGATTGAGGTCGATTCATGTTGCTGCGGCTCTTCCCTTCAAAAATCGGTGGTAACCGAAAAAAACAAGGTTCCGGGAGATACGTTAAAGAAACTGTCTATATTCAATTTATATTAATTAAACTATTATCGTTAAAAAATAGGAAGAATAAAAATGGATGTTTTAATTCTTATAGGCTCTAAAAATGATCTAAGTGAAATAGAGGGGTGCATTCAACTCCTAAAGAAATTCGACGTTTCATTCGAACTGCATATTACATCGGCTCACAGGACACCGAAAAGAACTATTGGGCTTGTAGAATCTGCCGAAAAGAACGGAACAAAGGTTATAATAGCCGCTGCCGGAATGAGCGCCCACCTGCCCGGTATCGTTTCTGCACTAACTGTTCTTCCTGTTATCGGAGTACCCCTAAATGCCTCCGCCCTTAACGGACTTGACAGCCTTTTATCGATAGTTCAAATGCCTACGGGAATTCCTGTAGGTACGACCGCCATAGGAAAAAGCGGGGCTTCCAACGCCGCCATTCTGGCAGTCTCAATTCTTGCGATATGCAATAGTTCCCTTACCCAAAAACTAAAAAAATACAGAAAGGAAATGGAAGAATCCGTCATTAAGGCGGACAGCGAACTCGATGCCGGCTATTCGTCTATATAGGTTGCCTCGGTTTCTGTCTCTTCGGCGTCAAATTTATCTTCGTCAAGCGATTTAGTAACTTTTGCGCCTAATTTCTTGATTTTATCAAATCTGCCCATTATATTTCCTCTTCCGGTAGAAAGCCGGCTTTTCGACTCTTCGTAAGCCTCCCTTGTCTTTTCCAAGTTTTTTCCTATATCCTCCATACTTTTGCCGAAGGAACAAAATTTATCGTAAAGGTTTCCGGCAATTTTCATTATATCATACGCATTTTTCATGCTCTTCTCGTGAATCCAAAGATTGGAAACTATTTTCAGAATAAGCATAATAATAGACGGGGTCGCAATGACAATATTTTTGTTATAAGCATATGTTAAAATATCTTTGTCGTAGTTTATAGCGACGGTATAAGAAAATTCTATCGGTATAAACATAACGACGGTATCAAGGCTGTTTGCCCCTAACAATCCCGAATAATTCTTTTCGCTTAACTCGTTTATATGTTTTTTGACGGAATTTATATGCGACTTTAAAAATCTGTCCTTATCTTTGCCGATATCGGTGTTAGAACCGACGTATCCGTTATCGCTCTCGGAATTGATATTTATATACCTTTCGTAATCGGTTAAAGATACCTTGGAATCTATTATTAAATCCCTTTTTTGCGGAAAATGGATTATAACATCCGGCCTTAATTTAATCATGCCCTCTGTTTCATCGGAGGTTTTTAACGTTTTTTGAATCTCATATTGGACGCCCTTAATAAGACCGGAATCTTCCAACAGCTTTTCCAATATCATCTCTCCCCAATCGCCCTGAACCTTAGCCGTACCTTTTAACGCAGTAGTCAGGTTATCGGCCGTACGTTTCATCGTGCTTTCGGTCTCTACGAGTTTGCCTATTTCCGTCTGCAGCGAAAATCTCTGTTTAGACTCTTTATCGTAGGTCTCTTCAACCCTCTTTTGAAATTCGTTAATTTTTTCCGAAAGGGGATTTAATATGCCGTAAATGCTTTCTTTGTTAATCTCCGCAAATTTTTTACTCTTATCGTCGAGCATTTTTGAAGACAGGTTCTCGAAAGCATCCTTAAATTTGTTTTCAATGTCTAAAAATTCATGCTTTTGATCCGCCAACCTTAATTCGTAATCATTCTTCTGATTTTCTATCTTTTCTTTTAAATTTTTATTATCGGCGACTAATCCGGAAGTGCGAATATAGAGAACCTTATTCTCATCCCTCAGTCTCTCCGCCAGCATATTGGAATCTCTTAACGCAATATTCGTTATGTCGAACCGTTCCTTTAACGCCTTTATCTCCTCTTCAAATACTATGTACTTTTTAATAATGCCATCTTTCTCAATCGAACTTGCCGAAATAATGTCTTCGTAACGGTTCCTAAGTATGCCGGCGTATTTTAAGAAAAATATCACGGAAACTATCAAAATTATTAAAAGCGCTAAAGATAACGCTATCGGTAGATATATAATCATCTTTAAATATTATTAAATAATTTATCTGTTTGCAAGCCCTATTAGTCCGTAAATATTGTCAAATCCGTTCCGGATTAGATAATATTTTAACCCCTCTACTATTTCGGGAATAATTTTATGATTTATGAAGGAATATGTCCCTACCGAAACGGCGGTAGCCCCCGCCAGAAAAAACTCTACTGCATCCTCCCACGAACTTATCCCGCCCATCCCTATAATCGGAATCCTGACGCTGTTATATACGTCGCTGACAAGTTTAATTGCAATAGGCTTAACGGCCGGCCCCGACAATCCCCCAAAACCCCTGCCTAGACTGAACCTCTTTGTCTCTATGTCAATCTTAGCCGCCGGAATCGTGTTTATCAGCGATATAACATCTGCCCCCGCCTTTTCGCAAACCTCGGCAATCAAAGATATATCGCTTACCATAGGGGTTAGTTTTACTATTAACGACATTTTATCGCCCACCGCTTCTCTTACCGATGAGACCAATTCATATACGATCTCGGGATCGGAGCCGAAAGCCCTTCCGCCTTCCTTGACGTTAGGACACGAAATATTTATCTCCAATGCATTGATACCGTGAAGTCTCGACAGCTTTTTCGCCAGTTCGACATACTCTTCGATACTGCTTCCGAAAAAATTCACTATCACCGGTTTTTTAAATTTTTTCAAGAAAGGCAGTTTATCGTCTCTGAACTTTTTAAATCCGACATTTTGAAGCCCTATGGAATTAATTAAACCGCATGACGATTCGCAAATCCTCGGCATTACGTTCCCCATGGACGGATTTAATGAAATGCCCTTGGACACCAATGCACCGAAATATGTATAATCGACGATATCGGCAAATTCCTCTCCGTATCCGAATGTGCCGGATGCCGGCATAACCGGATAATCAAGAATTAATCCCCCTAGTTTTACGGAAAGATCTACTTCCCGATGAGCGGAAAGATCTATCCTTACCGGCTTGGCCGTATCCGCCCCTTTTATATTTTCCCCGTAAATCTCGTCGGCATAAAAAACAGGCCCGTCCTTGCAAACCCTCTTATATTCAAAACCATCCGTGTGCTCCGCCTTTATCTTTATCGCGCACCCGAGACAGACGCCCACGCCACACCCGAAGCCCTCTTCCATGGACATTTGCAAGTTACTTGACTGACCGGATACGGAAAACTTTGAGATAAGAGCGTTAAGCATGGGTTTAGGCCCGCAGGCATAAAACGAAACATCTCCCGCGGCATAATCGGCAATATTTTTATTGAGCAGTTCAATAACATTCCCTTTAAATCCGAATGACCCGTCGTCCGTCGCAAAATAGACTTCGTCAAATTTTGAATGAATACTATACCGGAAGTAAAGGTCTTCCGCCTTGCCCGCGGCGTAGTATAAAACTATCTTATCGTTGCGATTATCCTTGTCGTCTAGGATATAATCCGAAATGGAATATAGCGGCGCAATACCGATGCCTCCGGCAATTAACACATGAGTTTTTCCCGAATTAAGATTAAATCCGTTCCCTAACGGACCCGTCAGGTCTAAAAAATCTCCTTCACGCATTTTGCTTAATGTTTCCGTAGAAACCCCTACTACCTTATATAAAACTTCGAATTCATAATTATTAAATTTGTTAAAAACGGAAAACGGTCTGCCAAGAAGCGGATTAAAATCATTCAGGTCTGATTTTATCATAACAAATTGTCCGGGCTTGTAGTTCGATGCTATAAAACGGTTTTTAAGCCTTAAAATATAAGTTCCTTCGGTATCTTTTATCTTCCGGTTAACCGTTATCTCACATCTTTCGCTTATAATTTTTTTACCATGCATAGGGCATCCTCTCCGTTGTCATCGTAATAACACTTTCTCGACATAAATATCTTAAAACCGAATTTCTCATAGAGATTTATGGCCCTTGTATTAGAAACTCTTGTTTCCAATAAAAAATATTTTACACCGATACTCCCGTACTTATTTATAACGTAACCCATCATTAAAGAACCTATGCCTTTAGATTGCATATCCGCCGCTACCGTTATATCAAGTATGTGCATCTCGTCTATGACGTTATAAAATATGAAAAATCCTATAATATTAGAATGCAGATCAAACGTCATATCCGGACGGATGTCTAAGCATTCCCCGGAGGACGAAACGATTCTTCCGGCATATGCTT
>QIJE01000014.1 GCA_003232385.1 bacterium
AGTAAAATCCGTCGATGTTGTTGTTTATCGAATATGTCATATAATAAACATAACTGTCGACCGTAGAGCCGTTTGAATAAACATAGTCAATATTGCCTAAAGGTAGAATATACTCATTATTCGGAACGTTAACACTCGGTTGTGTAAAATTACTTTCTTTAGAGTTATCACAAGTGGGAGTATATGTTACCGTTGCCGATGATGATATGCTGCCGGGACCGACTACAGTACCTTGAGTAAAATTAAGCCACCATGAATCCGAAGGCATTGTAGTTAAACCTATAGGGTCCCCAAAGTTATAAGCCGTACCGGAGCCGTATCCGGATGATGACATTAAATAGTTCGGCAACACTAAAAACATTTCCTGCAACATATTTTATCGGCTTTGTCCCTAAAAATGCTACCTTACCTGGAATGCTACCGCTTGCTCCTTTAACCGTTACATAAGTGGATAAATCGTTATTGACCAAATTTTTAGAAAACTGCGTTGTTATACCTTCTCCCAATGAACCGATTATGCCCTGTGAAGCCGCCTTGTTAGCCTGCCCCGTTAAGTTGACAAACTTCGGTAGCACGACGGCCGCCAGGATGCCGATTAGTAGAATGACCATAACAAGTTCAATAAGGGTAAACGCCTTGCTATTAATAATAGACCCCCTGAAGATGCCTGCAGTAGTAGCCGTTTCGTTATCACGATGAGTTGCGATTTTCTTATTCATAGACTTACCTCCATAAAAAATTTAAAACTTCTCTTTATATGTCAGAGTAATAATTTATTTATACATTAAAATAAAATTTGAATCAAGCAAAATATTATTTTTATTAATAACTTTTCTTTCTTTAATGACTAAACAGCTGAAATCCTAATGGTCTTTAGCTATGATTTTTGATATAGTTCCTAGTAGTTTTAGGACTGGTTTTGCCAACGTTATAAACAAAATATGTTTTTTCTTTCCGAAAGTATTTTTGCGGATAGCTTTAATGTAACTCCCAAATCCTCTCAGTGCTTATAGATTTGATACGATTAACAATAGTGAATATATAAACTCTTGGAACATACCGTATCATAATATAAATATGGTCTTTATCTGATGCACTTTTAGATTATCGCCAAAAAGAGTATATAAAAGGTAATGAAGAAGTAAGTTTTTATTATATAAACAGAACTCACAAAACTTAAAAAACTTGATGAGTATAAATAGTTCAATGGTTTAAGACAAATTGATAATATAAATACGGCAGGGACTGTCGAAATTAAAGCTTGTGGAGTATCCTCTTTCGGAGGTGTATCCGATATATCTCTTTATGATACCTTGAAGTAAGAAACCCAATCGTCTTTAGTTTTACTAAAAAAGAATAACAATATAATCATATTATTATGAATAAAAGAGTAAGGGGAAGATATACTGAAAAATAGAAACGATACCTAAGAAAAAAAATTATAATTATGATATAATATACTTATTAATCAAATATCTAATAATTAAATTGGAGAGTAATTGATGCTTGACGAAAAAGTGATTGAAATCTTAAAACATGAAGGACCGGCAACTTTTGCGACACACGGAACCGATGGAATTCATATGGCCGCAACATGGAACAGCTATGTCGAAGTTGTAGATGATAGCTACCTACTGATTCCCGCGGGGCATCTAAATAAAACTCAAAGAAATGTAGAAGAAGGCAGTGATGTTCAGATGATAGTAGCTTCAAAAGACGTTAAGGGACTCCAGGGTAAAGGCGCTGGTTTTTTACTAAAAGGTAATGCCAGATTCGAAGAGAGCGGAGCGGTTTTCGATAAAATGAAATCCCGTTTTGGCTGGACAAGGTCGGTTATGGTGTTTAACATAAAAGAGGTTACCGAATTAACATAATGCGATTTGTTTGTTCTATTCATGCTTATAATATTTAGTAGGGTCTGTAACGCCGGCTTGACTAAATCCTTTTTGTCTTATAATGCAAGAATCGCACACCCCGCACGCCAGCCCTTCTATCGGATCGTAGCAGCTGTAAGTTAGTTCGAGAGGGACATCTATTTCAAGCGCTCTGTTAATTATATCTTTCTTGGTTAACTTAAGGAGGGGCGCATTTATTTTAAAGCTGATCTTATACCTTTGTAGCCAGATTGGCTGTTTTTTCAAAAGCCCTTAAATAATCCGGCCTACAATCCGGATAACCGCTATAGTCTATATAGTTGGCTCCGATAAAAATTTTACTTGCCATATTAACTTCCGCAACGGCTATAGCATAAGACAAAAAAATAGTATTCCTCGCAGGAACGTAAGTTATTGGAATATCATCAGGCTTTATGCTCCGTACATTGCCGGTGCCCTCCGTTTCTCCTGTTTCCGCTATATCATCCCGTTGAGTTTTATTTTCGGCAGTGTCGTTTTTAATCCTGTTTTTCGGTACGCCTATTGATAGATCTACTAAAGCGGAGCCTTTAATTTCATTAAAGTCTAAATTAATTATAATATGATTTTTTATATTAAAAAATTCTACTATCTTTTTTGCATGCTCTATTTCCGTCTTATGCCTTTGATTGTAAAAAAACGTAAGCGGAATAACATCTAATCCCTCGTCCATAGCTATTTTAAGTGTAGTAGAGGAATCTAATCCGCCACTAAAAAGAACAACCGCTTTCTCTCTTTTGATATCAATCATACTTTAAATATATCATAACTGAGGATTGTTGTAAAAGATTAATTTATGCTATAATATTTTTTTAGATATAGGCAATAGTCATATTTAAATAATTGATCAATATGAGGATAAATCTAAAATGAATTCCGGTTATCCGACAGTCAGGCCCAGGAGGATGCGTTCGTCTTTAAAATTATCCGGTCTCATAAAAGAGACGACGCTTGATCCGTCAAAGTTCATTATGCCGTATTTTGTGATCCACGGAAATTCGTTAAAGGAACCTATATTGACGATGCCGGATCAGTTTCGCTATTCTATCGATAAACTCTTGGAAGAACTTAAAAGTGTTATTGACATGGGTATAGGAGGAATTCTTCTTTTCGGCATTCCAAAACATAAAGATGAATTAGGTTCGGAGAGCTATTCCCCCGACGGCATAATTCAACAAACATTAAGGGCAATAAAGGATGTTTATTCGGATCTTTTAGTCATTACGGATGTTTGTTTATGCGACTATACGTCTCACGGACACTGCGGAATAGTTGATGAAAACGGCTACGTAAAAAATGACGAAACGCTGGAATATCTTGCAAAAATAGCTGTTTCATATGCAAAAGCCGGTGCAGATATAATAGCCCCGTCCGATATGATGGATGGTAGGGTTAAAAAAATAAGAGAGTCGTTAGACGATGAAGGTCTTATTAACACTCCTATAATGGCATACTCCTCTAAATATGCATCCTGTTTTTACGAGCCCTTCAGAGATGCCGCCGATTGCTTGCCAAAATTTGGCAATAGAAAATCATACCAAATGGATTTCTCCAATTCCGACGAAGCAATCCTTGAAGTCGGACTCGACTTGGATGAGGGTGCCGATATTGTTATGGTAAAACCTGCCTTAAGCTATCTTGATATAATATACAGGTTAAAGCAGACCTTCAAAAGACCCCTTGCGGTTTATAACGTGTCCGGTGAATATTCTATGATAAAAGCCGCATCTAAACTCGGATATTTGAAAGAAGATGCCGCGGTTGTTGAGATGTTTACGTCGTTTAAAAGGGCCGGCGCAGACATTATAATAAGCTATTATTCTCTTCATGCCGCTAAGATTTTAGGATAGTTCCGCCTGCATAATTTTGCTTTCTGTTCTTTAATTGACATTTTTGCCCCCCTGATTTATAATCGAATAGCTGATAAGTATAATATAATTTAATCAAAGGATCTTCTATGCCGAAAAATTATCCTCTATATATCAACGGAGAATGGATTGAAAAAAAAGATTTTTATGAAGTAATAAATCCATTCAATGATAATGTAATCGGGTTTTTAAGCAAGCCTGACAAGAATGACATTAAGTCGGCAGTTGCTTCTGCCGAAAAAGGTTTTTTAAAAATGAAAGACCTGCATACATATGAAAGATTTGAAATATTGGAAAAGACCGGAGAAATACTTAAGAAAAATTCCAAAGAATTGGCGCGTTTCATTTCTCTCGAAGCAGGAAAGGCTTACAAGTATTCCTTAATCGAAACGCAAAGAGTAGTCGATTTATTTAAATATGCGGCAGAGGAAGCCAAGAGAATACACGGTGAAACCATCCCTATGGATATTATCAAGGGGTTCGAGAATAGGATTGCATTTTATTTGAGGGTTCCGGTAGGAGTAATAGCTGCGATTACGCCTTTCAATTTTCCCGCTAACCTACCTGCTCATAAAATTGCCCCTGCGATTGCGGCTGGAAACAGTATCGTATTCAAACCTTCCGTGAACGGTTCAATTACCGCATATTTTCTCGTACAGGCGTTACTTGAGGCAGGTTTGCCGAAGGACGCCATAAATCTCCTTTACGGCGACGAAGATACCGGAGAACCTCTTGTTTCTCATGAAAAAGTGCGGATGATTAGCTTTACCGGAAGCCCCAAGGTCGGAAGGAAAATAATGTCCAAAGGCGGGCTTAAGAAATATGCAATGGAGCTCGGAAGTAACTCCGCCCTTATCATTGATAAGTCCGCCGATATCGTTGAAGCGGCAAGGAAAGCCGTGATAGGTGCCTTTTATAACTCCGGACAGGTCTGTATATCTCTCCAAAGAATATATGTTCATCAGGATGTTGAGAAAGAATTCATAGAACATTTTATTAAAGAAACCAAAAAATTAAGAATGGGCGATCCGATCAATGAAGAAACCGATATCGGCCCCCTCATTAACCCGGAGTCTAAACGCAGAATAATCGCATGGGTAGATGAGGCAGTTAAAGAGGGCGCGAGGGTTGAGCTTGGCGGAGATTTTAACGGAAACATTATGGAGCCGACTATATTTTCTAATGTTAAACAGGATATGAAAATATCATGCCTTGAGATATTTGCTCCGGTAGTTTCCATAGTCGCTTTTAAATATATTTCTGAAGCGGTTAGTCATGTTAATGACTCCATATACGGTCTTCAGGCGGGCATATATACCAACGACTTTAAAAATGCACTATACTGTATCAGACATATAGATGCCGGTGGTGTTCTAATAAACGATATTCCTACTACAAGGGCAGATCATCAACCTTACGGCGGTGTAAAAGAATCCGGTATAGGAAGAGAGGGTATAAAATATGCTGTCGAAGAAATGACTGAGCTTAAGTTTATTAGTTTTGGTTAACTATAATTCTGACTTTAAATTGAATGCTTTTTTAAAAAATTTTTCCGCTTCATCGGATTTTCCCGAATTTTTTAAACATCTGGCATATTCGTAATAGTATCTTGAATTATTAGGGTTATAATTTATAGCTCTTTTGAAATATCTTAATGCTTTGTCGTTGTATCCGGATATTGTTTCATTCATTTCATTACCGTAAACCTGTTTATATATGTTTTCGCTCTCTTTTTGTTTTTTGAATCTTACCGGGGTCTTCGCTTCGCCGGCTGTTTTGTAATCTGACGAATTATTCGTTTCGCGTATTTTGCTTTTATTAGGATTGACATCAAGTATGTCTCTGTTTGTATCTTTATTTCTGTCCTCATTGTTTTCCCATATATCAATAACATTCGTTAACTCGTCCAATATAAACAGACCGTTCATAAAAAATATTTCATCTTTAGTATAGTATCCATCCGTCTTATGCTTCCATTCCGTAAGTAAGCGAAAAAATCTTTCATAGGTTTCTTCGAAGAGCCGTTCGTTAAAGTCATTTGAAATTCTTTCCTTTCTATCTTTTCTAAACTCTTCAAACGGATCATCCTCTCCCTTTTTAGAATGCAAATCTATCAAATAGTTTTCGCGTTTCTCACTGAACGATATAAAGGGGATTCCTCTGCTATAAATTAGAAGATTATAAAAAAAAGTTAATTTAGCAGTTTCTTCTATTTCGTACAAAAATTTGCATAAATCAAGTAAATACGACGTAATATAATCTTTATCTTTAAGTTTTGGTGCGGTTTTCCAAAGTTCTTCGTATGTTGTAATTAAAACGCCTACATATTCTTTGTCGTGCTTCGTTATTTTTTTTAGAGCATGGATCACGGTTTGATAGTAATTAAAAGCCAGCTCGTCGAAAAGCAGAATTTTTGAACCGCCGTCAATAGCCGTCATATCATTATTTTCCCGCTTATTAATGTTTTCGTCTATCAGTTTAGAATAATTAATATAAACGTCGAATGCCTTTTTAAATATTTCGATATGTGAAGCCAAAAGTTTATATCTTTTTAATTGATCGTTTTTTACGTCTTTTTCCATGATATTTTAATTAATCCCTTTATTAATATTATTTTGATTTGTTATATCAACCGATAAATAAAGTTTATCCGATACTTGTAGGTAAATCCTTAACGAAGTTCAGCAGCGCCGTTTTTACGATATCCTTGTCCATTTCGTCGTTGGATTTTAAGATGTGAAGCCTCAATTCTTCCCCCGTTTTTCCGTCTATAAATAATAATCGCATATCTTCCGGATTATC
>QIJE01000016.1 GCA_003232385.1 bacterium
AACCTTCAGGCTATGCTCGGTTTTGAGCTTGTGCTGGCCATGCCGGACGGATTTAACATACATGAAACAGTCGGAAGCCGGTCTCTGAAAAGTGGCGGCAGATTTAATATTTCACACGATAAGATTTCTGCCGCAAAAGACGCGGACGTCATTACGACGGACGTATTTATAAGTATGGGGCAGGACGAGGAAAAAGAAAAAATAGATAAGTTAAGGCCGTTCATCGTAGACGAAAGCGTTATAAAAAACGCAAAAAAGGACGTAGTTTTTCTTCACTGCTTGCCTGTTCATAGAAATGAAGAGGTTGCCGAAGATGTTTTCGAGAGATTTTCGCCGTTTGTTTTCGAAGAAGCAGAAAACAGGTTGCATGTTCAAAAGGCTATAATGGAGACGGTTTTTAGAAATTAAAGGGGAATATTATTATGAGTGCTGTAAAAGATAAAATTGTTCTTGCGTATTCCGGCGGTCTTGATACCTCCGTAATTTTAAAATGGTTGATAAATACATATAGAGCGGATGTTATTGCCTATTGTTGCGATGTGGGGCAAAAAGAGGACCTGAACGCGGTCAAAGAAAAGGCCTTGAGAACGGGTGCAGTCGAGGCGATAATAGAGGATATGAGGGAAGAGTTTGCGGAAAACTATATTTTTCCGGCATTAAGGGGTAATGCCCTTTATGAAGGAGAATATCTTTTAGGGACTTCTACCGCCAGGCCGTTGATTGCAAAAAGACAGATAGAGGTTGCAATGGAAAGGGGGGCTAAGTATGTTGCCCACGGTGCTACCGGAAAGGGGAACGACCAGGTTAGATTTGAACTTGCTTACTCCGCCATCAATCCTAACATTGAAATAATAGCCCCGTGGAGAGAGTGGGCGATTCATTCGAGGGGAGAGCTTATTAAATATGCCGAAGATTTCGGTATCCCCGTACCGGTTACTAAAGAAAAACCCTATTCCAGCGATAGAAATCTCTTTCATATAAGTTATGAGGGTGGTATTTTGGAAGATTTAAAGAATGCCCCCGACGAATCTATGTTTGAAATTACGTCGTCTCCGCAGAAAGCCCCGGACATGCCCGAATCCATAGAGATAGGGTATAAAAATGGAAATCCCGTATCTTTAAACGGGGAAAGCATGCCGCCGTTCGAGTTTATAGATAAGCTGAATTCAATTGCCGGAAAAAACGGCATAGGAAGAGCGGATATCGTGGAGACGAGGATTACCGGAATGAAGTCGAGGGGCGTTTATGAAACCCCTGCCGGAACGGTATTGAATTTTGCACACAGGCTTTTAGAGTCTATTACGTTGACCGGAGAGGAGATAGGGCTTAAAGACAGCCTTATACCTCAATATTCCAAGCTGTTGTATGATGGAAACCGGTTTAGTCCGGAGTTTAAAGCTATTCAGGCTCTTATAGACAGTACTCAAGCATTGGTCGTCGGTGCGATAGGATTGAAGTTGTATAAAGGAACTATGGAGGTTTTATATAGAAAATCGGATAAAAGCCTTTATTCTAAAAATATGGTTACCTTTGAAGACGATAAAGGAGCCTATTCGCAAAACGACGCTACCGGGTTTATCAAATTAAAATCCATCAGATATAAATTAATGCAGAAAGTGGATAAAGGGTAATTAAGCTTATAAAACTATGAATATAAAAGACACCGATAATTTTGTCAGGGGACGTTTTCAAGAGGATATATCTGAGATTACGGCAAATTTTACATCATCTATCGATATAGATAAAAAACTTGCCGACTTTGATATAGACGGCAGTATAGCTCATCTTTGCGCATTAGAAAAAGCCGGTGTAGTAGATAATAAGGAAAAAAAAGATATTGAGCGGGCTCTTTTGAAAATTAAGGGAGAGATAGACAGCGGAAAATTCGTATTTAATAAAAAATATGAAGATATTCATATGAACATAGAAAAGAGGCTGATAGAGCTTGTCCCCGAATCCGGAGCAAAACTTCATACGGGCAGGTCTAGAAATGACCAGGTTTCGGTTGATTTTAGGCTTTACGTAAAAAATGAGATAAAAAATATTACGGGCGTTTTGTTGGATTTACAAACCGAGTTGGTAAAAATCGCCAAATCGAATATAGACACTGTAATCCCGGGTTATACCCATTTTCAGCATGCTCAACCGGTATCTCTATCCCATCACATATCGGCATATTACGAAATGTTTTTTAGAGACTTCAAAAGGCTCATGAACGTTTACGAAACCGTCGACGTTCTGACACTCGGAAGCGGCGCCCTTGCCGGTGTAGATTTTGAAATAGACAGACAGATGGAAGCCGATATACTTGGTTTCGGAAGTATTTCCCGAAACAGTATGGACGCCGTTTCCGATAGAGACTTTGCTATCGAATTTAATTTTGTACTGTCTATGATTGCCATGCATCTTTCAAGATTTTGCGAAGAACTGATAATATGGAACAGTTTTGAATTCAATTTTATAGAATTAAAGGACGAGTTTACCACCGGTTCCAGTATTATGCCGCAAAAGAAAAATCCTGATATCTTAGAGCTTATACGCGGCAAGACCGGCGGTATAATTTCTAATCTCTTGTCGCTGCTTATAATGATGAAGGCATTGCCGTTAACTTACAATAGAGATATGCAAGAGGATAAAAAACCGGTCATGGAAAGCGCATGCACGATTTACGATTCCCTGTCCATCTTTAAAGAAATTATAAAAACCGTGAAATTCAATAAAGAAAATATGGCTAAAGGGCTTGAAGACGACTTTATTTATGCGACCGATTTAGCGACTTATTTAGTAAAAAAGGGTATTCCGTTTAGAAAGTCGCATGAAATAACCGGTAGAATCGTAAGCTATGCCGAAAACGCAGGTAAAAAGCTGTCGGAATTGTCTTTGAAGGAATATAAGGAGACGGCGGACGTCATAGAAGGCGATATATTAGATATTTTTAATCCTAAAACCTCGCTTAGTTCCAAAAAAACAGTAGGAGGAACGGCGTTTAAAGAGGTAGAAAGAGTCGTAAAAAAATATGAAAGAGAAATCGTTGATAATAAAAAATCTTTACGGGCGCTTTAATAAAAAAATAGGCTTATTTAAGCCGTTATTGTTTATCTTTATTCTTGCTATTTTTTTATCGCCTCTTTTTTTGTCCGGCTGCGCCAAAACCGAATATCCGCTTCCGCCCAAAATTAAGCCGCCCCATCCGCCGGTTATATTGTCGGCTAAAAAAATTATAACCGGAATAGCCATTGTTTATAAATATAATTACGATATAAACAAGATAGAAGGTTTTTTAATTTATGAAAAACGGTATAAAAATAAAGAATCGATAAAATATTCGTGTGGCGCATCAAAGCCGATCGCTTTTCAAAACATCACATTTAAAAGAAGATTTAGCTTGCAATACGGCAAGTTTTTTTATAATGTAAATAAGTCGAATTTAAAAAACGGTTATTATGTTTTTTGCGTAAAGAGCGTCGGTGCTTATTCTACAAAATCTGTTTTTTCGAACTATATAATTGCCCATGTCGTGTTTAGATAAGAGATATTCATAAAGTTATATAAAAATAAAATTATTTAGGGGACGATTATATGGCGGTGCCTGACGTTAAAGAAAAGCTTAATAAGGTATTTTTTTTATTGAGTGTAATCATAATAATAATACTTGCGTTTTTGTTATTTCAGAAAAGATTCAAGTTTTTTCTAAAAAAAGCCCCCTTTTCATTGAAGCTGGTTCGAATTATTGGCACAAAGTACAATCTTAAGGGTCCCGTCGCCGTTTCTTTCGGTAGAAAAAACGATATTTACGTGGTAGATTCCGGTAATTCTAGGATTATTAAGTTTAACATTAACGGCATATACCTCAGCCAGTGGGGGATAGAAGGGAAAGCTACCGGAGAGTTCATGGTCCCTCTATACGCCGTAGCTTACGGGAGTCCCAAGAGGATTTACGTGGTAGATTCCGGTAATTCGAGGATACAGATATTTAAACCGGACGGCGAATTCGTTTCCGAATTCGGTGCCTCTAAAAATTCCAAAAGAATGCTGACCGAACCTACCTTTATAGGTTTTGCGTATAATAAAATCTATGTCGCTAATTCGGGGGCGGACGATATAATTATATATTTCAAGAACGGCCAATTTTACGAAAGAATAGGGAATGCGACTATCAGAAGTTCAAGCAATAAGGCTAACAGCGCTTTGAAAAGTAGAAAAGGTATAAAACACAATAAAAATAGCGGGGTTTTTTCGCAATCCTCAAGCAAGCCGATTGCCCTAAAAAAACCGGTTAGCATTGCTTTTTC
>QIJE01000010.1 GCA_003232385.1 bacterium
AATAAAAAGGCTTCGCTTTTAGAGTCATCAAAAAAATACGCAAAAGACTTTTTTAAAAGAAATTCTATTAAGACCGTTGATTATGCATCTTTCACAAATTTTGTCGACGCGGCGGATTTCGTAAAGCAAAAATCGCATCCGGTAGTTATTAAAGTTGACGGTCTTGCCGCCGGAAAAGGTGTTTTTATTTCTAACGGATTCGAACAATCGAAAGATATATTAGACTCTGTTTTTAATGAAAAGATATTCGGAAAAAGCGGGGAAACCGTCATTATAGAAGATTTTATCGATGGATTCGAACTCTCCTATATGGTCATAACCGACGGTATATCTTATAAACCCTTAATTACAGGCATGGACTATAAAAAAATATATGACGGCGATACAGGCGAAAATACCGGCGGCATGGGTGCAATTACGCCGAATCCGCATATTTCTAAGACTCTTACGGATAAAATAAACGAGACAATAATAGTGCCTACGCTCAAGGGTTTAAAAAATGAAGGCATCGACTATAAAGGCGTATTATATGCGGGCATAATAATAAAAAACGACGAAATTTATGTTTTAGAATTCAACGTCAGGTTCGGAGATCCCGAAACTCAGGCAGTCCTCGTGAGACTTAAATCGGATATAATAGATTTATTCATGAGCGTTGTCAATGAAAACTTAAAAGACTGCGAATTGGTTTTTGACGATAACAAATCGATATGCCTTGTTTTATCTTCCGAGGGATATCCTAAAAAATATAAAACAGGGTATGAAATCTCTTTTAATGGAATAGAGGATATAAGCGCCGAATATAAATACGAATATCATATTTTTCATGCGGGAACAAAAAAAATAGGCGGAAAATACTATACGAATGGCGGCAGAGTCATGAATATATGCGTAAACGGTAAAACGCCGGAGATAGTCGATATTGCTTACGATATTGCAAAAAAAATAAATTTCGAAAATAAATATTATAGGAAAGATATCGGAAAAATTTATGCGCGGTATTAAATTAAAACCCATGCTGTTCGTTAATCTTGCAATAAGCATTATTATGGGGGTTTTTGCTCAATTATTCATGAAATACGGCATGAACGGATTAAAGAAGGCAACCGGCAAGATAGCCTTTACCGATATTTTCCATATTTTATTCGTTATTTTTTCCGATAAGTTTGTTTTAGCGGGCATAGTTTTATATTTAATATCAATGTTCTTTTGGATAAAGGTATTATCCAAAATAGACCTGTCTATTGCCTATCCGTTCATTAGTGTAGGGGTTATTTTAACCGTAATACTCGCGGCGGTAATGCTGGGAGAATCCATTCCGTTTTCACGATGGGCGGGTATATTTATTACGCTGGGCGGGGTATATATTATCGTTTTCTCCCACGAAGAAACATCTGAAAATCTAAAAAAATAAAATATTATTTACTATGATTAAGACTTACGACATGGAAACTATCGGCGATGAAGATTATGCGGATATCGCTAAACATTTAAAATCATCGGGCTTAATTATATATCCTACGGAAACGTCTTATGCCGTAGGAGTCGATGCGTTAAATAATTCCGCCGTACAGAAGGTCTTCCGCTTAAAAGATAGAGATGTAGGCAAGCCTTTGCCTATACTGGTCAAAGACTTAAATATGCTGATAGGCCTTGCCTCGGTCAACAGGCGAGAGGAGGATATAATCTCTAAATTCTGGCCGGGAGTGCTTACTATTCTTTTCAAGTCAAAAAAAATACCCGAAAAATATTTGTTTACCGCGGGTTCCGAATTTATCGGGGCAAGAATCTCTCCTCATCCGTTTGTACTTAGATTATTCGAAGAAATAGATTTCCCGATAACGGCAACGAGCGCCAATTTATCCGGCAAGGGCGGTATATCCGACTTTAATACCCTGCTGAAAGATAAATTTTTTACGCTTTTACCATCGGATAAAGAGGATATTATACTTATAAACGGCAAAAAACTTCCCGGTGGAGCCTCCACTATAATCAAGGTTGCAAGAAAAAAAATAGAGATAATCAGGGAAGGCGACAACAACATTAAGGAAAGGTTGATTTGTTCCATAAAAAATGACGGAAATTGTCATAACGCATTATAACAA
>QIJE01000035.1 GCA_003232385.1 bacterium
CATCCGCAGGGGTTCCGTTTGTATTCGGAAGCCTGAATCCGTTTCTCCAAAATGCCCTGCCGAACGGGTTTAAGTTTGGAAATACCGTGTGACAAACTGCACATGAAAAATGGTACTTTTGAGCAAAAGCAGGAATTGCGTTCGCTTGTTTCGGTGCCGCTGCGAAAGAAAACGTCAGAATAAACAACGCAATTACAGTTACTATTAATTTTTTTTTCATAACTTCCTCTCCTCTTAAGAACAATGTTAAAAATTAATAAAATAAACCTGAAAAACTAATGAATATTGCCCCGAGTCTAACGAATCGGGAAAAATAAGTTTTGATTCCTCTCCTTTTTCACCTCCTTAATATTATTTTAAAATTTTATACCGCCCAATACAAAGCATTCTATTATATAAATTATTATATATCTAAATTACTCTTTGTCAATACTTAAAAAAAATTTGTTAAAACTTACCTTTAAATTACCCGACTTTATCTTTATATACAAGACCGACCGTTTTAGGCCTAAGCTTGACACTTGACATAATTATAATACCTGTTTATATACTATGTCAATATTTTTTTATGTTGTTTTTTACACAAATTATGTATTCAGGCGAGTTTATTTCATGAAGCGGGGGCTCATGCCCTGTTCTTTTCGCAGTAATTTTTCTAATATCAAGCAGCGCTCTTATGAGAAAAATAAAAGCGGGAGGGGAGGATAGGAGAGCCCACCCGCTTTTATTTTTGTTTATCGCTTAATCCTTTTAGTCATAGACTCAACCCGTTCAAATTAGAATGCGAAGTCGAGGCCGGTTCCAAATGAATTATCCTGCGATTTATTGGTCGCAAAGTATTCAAGATACAAATGCGCGTTATAAGCCAGATTAAACCATACGGAAACATCAAAAGCATCTTTTATGCCTTCATTAGTACAACCGTTGCTATTATTGTAAACCCCCGATTGATAGAGGTTGCCATTCGCCGGACATGCGGCGGCGTTGCCGTTAAAACCTTCTTGTAAATCCTTATGATTCCAAGAATACTGAGCATAATCAACACTCAACATGACCGCGTTGCCGAGAAAAAGTTTCGGAAAAAGATATCTGCCGTATAATTCAAATGTCGAATAGCCGTTGCTTGAACCGGTGTTCCCTACTACTGCCCCTCTAAGTGTAATGGGGGTAGAAGCAACCGATGGATTCCCGTAAGGATGACTATCACTCTGAGTTATATACGTTGCGCCCACTTCGTAGATATTATTTGCGAGATCGGCATCAAAGCCGTTAACTAAAATGCGGTTAGTGTAACCTGCCGCTCCGCCCATAGGCTCCGCTATCGTTGCGCCGTAGTAACCAAATTCTAATTGTCCTGCCGAAATCGGGGTTATTTCTCTTAACTGATAAGAATACTCCATTGCATTGGAAGCGCCGTTGGTATTTGCATTGACAGTGGAGGCTCCGGCGTCGTTCGTTACCGTCACTTTATACCACAAATGATACCCCGGTGTTCCGTAAATATCTAACCCTGCGTTTCTAGCGTGAATCAATGCGCCCGACTCGCCGTCATTGCCAACTGCAAGACCTTGTCCGTTTTGAGCTGGACCGGGGCCGACGAGATAAAACGGCGCCTGTCTGTAAAAATAAGGGCTTGCCGTTGTTACCTGCCCGATCTTAAGGTTAAACAGATGAGGGGCAATTCCAAATCCGCTTCCTATTCCATTGATAGAAGCGACAACCTGTTTTTGAGCCAAGGGGCTGTCTCCATAGTGGACGTAAAACGAAACAGAATCGGCAAACGGGGTATATAGCTTAAATGCACCCGCGGCTACTATATCGGCGCCTGCGCTGAATCCGTCCGTTTGAGAACTTACGTTTTCATTCGTATAATGCTGATATTGAATAGCCGGCTCAATCATTATAGGGACCGGCCACGGATTAGGCAGACTAAGTCCTTGCGTAATCTGTGTAGCATCCGCAGGGGTTCCGTTTGTATTCGGAAGCCTGAATC
>QIJE01000032.1 GCA_003232385.1 bacterium
GACTCGGCTCTTCGGTATATGGAGAATATGCTTTTTCTCTGATTTTTCTCGGATATTTTGCTATTATTGCGGATTCCGGTTTATCGGCATATGGAGAAGCTGCGATTTCCAAGGATAAGGTAAATGCGAATAAAATTATAGGAAATATCTTTTCGTTCAATATCGTAGCGGCATTATTATCTGCGGCATTAATGATTATTATTGCCGTTTTATTTAAATTCGATCAGGTTCAAAGAGATATGCTGATATTGATATCGATTGCTCTGATAATAAATACCTTTAATTTTAGCTGGGCGGTAAAAGCGTTAGAGCAAAATCAGATTTTATCTTTATCGCTATTAATAGGAAGGTTGGCTTACTTTGCCGGCGTTTTCCTTTTTGTGATTAATAAGAATTACTATATGATAGCCGTACTGTTTTTTTTAATCGGCGCATTCCTAACGGCTTCAATTCAGGCTAAATTTCTAAACGGAATAAAAGGAATTTTTAAATTTAATTTCAGTATAAATAATTTTAAACATCTTATTTTAAACGGTATTCCGTTCGGGATAGTTTCCGGCTTTATCGTCATTTATACGAGTTTTCCCGTTTTATTCCTGAAAATATTTGCCGACGATAGCGGCATCGGCTTTTACTATATAGCCAACAGACTTATCGTTTTTATTTTTATATTATTTAACTTGACTGCAGGAGCCTTCATCCCTATAATTTCAGAGGCTATACAAAAAAACGATAAAGAGAAACAATCATCAATGATGGGCGAGCTTATAAGATTTGCCTATACATTTTCGATACCCATTAGTTTCGGGGGATTCGTAATAAGCAAATTACTGATTTTGAAGCTTTTCGGGGGTAATTTCATAATTAGTGCGGAACTTATGAGAATTATGATATGGTCGGTATTCCTTGTTTCCATATCCTCGGCATTTTTTGGTTTTTTGACGGCATTAAACGATAGAAAAAGCTTGATATTATCGGCATTTTTTGCAACTGTCGGTGGATTGGTGATTTCTTTTTTACTTATTAAAGAATACGGGGTATATGGCGGGGCGATATCCAGCCTTGCGATCGAAGTTATTATGTGCTGCAGCTTAGTAGTCTTTTCCTTGAAGCACATAAAGGAAATATCGTTTAACATTATTAATTTCATAAAAGTATTGGCTATATCGGCAATAATGGCATTTTTAGTAGATATTATCAAGATGATATTTCCCGATTTAATTGTATGCGTTATCGCCGGAATTATCATATACTCCGGTTTATCGGTTGCCTTCAAGACGATAAATAAAAAAGATATCGCAGAAATCAGAGGGATTTTAAAGATATAGTGTTGTTTCTAAAGCGAAAAGATAAGACGCTTCAAAATTGGTGAAATTAAGGAATTTTACGGGTATAGATTCGCCGTATGAACCGTCGGAAAATGCAGAGATTAAAATTAAACCGAAGAATGTTATGTTGATAACACCGTTAAAAAAAACTTAATGTATTTAAAAATAAGAGAAAAATAGAGACGGCAGCCATTCTTATACGAACCCCCGAAACAAGTTGGACTCCCGCAAGTTCTATCTACGGAGAAGGTACATTGTATGACGGCAAAGAAATAGTATTTATGAAACAGTTGACTGATAGGCTCGAAAACGGGAAGGGGGTAGCCTATTTGATTAAATTTATCCCGACCGAAGAAAAAATAATTAGAACGGTGGCCGTTGCCCGTTCGGACGAACACCTATATATACTTGAAGACGGGTACTGCCTCAGGAACGGAGAGCAAAGATTATTTCCGGAAGATTACATATTAAATCCTAAAGAACATTCTCATGCCGCCTTATAGTTAATATCGAAACCGTAGCTCTCGCGGTATGCACGGGGGAAACGGACGAGATAAAAGAAATTAGCGTAATAGAGCCGCAACCTTAAGGAAAAATCCTCTAAATATGCCGAAAAGGTAAAATTAGAACCTGCCGGAAGTAGTTGTTGATGGCCGGCAGGTTAGGAGGACATCACATTCGGCAATTATCCTGTCCCAAACTATGCAAGTAAACGGAACAAGACAGCCGATAATGAGTTATTATAAAATATAAAACCCTTACTTATCTTAAGTATAAGGCATAAAATTTAAAAAATCAAGAAACCGGCTAATTTTTATTCAAACTTTAAAAACCTTTACTATATCGGATAGAACAATCGCCATTCTTGCAAGTTCTTCCGATGAAGCGATAACCTGTCCGGATCCTGCTTGTGCATTATCCTGTGCTTTAATTATTTCTTCCGATGAAAGAGATATCTCCTCGCTAACTTGAGACTGCTCTTCGGAAGCGGTTGCAATTTGCGTAATCATTTCCTTAAGTTTAGACATTAAGATATTTATGTCGGATATTGTTTCCGCCGATTTGGCGGCTATTTCAGCTCCGTTGGAAACCTCTTGTTTTCCTTTCTGCATAGAATTAACGGCATCTTGGGTATTTCTTTGCATACTGGATATTTTAGATTCTATTTCCTTTGTCGCCTTAGTAGTCCTTTCGGCAAGTTTTCTTACTTCATCGGCTACTACTGCAAAACCCCTTCCCTGTTCTCCGGCTCTTGCCGCTTCTATTGCGGCGTTTAAAGCAAGGAGATTGGTCTGATCGGCTATATCGTTTATTACGCTTATGATTTCTCCTATATGTACGGATGAGGTACCGAGTTCCGTTATCGTATCTGAAACGGCAGAGACCGTTTGCTCAATGTTTCTCATTTCGTTGGCAACGTCTTTAACGGATTTAGTGCCGTAATCCACCACCTGTTCCGTTTCTTCCGCTTTTTGTGCAGAGGAGGAAGAATTTTTAGCCACCTCGATAATCGCAATGGACATCTGTTTAATAGATTCTATTATGTATAAAGCCTTCTTCCTCATCTGCCCTATAGTTTCTTCGAATTCTTTAGAGGATGCATTTAGTTCTTCGGATTGAGAACTTAAAGAGTCGGACGTGCTAATAATGCCCTTGACCTGTTTAGAAAGCGAATCGACTAAGATGTTTACCTGTTCGATAATAATGCCGATTTCGCTCTCTTTATTAACGCCGGATATTTCTATCTTAGAAGTAAGGTCGCCGGAGGCAATCTGTTTGATTTTATCGTTAATGATATCTAATACTCTTAG